>JAZNDF010000068.1:0-3362 GCA_045587925.1 Faecousia sp.
GTAGATTTCTGAGCCGCGATACCGCTTCAAGGCGAGGCAGAGCTTTGCAGATGGGCTTTGTGCCCTTCAAAAAGCGATAACGACGCATTGGAGTGGTATCGCGGTTCAGAAACTGTTTCGGGTTATATTGCTCAGGCTAAGGCAACATATCGAATGGGGAGCGATGGGAGCGCCGCCGGGGGCGGGACGAGCGACCTGAGTGAGTGGCCGCGGTCGGCGAGGGACGAAGGTGCTTTGTCACCGAGGACATTCGCCGGGTACCGCAACAGGGCCATATATCGATTTTGCTGCCAGGCAAAAATATCGAGCCGAAGGCATATCGATATCTCAAAAATAAAGCTTCCCTTTTTCGCACATTTGTGCTACAATGGTTCTATCAAACGGAAAGAAGGATGCTTATGCCCAGAACCAGCAATAAAGCGGAGCTGATCTTGGAATTTGTCAACAGCTTCGTGCAGGAAAACGGTTTTGCCCCGTCCATCCGGGAGATCGGCGCGGCAGTTGGCTTAAATTCCACCGCATCGGTCAGCTATCAGCTAAAGCAGCTGCAGGAAAAGGGTCTTTTAACAGGCGCTTCCCAAAAGGGCCGCAAGCGGGCAATCGCCACCACCCAGCGTCCCGGTCAGATCCCGGTGATCGGTGTGGTAACGGCCGGTATGCCCATTCTTGCCTTTGAAAATCAGGAGGGCACGATGGCCTGGGAGGGAGATCCCACCTGCTTCGCCCTTCGGGTTCGGGGAGACAGTATGATCAATGCCGGCATTCTGGACGGGGATAAGGTAGTCGTCCGCCCCCAGCAGACCGCAAACGACGGGCAGATCGTAGTGGCACGCATTGGGGACGAGGCAACGGTCAAACGGCTGAGCCGGAAAAACGGACAGGTTTGGCTTCTGCCGGAAAACGATGCCTACCCACCTATCGACGGCAGTCACGCAGAGCTCATCGGGCTGGTAAAGGCAGTTGTCCGGGAATATTGATATCAGGGCGCGGTACGAACCGCGCCCTTGCTTGTTGCGCACGAAATGCAACATATTTATTGATAATTGTGTTAAAAATGGACAATTTTGCATAATTTTCTATAAAACTGTTTACATTTGGAAATGAATATGTTAAACTATATGCGCATTTGAGGTCTATTGTAAAAAAATAAAACACGACAGCCGGCGGCTGTCAAAGAATTGAAAGGAGATTTTTCAATGGCACATAAGTATGTTTATTTGTTCACCGAAGGAAACGGCAGTATGCGGGAGCTTCTGGGCGGTAAGGGCGCAAACTTGGCTGAAATGACCAAGATCGGTCTTCCTGTACCCCAGGGCTTTACTATTTCTACAGAGGCCTGCACCCAGTACTACGAAGATGGCCGTATGATCAATGACGACATCAAGGCTCAGATTATGGAGTATGTGGAGAAGATGGAGGAGATCACCGGCAAGAAGTTCGGCGACCTGAACAATCCCCTGCTGGTTTCTGTCCGTTCCGGTGCCCGTGCTTCTATGCCCGGTATGATGGACACCATCCTGAACCTGGGTCTCAACGAGCAGGTGGTCGAGGTTATGGCACAGCGCTCCGGCAATCCCCGTTGGGCTTGGGACTGCTACCGCCGCTTTATCCAGATGTATTCTGATGTGGTTATGGAAGTCGGCAAGAAGTACTTTGAGGTTCTTATCGACGAAATGAAGGAAAAGAAGGGTGTTACCCAGGATGTGGAGCTGACTGCTGAGGACCTGAAGGAGCTGGCAGGCCAGTTCAAGGCCGAGTACAAGGCAAAGCTGGGCACCGACTTCCCCTCCGATCCCAAGGAGCAGCTGATGGGCGCGATCCAGGCTGTTTTCCGCAGCTGGGACAACCCCCGTGCAAATATCTACCGTCGTGAAAACGATATTCCCTATTCCTGGGGCACTGCTGTTAATGTGCAGTCTATGGCCTTCGGTAATATGGGTGACGATTGCGGTACCGGCGTTGCCTTTACCCGTGACCCCGCTACCGGTAAGCGCGGCCTGATGGGCGAATTCCTGACCAATGCTCAGGGCGAAGATGTGGTTGCCGGTGTGCGTACACCTATGCCCATTTCCGAAATGGCGGACAAGTTCCCCGAAGCATTTGCTCAGTTCCAGAAGGTTTGCGAGTTCCTGGAAAACCACTATCGGGATATGCAGGATATGGAGTTCACCGTTGAAAACGGCAAGCTCTATATGCTCCAGACCCGTAACGGCAAGCGTACTGCACCTGCCGCACTGAAGATCGCCTGCGATCTGGTAGACGAGGGTATGATCGATGAGAAGAAGGCTGTTTCTATGATCGATCCCCGTAACCTGGACACCCTGCTGCATCCCCAGTTCGACGCCAAGGCTCTGAAGGCCGCCTCCCCCATCGGCAAGGCTCTGCCTGCTTCCCCCGGCGCCGCCTGCGGTAAGATCGTCTTCACCGCTGAGGACGCAAAGTCCTGGGCTGAGCGGGGCGAGAAGGTAGTTCTGGTCCGTCTGGAGACCTCCCCTGAAGACATCGAGGGTATGATGGCAGCACAGGGCATCCTGACTGTCCGCGGCGGTATGACCTCCCACGCAGCGGTCGTTGCCCGCGGTATGGGTACCTGCTGTGTTTCCGGCTGTACCGAGATCAATATGGACGAAGAAAACAAGGTATTCACCCTGGCTGGCAAGACCTTCCACGAGGGTGACGAGCTGTCCCTGGACGGCTCTACCGGTAACATCTACGACGGCATCATCCCCACAAAGGATGCTGAGATCGCCGGCGAGTTCGGCAGAATTATGGCTTGGGCTGACCAGTACCGTACCCTGAAGGTCCGCACCAATGCAGACTCCCCCCGTGATGCCATCAAGGCACGCGAGTTGGGTGCAGAAGGCATCGGCCTGTGCCGTACCGAGCATATGTTCTTTGAGGAAGGCCGTATCGGCTCCTTCCGTGAGATGATCTGCGCTGACACCGTGGAAGAGCGCGAAGCCGCTCTGCAGAAGATCCTGCCTATGCAGCAGGCTGACTTCGAGGGTCTTTACGAGGCTATGGAAGGCAACCCCGTTTGCATCCGTTTCCTGGATCCCCCGCTCCACGAGTTCGTTCCCACCACCGAGGAAGACATCGCCGCACTGGCTGCTACCCAGGGCAAGTCTGTCCAGCAGATCAAGGATATTATTGCATCCCTGCACGAGTTCAACCCGATGATGGGTCACCGTGGCTGCCGTCTGAGCGTCACCTATCCTGAGATCGCTGCTATGCAGACCAAGGCTGTGATCCGTGCTGCCATCGCAACTGCTAAGCGTCATCCCGACTGGAACAATGTTCCCGAAATTATGATCCCCCTGGTGGGCGATGTGAAGGAGCTGAAGTTCGTTAAGGATGTGGTT
>JAZNDF010000069.1:0-9315 GCA_045587925.1 Faecousia sp.
CTGCATACCGCCTAAGTAAGACAGCACCGGGGGCATAACCACCTTGTCACCCACGGAGAATTGATCCTTCCACTTGTCTGTGACCTCTACGATTTCTGCGCAAAACTCGTGACCGATGATGGCAGGATGCTCCGCCACATCATCCGGCACACGCAGGTGCTTTGCGCCCTGCTTAATAGTTTTGTAAGTAGACATACAAACACTGTCGGAAATCACCTTAATGAGGATCTGACCGTTTTTCAGCTCCGGAAGTTCAAATTCCTCCAGACGCACATCGTTTTGACCGTACAAGCGCACTGCTTTAGTTAACATAATATTCCTCCTTAGATGCGACCGTTACTGCCGAAGGTCCTCAGCTTATCCCGCACCACATCCTTCATCATTTTCCGGGCATCTGCAAACACCAGGAAGGGCCAGGTGGCAGGATTTTCTACGGAATTGAGCTTGTCCTTCAGCCCCTTGTTCATTGCCGCAACCACATCGGAAAAAATATTGATCTTGGTAATGCCGTGACGGATGGCATTTTGCATCTGGTCATCGGGGGTGCCACTGCCGCCGTGGAGAACCAACGGACGGTCACAAACTGCGGTAATTTCATCCAGACGGTCAATTCTTAATTCCGGGGTCTTCTGATACACGCCGTGGGCAGTGCCAATGGCGACCGCCAATGCATCCACATTGGTGATCTCCACAAATTTCACCACTTCCTCCGGCACGGTCAGGCTTTCACCGGGGTCGGTATCCCTTCCGGTCTCGCTGATACTGCCCACACTGGCATTGCCCACATGTCCCAGCTCCGCTTCCACAGAAATCCCCAGACTGTGGGCGTATTTTACCACCTCAGCGGTGTTTTTCGCATTGCTTTCAAAGGGAAGCACAGAGCCGTCGTACATCACGGAGCTGAAGCCCGCATCGATGGCGTCCTTGATCAGACCAAATTCCGTGGCGTGGTCCAGATGGAAGCACACGGGAACGGCAAAATGCTCCGATGCCGCCTTTACCATAGAGGCCAGCAAGGGCATACCCTTACCCTTCAGATCCACGCCCAAGCCCATCAGCAGAGCCGGAGAGCGTTCCTCCTCACAGGTCTCCAAAACCGCACGCATCATTTCGTAATTGCTGATATCAAATGCGGGAATTGCGTAGTGCTTTTCCTTCGCATCTGCCAGCATTTCCTTCATAGAAACTAACATAGCAATTCTCCTTTTTCGTTGTATCCGCATCATAACATAGTAATTAACATTTGTCAATGACAAATGTTAATTGACAGTTCCGGATTTCAATGATAAAATAGCAGCAAATGATCCGGAGGGCGAATTATGGGCAACGAAAAAGTTTTAATGTATGAAGCGGCGACCCTTTACTATGACAAAAAGCTGACCCAGCAGGAAATTGCTGTGCGTATGAAGCTTTCCAGGCAGACCGTCTCCAAGCTGCTAAGTGATGCGATCCGGGAGAAAATTGTGGAGATCACCATTCACGATCCGGAGGAAACCCGCCGGATGCTGGAAAAAGAGATCTGCGCCACCTTCGGCATCGCAGATTGCGTGGTGTGCAGTGTTGCCAGTGAGGATGAAGCTATTCGCCAGCTGATGACTGTGAAAACTGCAATTTCCCATATCCTGCCGATCATAAAAGCCGGCGGTTTGAAAATTGCCATTTCCTGGGGGCGAACCATTCAGGAACTGATCGGTTTTCTCCCCCAAACCTCCACCCAGGGAAATACGGTCTTTCCCCTGTTCGGAGCCACAGACCACGAGACCGCCTACTTTTCCTCCAACGAGCTTGCCCGCAGTTTGGCAGACAAGCTCGGTGCCCGCCTGCAATGTGCCTGGTTTCCCTACCGCACAGACAGCCCGGAAGACTGCGACCTGCTGAAAAAGCTTTCCTTTTATAAAAATATGCAAGCCCTCTGGAGCAGTGCCGATCTGGTAATTATGGGCATCGGCAATACGGAAACACTGGACAATCTGGAAAAAACCTTTGGCTGCAGTGAAAAACATTCCCAGGTCATTGGAGACATTGCCACCCATTTCTTTGACAAAAACGGTCAGACTGTCCATTTATATGACAACACCCTGTGTGCTTCCCAGCAGGACATTCAAAATGCCAAGCGGACGGTCGCCATTGCCTGCGGCAACAAGAAAGCGGAGGCCATTGCCGGTGCTTTGCGCACAAAAATG
Source organism: Faecousia sp. (assembly GCA_045587925.1). Lineage (GTDB taxonomy): Bacteria > Bacillota > Clostridia > Oscillospirales > Oscillospiraceae > Faecousia. The sequence goes on from JAZNDF010000069.1 coordinate 2,184, forward strand.
GTTAACACCCTGATCACCGACGAATATACCGCAAAACAGATCCTGACATACGCCTGATAACAAGCAAGGGGGGGTTGCAACATTTTGGTTGCAACGCGCCCATTTTATATTGTTTATTCGCTTAAATGGATATTTCGGATAGAGTCGATCTCTGCCTGGGTGACGCCGATCTCCGTTGTCAGGAAGGTGACAATCTTTTCCGACAGGGTCTCCCCTTCGTACAGACGCATATTCTCGATCACCACATCCAAAACAGTGCTTTTTCCGTAAGCCTTCTGGTGAAAGCCGGTTCTCTGATATTCCCGGATCATTTCCTCCTCGGACATATTCAGCACGCCCTGCAATAAGAGCACGATGGTGCCGGTCCGGTCCGCGCCGTAGGTACAGTGCAGATACATCGGATAATTGTCCGGATTTGCAAGATCTGTGAAAATACTTTTCAAAGACTCCCGGTAGGTTTCATCAAAGATCTGACCGTACTGGGGGGCCGCGTAAAACTTATGCTTTACATTTTCACCCAAGCGGGATTGATACGCACCTGTATAATGAGAGCTTGCCCGCAAATCGAAATCGTACACAAACTGGAAGGTTTTCTGAATTTCCTTTGCGGAGTCACTGGAAACGAAGAAATGGGGTTCGACCAGACCGTCGATCTCTGTGCCGCGGATGATCAAGCCCTGCTTTACAGTTTTGCCGTCCGCGGTCTCATAACCGCCAATATCTCTGGTATTATATGCCCCTTCCATAGACACGAAGCGGGTAGATCTTACGGTTTCAAACGCCCCGGACTGGGTCTCATCCCCGGCAATTACCTTCCAGTAATATTTGGTGCCGGTTTTCAGATTATCCAGCTGGATCTGACTTTTGTCTGCCGGTAATTCATACTCAGCCGCATTGTCAAAGTTCTCATTTTCGCTGACGAGCAAGATCGCCTCATCACCGGTAAATGCATACTCAAAATCCATTGACCGGTAGGGACTTCCGGTTTCAATGGCACTTTCAACAGAAATTTCTCCATTATACAGACGCAGCGCCGCACCGGAGCACAGCTTTATATCTGAAAAATTACTGGAAGGAATGATAATATTCTTACTGCCGGTAGTAGGTGCAACCGTTTCTGTTGGGGCAGTCGTAGATGTCGGCTTTGCCTTGATCTGATCCATCGGCAGTATTTTAATGCCGAAATAAGATGCGCCAAGTGCCAGCACAACAGCGGATATCACCACAATATTCAGCCATTTATGCTGTTTTTTGCTTATTCCCTTTTGCCTGTTTTTCTTCTTTTTCGGCGGAGTATAAGAGCCTTCAATGAGCTTATAGTCCTCGCCGAATGTATAGACACCCCGCTTTAAGATATCGTTGCCCATTTCTCTGTGGACCGCGTGACGACCTTTGACTGCCCGTCCGTGACTGCTGATATAGTAAATATCGCCATCTACTTTGATTGCACCGGCGTGGTAGGGCTTATCGTTTTTATAATATATAAGTTGGTCATTTTCAAATAACAAACCTTCGCGCAATTTCTTTCCTCCCGGTACTTTGCCTGTGTAATACTTTCTTTATGAATCGATAGGGGTATAGAAAAGCTTCAGAACCAATTGGTCCAGTGCTTCTTCATCCACACGGTACTGATAGTAACCGTCTGCAACAATGTTTTCGCCATCCGGGGATACGATCTCTCCCAGGGGATAATCTGCATAACGGCTCATCAGACTGCTGATGGTATTGGCGGAGCAATCCGTCACGACATAGGGCGACACCTGGTTATAGGCAGACACCACAAATTCTGCATCCTCATTTTGCTGAGCACGCAATGCCGTGAAAAATCCGTCCATATATTCCTTCTGCCGCTCAATACGGGAAATGTTCAGCTGGTCTCCCACATCATAACGGGTACGGACAAAATGAATTGCCTGCTCACCCCGGAGCACCACTTCGCCCATCGTAATGGTAGGGTCTACCTCTGAAAAATCATCCTCTACGGTTACCGCCACACCGCCTACTGCATCGTTGAGTATGGAAATAGCATCCATATTCATAGCAACATAATGGTCGATGGTAATTCCGTACAAAAAGTCGGATACTGTTTTTTTCGTGTTCTCGCAGCTATCCTCCAGACCGGTGCCGTAGGTATGGGACAGGGCGAGCTGACCGTAATAGGTGCCTGCCTGCTTGCCGCCAATGCCCAGAACAGGCATTTCCACCATAGTATCCCGGTTGAGGCACAGAATGTTGCAAACCTTGTCCTTGTGATCCAGTACCAGCAATGTCACCATATCTGCCGCGCCGCTGTTGTTATAGGAGCCGCTGCTTTGGACCTCACCAAACTCGTCAATACCCAATGCCATTATCACAGTAATATCCTGCCGGGGAAAATAGCTTACCCCGTCTCTGACAATTGTTTTTGAGCTATAGGAGGAATATGGCTCCTGCTGCTCCCGGAATACAGTTTTTTCCAAAATCTGAATTCCGCTGAACACGATCACCAGAACCAACAGCAAAATGACGCACAGATACAGAATGTTTTTTAAGTTTATTCTTTTATGCATATCACCGCACTGCCTTACGGCGGAAAATCACGACCGCGATCAAAGCAACTGCTGCAGCAGACATCAGAACGATCCACAATGTCACATTGGTGTCATCGCCGGTGTCGGGTGCTTCATTGGCGGGTACAGAAATAGACAGTACGCCTACCCGGTCCAAAATAACCGTGACTGTGCCGTCACCATTGTCTTTGGTCTGTGCAGGATACCACTGGCCGTCATCATACACCATAATGACACCGCCGGAACCGGCGCCGTAGCCCACATCCAGAGTGATCACCAGAGTGTTGCCCTCTTCCGACAGCTTTTTGGCATCGTCCTCACACAAAATGCTGATATCGAACAGGTCTCTGATGACCATCTCGGTATCATCGCCGTAAGGAATCTCCATTGTGCCGTTTGTCAGCTGCTGATAGGTATCCAGCAGAGCCTGTTTTGCATCTTCGGGAATTTTCTCAGACTTTTCTGCTTCGCTGACAGGGGTCAGAACAATGCAATCCTCGCCCAGCTTGGCGATCACATTGCCGTCCTTATCCACGATCACCGCAATATGTCCGTCCTCGGTGGGGACGACCTCAGGATGGTCCTTCTCAGAAATGCTGGGAACAAAGGTATCGTTCGCAGCAAATGCAGGACAGACCAGGCTTACACACAGCAGGAGTACGCTCAGTAAAGAAATAACTCTTTTCATATTACTAATCTCCGTTTCATATATATTAGCGCATTTTTCATACGCCGGTTTTACAAGCAATTCAAAATTCCTTCTTCGTAATCGTTAATGTACGCCAGAGGCCCGTCGCCCAGGTTCTTTCGGATATTTTCCAGAGCCTGTGCCAAATTGGGAGAGCGGTCTGTCAGGTTATGGCAGTCGGAGCCAAGGAGATGGATCTTCCCCTCCTGCAGCATCCGCATAGCCAGTTTCCTTGACCGCCGTTCCAGAAAGAATTCTGCATTGGCCTGAATGAGCAGCGGCAATCTTGTCAGCCGTTCAAACAGCTTCCCATCGGACCGTCTGCCCATCAGATATCGGTCAATATGGGCAATGATCGGGTACAGATTATGTTTTGTATAGATCTGCTCCAGCTGATCGAACATTTCCTCCGTCCAATGCATATGGGGCATCTCAATCATAATATACCTTCCGCCGTCAATTGTCAACAGGGGAAGTTCCTCGCAGTCACTAATTCCGGGAAAGAAATATACCTCTGCACCAATGTGCAGCTGGGGAAAATCGGGTTTTTCCCTTAATTTTTCCCTTAAAATTTCCTCTGCCCGGCGTCTGCGATCCAAAAACCGTGCCAGCTGATCGTGATGGGGATAGAAATGCGGGGTCGCCACTACCCGATCGATTTTCTGCGCCCGCATTTGCTCCAGCATTGCAAGAGACTCTTCCACCGTTTTGCTTCCGTCATCGATCCCCGGTAAAATGTGGCTGTGAAAATCTACAACTGTCTTCATTTTGCAGCTCTACCATTCTTTGTGTCGGGAACGGAACGGCCACCATTATCATAACGGTGCTGATACCGGTGGTAGTAACGCCGATAGTAGCGCTTATAATAGCTCTTGCCGTATCTGCCGCTCTGCTCGGTGGTGCAGTTAAATACGACACCCAAAATCTTGGAGTGGATAAAGTCGAACTGATGCACTGCCTCAGACAGGGACAGCCGGTCGCAGTAATTCTGACGGACCACCAGCAAAATGCCGTCTGTTTCCTTTGCCACTGCCAATGCGTCACTGACCTCGCCTACAGGCGGCAAGTCCATAATCACATAGTCGTATTCCTTGCGCACTTCCTCCAGACCGTTTTTCATCCGTTCGGAGCTGAGCAGCTCAATGGGATTGGGCGGGTTTTGACCTGCCGTGATCACATGGAACGCCTGCTCATTGCCCTTCAGACCGCACATTTGCACGATATCTTCCATACGGCACTGTCTGGTCAGGTAGTTGGAAAGGCCGGGGGCTTTCAGGATGCCAAGCTTTTCTGCCAAGGTGGGACGGCGCATATCGCAGTCGATCAGCAGGACCTTCTTGTCCAGCTGGGAAAGGCTGAATGCCAGGTTTACGGATGTCAAGCTCTTACCTTCGCCGCTGAGGGCACTGGAAATGCCAATGATATGGCAATCGTTCTCATCCGAGAAGGAGAACTGCAATTTGGTACGCAGAAGCTTATATGCTTCCGATGCCATAAAGCTGAGCTGTCCGCCCATAATGGTGGGGGTATTGTTCTTTGTGGTCGTGTAAGTGCCTCTCTTTTTCTTTTTGCCGCGCTTTGCGCCGTAACCGTAGTAGGAGCCGCCCTTGGAGGGTGCGTTCATATCCGGCACCGGTGCCAGAACAGGATACTTACAAACAGAAGCCAGGTCCTCATCCTTGCGGACGGTAATGTCCAGCATCTCCTGGGTCGCGATCAGACCTACCGAAAGAATAACACCCAACAGAAAACCGATCAGTGTATTGTTTGTATAGCTGGGGGAGCTGGGAGTTGCCGAAACAACCGCCGATTCTACGACCTTTGCAGAGGTGCCTTCCACGATACTGGAAATCCGCTTGGGCAGGATATAGGCAATGGCATTGGCAATGTCATTTGCCTGCTCCGGGTCTTCCGCAGTAACCACCACACGGAACACTTCCGTTTCGTCCACAGCCTCTGCGTGGAGCATATCCGTAATTTCTGCATATTTCAGGTTAACACCTGCATAGTCGATCACATCGTTCAAGGTTTCTCTTGTATTTAAGATAACGATGTAGGTATTTACCAGACTCTTGGAGGCAGTAATATCGCTGGAATCGATACTCAGTGTGGCTTCGCCAACAGATATGGAATTGTTGTTCACATAGAACATAGCAGAAGACTGATATTTGGGCGTTATCAGAAAATAAGTAATGCCAAATACAACCAGTGCACCTGCAATCGCAGTCACAATAATGATCCAGGCCTTTCGCAGTAATGCATCCACCAGGCGCTTGAAGCTTATTTCCGCAAAATCTCCTTTAGTTTTCATTTTCTCGTCCATAACTTTCCTCCATACGAACGGTTTCTAAATCTATCTTTTTGTGGCTTCGCCATAAATAATTCAGCGCCACAATCATATACCACTGCAATAAGAAAAACTCGTCAAAGAACAGTGCATCGATAGCAAGCCAGGGGGCAAATGCGCCGATGAGCACAATGGCCGTCTTCAGATCCAGCTTTCTTCTTTCGTTTTCGATCGGTCGGTCTTCCCGGAAGAAGCAGCTCATCCAATAGATCAGCGCGGGTGTGCCGATCAAGCCAAACTGGAAAAACATCTGCATCAGTGTGTTGTGGGAGGCCCGTCCGTTTACTTTTATATCTGTAAAGCCCTTTCCCAGGAAAAAGGTTTTGGCACTGCTGAAAATCTCCCTTAGATAATTCATCCAAATGGTCGTTCTTCCGGTTGTAAAGCTGTCAAAGTCCTTTGTAAAGGAAAACCGGGTTAAAACAATAGTGATCAGTCCTCTGAAAAGTGCCGATGAGGCAATAAATCCGGTTCCCACAATCAGGAAGATCATCAGCGTGACCTTCAGACCGGCTCTGCCCTGCATTTTCATAACGGCAATAAACCAAAGGAACAGCAGGACAATCGCCACCAGCACGAAGGACTTGGAAGCGGACAAAAATCCGCAATAGAGCAAAAAGATCTCAAGAATTGCCAAGAACACCAGCCGCCCGGTTTTTTTCTCCTTAAGAAACAGGGCCAGCACACCGCCCAACGCGGCTAAGATCTGGGCCGTGTAGAAGTTCGCATCTCCGTAAAAGCCGCTTCGGCGAACGATCGTCAAATAGCTGTCCACCCGGATAAATCTCCGGATACCGGAAGCCTCTGCAAAATTCAGCGCACACAGGGCAGACAGGATGATACCGACCGTAAAAAACAGAACAACTTCATAAAAGTCATACTTACCTTTTTCCGACTCCTCTTTCACGAAGGGGAAAAGGAAGATCATCATAATAAATGCAATATAATCAAATGACAGCTCGCTTCCTTCCATCACCTTGGACAGCAGTGTGAAAAACAAAATCAATGCGCCGGCCTTGATCTGATAGTTTTTGAACTGAAACCGGCTTTTGATAATGCTGATCATACAGATCATAACAAAGCCATAGGTATAAAAGGTATGGCTTGCAGGACTGGTTCGCAAAATAGGCGACCAGGGCAGGAAAAACAGCAATATGGGCAATGTAAAATCTGTACAGCAGCCCCAGGCCAGCAAAATCATATAGCCGCCAAGGCACACCAAAACAGAAAGGCTACTGCCTATAATTTGTACCAGACACAGCATCAGTGAGAGAACGATGCAAACAGTCAAGGGCATATATTTCCTATTGGCTGTAATCTTCCTCACATCCTCTCTGTCTATCCTGCCGATCCGGCAGGTCAATCTTCCATTAGCTTTGCAAACTGGGAAGCTGCTATCTCATTTCCAACACGCAAATTGGCCAGCTGCTTTTTCTTTTCATCCAGCCCATTGCCATCGGAAAGGATCTGTTTCAGTGCCGCCAGCATTCCGTCTTCAGTGTTTTCACACACCCAGCCGTACCCCGTCTTTTCGATCATTTCTCTTGC
>JAZNDF010000070.1:0-2000 GCA_045587925.1 Faecousia sp.
TCTTCTGATTGGGGTTGAGGATATCGATCAGTCTCTTGTGGGTTCTGCGCTCGAACTGCTCACGGGAGTCCTTGTACTTATGGACAGCGCGAAGGATGGTAACAACTTCCTTCTTGGTGGGCAGAGGGATGGGGCCGGAGACAGCGGCGCCGTTGCGCTTAGCGGTCTCGACGATCTTTGCCGCGCTGGAGTCGATCAGCTGATGATCATAAGCCTTCAGCCGGATACGGATCATTTCTTGGTTTGCCATTGTTTGTTTTCCTCCTTGAATTTCGTACTCAGTTTTCGTGGTGTCTGGGTACGGTGAGCTTTCTGTTAACGCCTCCGTGCGTATCATTCCGAGCCAAGAAAAATGGCCGACGCAAGGCCGACCCTCTTCCTGCCGCAGCGATATACGCAGCCTAAACAGAAAAAACTCAGCCGCCCGATGACCGGACATACTCCGCAGAAGTTACCGCCTTTTCGGCGCAATCTCCTGCATCATCGCAGTGCAACGCGCAGAGTTTCCCTACACGCGCCCGATTATCATACCACCCCAAAGCCCTTTTGTCAAGCATAATTTTAGAAAAAATCACAAAATTTTATCTGTTTTTTCAGCTATATCGCAGAATTTATTTTTGAATTGAAAATTGAGGTATTTCATCCAGTTCTTCAATCTCTTTTATGATTTCTTTTGCTTCCAAAACGATCACCTCCATCTACATTCTATTTATATTCCATAATGATATCAATCCGCAATTTTTACCAAATATATACTTATGGAATTATGCAACTTTTTTGACAGCAAGGGTATCATAAACATATAATTACTCAATTATATATTGCGAGGGTGCATATATGAAATATTCCGATGCGCAGAAGGAAGCTACTGCAAGATATAATAAGAAAACATACGACAGAATTGATTTGGTTGTAAAGAAAGGTCAGCGACAGGTACTCAAGGACATTGCTGCCAGTCAGGGCAAGAGCCTAAACCGCTTTATATTGGATGCTGTCGAAAAGGAGATCGACAAGATTCAGCAGGAGAATAAATAAACAGGTGGTTTTCACAACAGAAAATCACCTGTTTTTAATCATTATGTAGGGAATGCATATATGCATTCCGTTAAACTTCTGTTTTTTGCGCTTCGCGACGGAACGGATATATCCGTTCCCTACAAGGGTGTTCGTACCTGCGTGTCATTTTGCATTTTGCACTTTGCATTTTGCAGGCTGTACCTTTCGGCACAGCCTGCTTTTTGTAGGAACTTTTTTACAGCCCCTTACATTATTATATATTCGCTTTTTCTTTTCGGTCAGCCAGAAATAGTTCTGCAAACAAAATTGCAAGCAACGGCAATACGCACCAGATTGCTTTCACACCGATCCACCTGCAGGCAAGCACCGATACCGCAACACCCACCATAAAGCACAGGATCATAATGCTATGCAGGGCAATTCGATGCAGATTCTCTCCGGTTTTCTTTTCCCGGCGGAGCATAGATGCCAGGGTTGTGCCGATGTTGCGAATATGATTTGTACAGAAGATGGTCGCCATAGCAACGCCCTCAGACCGTTGGAAGGTAGTCAGGCGCATCGCGCAAATCAGATTGATGAGAATCTGGCAAATCTGATGTGGTGCCGTTGCAGGGATGAATCCCATAACCGCCACTGCCACGATCTCAATGAGGATCAGCACCGTTTCCCAGCGCATTACCCATCTTCTGCGCATTGGGCTTTTGAATAACTCCGAAAGAAAGCAACCCAACATATAGGCAGAAATAGGAATGATAAAGTATGCTGCCCGACGCCAGTTCCCTTCTCCCAGTGCCAGGGCGCACAATACCACATTACCTGTCTGGGCATTGCTGAAAACGCCGCCCCGGATAAGCATTGCATATCCTCCGTAAAAGCCAGCCACCACCATAAGCATCCGAAAGACCCACTTTTCCTCGCTGGTAGCATAGCCCTTTTTCTCACTCATAAAATCATCCCTTGTATCTGGGCTCGCAGGTCAGGTT
>JAZNDF010000071.1:0-3704 GCA_045587925.1 Faecousia sp.
CAAATTCCTGTTTATCGGGCAGTTTTGATTTATGCAGGGGCTACCAACAATCCCTTCTCCCGGGGAGAAGGTGCCCCGAAGGGGCGGATGAGGAATGCGGGCGGTAGGCTCACATTTACTGCATAGTTGCAGGCTTTTTCCGTGTCTCACTGCACGCCGTTCCTCATCAGTCAGCTTCGCTGACAGCTTCCCCCCCGGGGGAAGCGATTAGGCAATGCAATGTTTGCAACTGTTCGATAAACAGGAATTTGAAAATTCTGCTGGATTTTGGGAAAAAGTGTGGTATACTAAAAAGAAAAAAGGCGGTGGCATCGTATGGATGCAAAACTGTATCAGGCATATATTCGCATATTGGAGCAGGAGCTCGTGCCGGCAATGGGCTGTACGGAACCCATTGCGGTGGCTTATGCGGCGGCAATGGCGGTGCGGGAATTGCCCGGCGTCCCGGAAAAGGTACATATCAGCGTAAGCAGTAATATTATTAAGAATGTAAAAAGCGTCATCGTGCCCAATACCGACGGACTGCACGGTCTGGAAGCGGCGGCGGCGGCCGGTGTGATTGCCGGTCAGCCGGAGAAAAAGCTGCTGGTCATTTCCGAAGTGACCGATGCCCAAAAAAAGCAGATCGCGGACTATCTGCACCGGGCAGATATTACCGTGGAGGAGTCCCAAAGCGGGGAGCTGTTCGATATTTGCATCACACTGGAGGCAGGCGGTCACAAAAGCCTGTGCCGCATCACCGGGGATCACACCAATGTGGTGCGCATTGAAAGAGACGGAACGCCCGCTCTGGAAAAGGAGATTTTGTCGGCCGCCCAGGAGGACGCCGATAAGCAGCTTTTGACCATTGAGGACATTATCACCTTTGCAGATCAGGTGGATCTTAAGGATGTGGAGGAAGTGCTCCAGCGGCAGATCCGCTGTAATATGGACATCGCCAGGGAGGGTATGACCCGTCAGTACGGCGCCCGGATCGGTCAGGTTTTGCTGAAGACCAGAGGAAAGGATACGGTCACTATGGCAAAGGCCTGGGCGGCGGCCGCTTCCGATGCCAGAATGAACGGCTGTGAAAAGCCGGTGGTCATCAATTCCGGCTCCGGTAACCAGGGTATCACCGCCTCTGTTCCGGTGATCGTCTATGCCCAGGATATGGGCGCTGACAGCGAGCAGCTGTATCGGGCGCTGGTGGTGTCCAATCTGGTGACCATCCACTTGAAAACCGGCATCGGCCCCTTATCCGCCTACTGCGGCGCGACCAGCGCCGGCTGCGGTGCGGCGGCAGGTGTTACCTACCTGTACGGCGGACGGTACAAGGAGATCGCCCATACGGTGGTCAATGGGCTGGCCATCAACTCCGGCGTGATTTGCGACGGCGCAAAGGCAAGCTGTGCCGCAAAGATCGCATCGGCAGTGGAGGCAGGCCTTTTGGGTATGGAGATGTACCGTCAGGGCAGTCAGTTTATGAGCGGCGACGGCATCGTCAGCAAGGGTGTGGAAAATACCATCCGCAATGTCAGCCAGGTGGCCAGCGAGGGTATGCGCAAGACCGACACGGAGATCATCAAAATTATGCTTTCCACTTAAATATGCGCAAGACCGACACGGAGATCAACAAAATTATGCTTTTCGCTTAAATAATCAACGGAGGTGCCCCGGCACCTCCGTTTTCGTCCAATTCCTGCTTGAAAGGGGCGGCAATCTGCCGCCCGCCCCTTGCCTCCCCTCATAGGGGAGGTTCTGTGTGCAAAATGTAGCGAAAACCACCGCGTAGGGGACGATGCCCACATCGTCCCAAATGACCCCGTTATTGACCGACCTTGCTGGGCGGATGTGGGCATCCGCCCCTACGAACGACCGTCGATACCCATTCGTAGGGGACGACGACCCCGGCGTCCCGTTGGGTTTGCGATATAAATCCCTGCCGGGATTTGCGATTTATCCCTACGGGATGCGATATATTTTCAATGCGATATGCCTTCGGCGCGAATTGTAGGGGGAGGATAACCGCCCCTACATTGGGTTGTTCGATAAACAGAAATTTATCTGTTTTTAGGCTTGTATTTTTTTCGATTTTCTTATACAATAATAAGGTATTTGATTTTAACAGCCGGGAAAAGAGAGGCGTGTCCAATATGAAGATCGGTTTTGATAATGAAAAGTATATTCAGATGCAATCTGCCCACATTCAGGAGCGGATCGCCAAGTTTGGCGGCAAGCTTTATCTGGAGTTTGGCGGCAAGCTTTATGACGATTACCACGCATCCCGCGTGCTGCCCGGCTTCCGTCCGGACAGTAAGCTGCAGATGCTCCTGCAGATCAAGGACCAGGTGGAAGTGGTTATCGCCATCAGCGCAGATGACATTGAGAAAAACAAGATCCGCGGCGACTTGGGCATCACCTACGACCGGGATGTGATCCGGCTGATCGATATTTTCCGTGGCTTCGGTCTGTATGTGTCCAGTGTGGTGCTCACCCGGTTTAATGATCAGACTCTGGCAAAGGCCTTTCAGTCCCGCTTGGAAACAATGGGCGTAAAGGTGTATCACCACTATGCCATTGAGGGCTATCCCGCCAATATTTCCCACATCGTTTCCGACGAAGGCTACGGCAAGAACGATTTTATTGAAACCACCAGGGAGCTGGTGGTGGTCACCGCACCTGGTCCCGGCAGCGGAAAGCTTGCCACCTGCCTGAGCCAGCTGTATCACGAGCACAAGCGGGGCGTTCAGGCGGGCTACGCCAAATTTGAAACCTTCCCGGTTTGGAATTTGCCCCTGAGCCATCCTGTGAATTTGGCTTACGAGGCGGCAACGGCTGACCTTTCCGATGTAAATATGATCGACCCCTTCCATTTGGAAGCCTACGGCAAGACCACCGTCAACTACAACCGGGATGTGGAAGCCTTCCCGGTGCTGGTTGCTATGTTTGAGCGCATTTTGGGCGAGTGCCCCTACAAGTCCCCCACAGATATGGGCGTAAATATGGTAGGCAACTGCATCGTGGAGGACAGCGCCTGTCGGGAGGCCTCCCGGCAGGAGATCCTGCGCCGGTACTATGCGGCGCTGTGCGATCAGAAGCAGGGCAAGGCTGAGGACAATCAGATCCACAAGCTGGAATTTTTGATGAAAAAGGCGGGCGTCACGGCAGATCAGCGGACAGTAGTCGCACCGGCGTTGGAAAAAGAGAAGCAGACCGGGAGGCCTGCAGCGGCGATCCAGCTGCCGGACGGGCAGATCGTCACCGGCAAGACCTCCGACCTTTTGGGTGCCAGCGCGGCATTGATGCTCAATGCCCTGAAAAAACTGGCAGGTATGGACGACAGTGTCCACCTGATCGCCCCGGAGGTCATCAACCCCATCCAGCATTTGAAGGTAGATCATCTGGGCAACCGCAATCCCCGCCTGCACACAGACGAGGTTTTGATCGCCCTGTCCATCTGTGCCGCAACCGATTCTCAGGCAGAGCTGGCAATGGAACAGCTCAACAAGCTTCGGGGTTGTGAGGTGCACTCTACAGTGATCTTGTCCCCGGTGGATGAAAAGGTATTTAAGCGTCTGGGCGTGAACCTGACCTGCGAGCCCAGATACAAGGGATGATTTTATGAGTGAGAAAAAGGGCTATGCTACCAGCGAGGAAAAGTGGGTCTTTCGGATGCTTATGGTGGTGGCTGGCTTTTACGGAGGATATGCAATGCTTATCCGGGG
>JAZNDF010000072.1:0-3164 GCA_045587925.1 Faecousia sp.
CCTTCTCCCGGGGAGAAGGTGCCCCGAAGGGGCGGATGAGGAATGCGGGCGGTAGACTCACATTTACTGCATAGTTGCAGGCTTTTTCCGTGTCTCACTGCACGCCGTTCCTCATCAGTCAGCTTCGCTGACAGCTTCCCCCCGGGGGAAGCGATTAGGCAGTGCAATGTTTGCAACTGTTCGATAAACAGGAATTTGGCAGTTTGTGGCAGGGTTTTTCAGCAGAAATTTCTTGACCGAAAAAGAAACCTATGTTATAGTAATGGGTAATAATATAATTAAGAACCACATACACAGGAGGTAATTAATATGGCTTACTATTATCCGGAACCCAGCCACACTTTCAGCGAGTATTTGCTCATTCCCGGCTATACTTCTGAGGAATGTGTACCTGACCGCGTGTCTCTGCGCACACCGCTGACCAAGTACCGCAAGGGCATGGAGGAACCGGCAATTTCTTTGAATATTCCTATGACCTCTGCAATTATGCAGTCTGTTTCTAACGACAGCCTTGCCATCGCACTGGCAAAGGAGGGCGGTCTGAGCTTTATTTTCGGCTCCCAGTCCATTGAGGCCCAGGCGGCAATGGTGGCGAAGGTCAAGAGCCATAAGGCCGGCTTCGTGGTCTCCGCTTCCAACCTGACTCCTGATGACACACTGGCAGATGTGCTGGCGCTGAAGGAAAAGAATGGCTTTTCCACGGTGGCCATCACCGATGACGGCACCGCTACCGGCAAGCTTCTGGGCATCGTCACCAGCAGAGATTACCGCGTCAGCCGTATGGACGGCACCGAGAAGGTCTCCACCTTTATGACCCCCAGAGAAAAGATGACCGTTGGCGCTGCAGACACCACACTGAAGGTCGCCAATGACATTATCTGGGAGCATAAGCTCAACACCCTGCCCATCGTGGACGAAAACGACCACCTGATGTACTTCGTATTCCGCAAGGACTCCGCCTCCCATAAGGCACATCCCCAGGAGCTGCTGGACGGACAGAAGCGCTATCTGGTAGGCGCCGGCATCAACACCCGCGACTACGCCACCCGTATCCCCGCACTGCTGGAGGCAGGCGCAGATGTGCTGTGCATCGACTCTTCCGAGGGCTACACCTGCTGGCAGGCAAACACCATCGCCTGGGTTCGGGAAAACTATGGCGACAGCGTGAAGATCGGCGCAGGAAATGTGGTGGACAGAGACGGCTTTATGTTCCTGGCAAAGGCCGGCGCAGACTTCGTTAAGGTGGGCATCGGCGGCGGCTCTATCTGCATCACCCGTGAGACCAAGGGCATCGGCAGAGGTCAGGCAACTGCACTGATCGAGGTGGCAGCAGCCCGTGACGAGTACTTTAAGGAAACCGGCATTTATGTGCCCATCTGCTCCGACGGCGGCATCGTGCACGATTACCATATGACCCTGGCGCTGGCTATGGGCGCAGACTTTATGATGCTGGGCCGCTATTTTGCCCGCTTCGACGAATCTCCCACACCCAAGGTGCTGGTGAACGGCGCTTATATGAAGGAGTACTGGGGCGAAGGCTCCAACCGTGCCCGGAACTGGCAGCGCTACGACCTGGGCGGCAAAACAAAGCTTTCCTTCGAGGAAGGCGTGGACTCCTATGTGACCTACGCAGGCAGCCTGCACGACAATGTGGAGGCAAGCCTTTACAAGGTCAAGAGCACTATGTGTAACTGCGGCGTGATCACCATCCCCGATCTTCAGCGGGATGCAAAGATCACCCTGGTGTCCTCCGTCTCCATTGTGGAAGGCGGCGCCCACGATGTTACCCTGCGCTCCTCCAACCCCAATAAGTAAGCAAATAAAAAATGCGCTGTCTCATCTTTTTGAGACAGCGCTCTTTTTAATGCTTAATGCTTTTCTTCGGGACGGGTTTCCCGTCCCGTCACCCAACCCATTCGTAGGGGAGGGTTATTAAGTTCGTGTCTTTGCGAAACCAGTCCGCAGACTGGTTTCGCAAACTCCAGCGTATCGATACCCCGGAGATTGCCACGGGCGTAAACGCCCTCGCAATGACACGGAAGTATGGTAGCCGTTCGTAGTGGACGGGTCTGCCGCCCGTTCCTTACGGGAAATATCTATTCTTTATTATCTCTTATCTAATGAGAAATGTTCTTTAGATAATAAAGAATAAATAATAAATATCCGGGGCGGGTGGATATTAAACGAACAACCTATCGATACTTCGGAAGGTATAGCCCATTTCTTCCCAACGGGTCAGCAGGTCGTCCAGAATTTCGGCGTTGGTGGCAGAGGTGGAGTGGAGCAGGACCACCGCCCCGTTATGGGTGCGGGGGAGGAGCTTATCGAAGGCCTGCTTTGCCGTGGGCTGGGCGTCATTGTTCCAGTCCACATAGGCAAGGCTCCAAAATACGGTCCTATAGCCCATATCCTTCGCCATCTGCAAATTTTCCTGACTGTATATGCCCTGGGGCGGGCGGTAATATTTGGGCAATTCCTTGCCGGTGGTCTCCCGGAACAGGGTCTCCAGATCGGTCAGCTCTTTTTGGAAGGTGGCCTTATCGGAAATTTTGCTCATATCGTAATGGTGCATTGTGTGATTGCCCACAATATGTCCCTCGTCCACCATACGCCGCACCAGGTCGGCGTTTTTTTCGATATAATTGCCTACCAGAAAGAAGGCGGCGGGGGCACCGTGCTTTTTCAGTGTGTCCAGAATTTTCTCTGTGTTGCCGTTTTCGTAGCCTGCATCAAAGGTCAGATACAAAACCTTTTCGGCAGTGGGATCCACAAATGCCGCATCATATTTCTGAAGCTCCTGAATACCGGCAGGACCGGTGGGGGTCTGCCCCTCCGCGGGAAAGCACAGTCCCCAGGAACCTGCCGCCAGCGCGCCGTCCCCGATAAACTGACTGACCGTCAAGGCGATCGCGGCACAAATTGCCCCCGCCAGCAAAATAAGATCCTTTTTCCGCATACATATCCCCTCCGTTTGCTATAACCTATGTGTGAAGCGGAAGGATATGCATACAATTTGCCGGTGGCAAATTCCTGTTTATCGAACAGTTGCAAACATTGCACTGCCTAATCGCTTCCCCCGGGGGGAAGCTGTCAGCGAAGCTGACTGATGAGGAACGGCGTGCAGTGAGACACGGAAAAAGTCTGCAACTATGCAGTAAATGTGA
>JAZNDF010000073.1:0-4705 GCA_045587925.1 Faecousia sp.
AGAAAGCCGGGTTGGCGAATATAACTTCGAAACTGCCGGTGAGTATATCGTCGTGCTGAAAACTGCCGATACCTCCAAGCGCCTTTATATCCGTTCCATTGAGATAGAAGTACCTGCCCCCGATCCGGATATTCCCGTAACCGAAAAGAAGGTCTATGACTTCGACCTGAGCCGGGAAGATCCTCTGCTGACCGGTCTGGGCGCAGGAAGCCGTTACAACAACGATAAGAACTACCGCGTCCGTGCTTATATGCAGGACCGTTACGCAGCCGGCACTACCGACTGGAAGTTTGAGACCATCAGCACCGAATTCGGCTCCACCGGTGGCTCCTTCCGGGAAGGCTGCTTCCGTTTCAAAAACAACGATGGCTACCAGAATGTTCCCGGCTCCTGGTATTCCTTCCGTATTAAGAACCCCGGCACAGCCACTTATGACATCCGTCTGGTTTCCAGCGGCAACAGCAAGCTGGTTACAGATATCTATCTCATTCCTGCACCCAATGCCCTGACCCTCACCGAGGAAGAGATCGAAAATGCAATGACTGCAGAAAATCTGCTGGTATCAAATGCAGAGCTTATGGGGGAAGAGACCTTCTACTTAGGCGAATACACCTTCGGCAAAAACGAAGAATATGTGCTGGTATTTGACCTGAAGCGGGGCACGCTCCTGCATATCCAGGAAATTCAGATGACCGTGGACGGCCTGGTTGCTGATGGCACAATTCCCAAGAGAAAGGTGATCAACGGTACCGTCTACGATTTTGATCTGGCAGACGGTATGTACGGCATTTTCACGGACAAGACCGTTTACCTGCAGGATAAGCTGGACACCCTGGAGGCTATGTACAAAAACGGCTCTGTCAACTGGATGTGGTACAATTCCTGCGATGAATTGAAGGGCGATACTGCAGATACGATAGATATTGTAGGCAGAACCACCCGTTTCTACCGGAATACCGGTATGCGTTTCTACGGCTTGCAGGATTACTGGACTGCCTTTAAGATCAAGAGTCCCGGCAGCGGTACCTTTACCCTGAGCCTGGATCACGCAGTATATGCTTACAGCGGTACTTTGGCATTTTATGTGCTCCCCGGCGATACTGCCCCGGAGGATGTTTACAAGACGATGGACTCCTCCAACCGGGTGGGCGAAGCTTCTTTGTTTGCAGAAAGCTCCACTTTGGAGGACGGCTCTACCACCTATATCGGTCATTGGGATTTTGAAGCCGGTAAGGAATATATCATCGTATTTGAGTGCTACACCACCTCTCCCTACAACAGCAAGTACTGTTATGCAAACTACTCCCAGCTGAATATGGAGCGGGGCGAGGTCGCATACGAGAAGGAAGAGGATAAGACGGTCCAGCCCATCACCGTGGTGGAAAAGGCTTTGAAGGTTGCGGACTTCCGCGGCAGAGCCGCCATTAAGGAGATCGGCGGTCACGATTACTACATTATGCCCTGTGAAGGCGGCAATACCCTGGTTTACGACCTGGATACCGGCGAGCTGGCAGACTCCTTCGACGGCGGCTTCGGTCTGCCTGCGGATGTGTATGAAGACAGCGAGGGTATGATCTGGCTGTCCGGCTCCGGTAAATGGCTGCAAAAGTATGATCCCTACACCCAGATGACAGAAACCTACAACTGGACAGCCTTCGACCTGTGGCATATTCAGGGTGCATATGATATGGTGGAGTACGACAATAAGATCTACTTCGGCTCCAACCACGGAGGCTATCTGGTTTGCTTCGATAAGGAAACCAGGATCTTCCGTGAGGTTTGTCAGCTGATCGACGGCAATGGCGACGCAGTTCGCGCTCTGATGCTCTTAAACGGCTATATGTATATGGCAGTTTCCAGTGACCTGGGTATCCATGTGGTGAAATTTGACCCGGTTACAGAAGAAGTGGTTGCCACCACCAACATTAAGGATGTGCAGGGCAAGGCCACTGCCATCGGCAGACTGAATGTGATGGGCGACGGCGAGGTGCTCATTGCCGGCACCTTCGGCGGCTTGAACTTCGATACCTGTGTTGCCTTCAACTCTGAGACCCTGGAGCGGATCGAGGTGGATGTGCCTGCCCCTGTTATGAGCGGCGTCACCGAGATCATTGACGGCAAGCAGTACTTAGCCGTTGTCAACGGCTTCGGTCTGTGGCAGTACGATGTTCAGACGAAGGAATATTCCAGAGTGCCCGGTATGCCCTCCGGCGGTATTGGCTTTGTGACCCGCACCACACTCATCGATCTGGACGGCAAGGAATATCTGTTTACTGCCTCCACCGGCGCTGGCGGTAACCCCAGAATGTATGATCTGGAAAACAAGGAATACACCTCCTGGGACAATCTGGTCAAGCACGGCAACGGTGGTACAAGACTGCTAAGCATCTCTATTGGCGAAGAGGGAGATAACGGCCTGTATATCGGCGGCTTTAACACCTCTGACTGTGTGGTCTATGATACAGAAAAGGGCGAGGTTACCGCAACCTATAAAACCGGCGGTCAGGGCGACAGCTCTATCTGGTACAACGGAAAGCTGTACTACGGCAACTATTCCTCCACCACCCTGAATGAAATTTACCCCTATACCGGCGATATGAACAAGTCTCCCCGTGACAACGATGTGATCCAGCGCTGGAAGCTGGACCATACCGAGACCGGTCAGAAGCGTGTTCTGGAGCTGGCGGCAGGAGATGGCTATGTGTTTGCCGGTACGGTTCCGGATACCGACCAGTGGGGAGGCTCCATTACCGTGTATAACACCACAAACGGTCAGTGGTACACCCACCGGAACATCGTGCAGGATCATTCCATTACCGGCCTTGCCCACAGCGGCAAGCTGGTCTGGGCATCCTCTGCCTTTACCCCCGGTACCGGCACCACCACCACAATGGAGCAGAAGGAAAATGCCCATATCGTAGCCTATGACTATGAAACAAGAGAGGTCGTGGCAAGATTTGACCCGGCAGACTACATCTCCGGACTGCTGACACCTATCTACTACATTGCAGGCATCGAGGCTGACCCGGTGATCGAAAACCGTATCTGGGCATCTGTTTCCGAGATGATCTTCTGCTTCGATTACGACCCGGACACCAAGGAATTTAAGGTCCAGGAGATCGTCACCTACGAGAAGGATAACTATACCGATCAAAGCGGTCGTATGAGATCCTCCCACGACTTCCTGTTCGATGTGGAAAGAGGCTATATCTATTATGCCTTCAACTCCGGTTATGGCTTCCAGCGGATCGAGGTCGAAGATATGAGCGCTCCCATTGGCAAGCTGAAGGTCAAGTCTGTGAAACGGCTGATGGGCGACCTGACCGGCGATTATGTGATCGCCCATAACGGTGATTTCTACTACATTCCCCAGGGCGGTACAGATCTGAAGCTGCTGCCGCTGAATGTAACAGACGAGGACTGGGCAATTTCCGGCGCTGTGGATCAGATGATTGCTTCCCTGGGTGAAATTACCCTGGAGAAGGAAGCGGCGATCAAGGAAGCCCGCTCTGCTTACGAGAACCTGAGCTGGCGTTATAAGGCGCTGGTGAAGGAGCTGGATACCCTGCGGGAGTGCGAGGTGGACCTGCTGGAGTGCAAGATCGATCAGGCAGTAGCCCAGGAGATCACCGCTGACAGTGTAGAGCCCCTGACGGTATTTGTGGACGAATACAAGACCCTGCTCCCCCGCTATCAGAACTATGTGAAAAACTACGACGCCCTGATGACTGCCTACGGTGAAGCCACCGCCCTGAACGATGCGCGGGTAGCCAAGGCACTCCAGGAGCGGATCGATGCTTTGGAAGGCAAGTTCCCGATGACACTGGAGCTTGAGCCGGAGGTTGTGGCGATCCGCACCGATTACGATGCCTGCACACCTTCCCAGAGAATTCTGATTGACATTACGCTCCTGGAAAAAGCTGAGGCAGAGATCAAGGTACTCCGTGCTGACTTTGTCAAGTATGTGGAGACCCTGATCCAGGCGATCCCCGCAGAGATCACTCTGGATGCCGAGCCTGCAATCACTGCCGCAAGAGAAGCCGCGGATAAGCTCTATATGACCGAGCGTAAGAATGTTTCTTACAGCAAGCTGACCTCTGCAGAAGGCAAGCTCAGAGCTCTGCAGAAGGCAAAGGCGGCGGCTGAGGAAGTGGATGCCCTGATTTCTGAAATCGGCATCGTCACCCTGGGCGACAAGGAACGCATCGCAGAGGCCAGAGAAGCTTACGATGCCCTCAATGAAACTGCGGTGCAGTTTGTCACCAAGGAAGGAAAGCTTCGCCGCGCTGAGTTCATTCTGGGCGCACTGCAGACTTGGGGCATCCCGGCAATTGCTGTGGTTTGTCTGGCAGTGATCGCGGTAATCTTCCGGAAAAAGCTCTTCAAAGGCAAGAAAAAAGAAGAAGCTGCTGAAAAGTAAATAAAACAGATACCTGTTCCCCTCCCTTAAGGGCGCATTGCAAAAATTGCAATGCGCCCTTTTGATAATAAAGAATAGATGAAATATTTGGGACGATGTGGGCATCGTCCCCTACGGGAGGGTATCGACGCCATCTGTAGGGGCGGCAACCTGCCGCCCGCCCCTTGCCTCCCCTCATAGGGGAGGCAAGGCAGGTACGATGCCCAATGATTGTATTTTCACAGAAAAACAGAAATTGGTTACAAAAAATTTCAAAAATGGGTTGTAAGTTTGCAGAAAATGATG
>JAZNDF010000074.1:0-1575 GCA_045587925.1 Faecousia sp.
GAACATTTCGGCGCTTTGTCCGGACAAACACTGGGTAAAAAATATACTCCGCCCCACACAGGTACAGAGGTTCGTGTCTACCAGTATTTAAGCTCCCTGTACGGCACTACCCTGCACTGGGTCCATCAGGAGTCTTATTTCCAGGCAGGCGGCGGCGTTGCCAATATCCAGTTGCGTCCCAATCAGGGCCTGCGTATTTACGGACAGACCGGTGACTGGACGGCAATCAAACTTGCAATTCCTGCTGCCGGTGAGTATAACATGATGCTAAGCAGTGGCGGCGCAAACACGGTAAACCTCTATCTGATGGAATATGCCGAAGGTATGGACATTGCCGCCGGTATGACGGATGAAAATCTGCTTATTGCGGATGTGAAGGCGGCAGACAATGCGGCTATCGTGGAAAAGAAAGCGCTGGAAGCCAAGGAATATCTGCTGGTAGCCAAGCACACCTCCTCCGGCGATAACACCTACTGGTATCTGACCCAGCTGGAGCTGAAGACCTGGACGGAAAAAGCCCCTGTACCCTCTTCCGACAAAACGGTCTACGACTTCGATATGGGCGAAATAGATGCAGACTTCCTGAAAAAGGCACTGTCCTCCAAGCTTTCCGACGGTGCCACACGGGCTTATGTAAAAATCGCCCAGATGTATGATGCCGATCAGCTTCATTGGAAATTTGAAACCTCCGGTCCTAACTTTGTGCTGAAGGAATTTTCCTTCCGGGATACCGGCTTCCGCCTGAAGGCAACGGAAAATATGAATATGCGCACCGATCCCTGGATCGCCTTCCGCATCAAAAACCCCGGCACGGAAACCTACGATGTGCGCCTGATCACCAAGGACGACAGTAAGGTTTGTGTAAATATTTATCTGATCCCCGTGGAAAACACCCTGGTGCTGACTCAGGACCAGATCAGCGCGGCTATGACAGAAGAAAATTTGCTGGTAGCCAATGCCCAGATTGACGATAAGGGCACCTTCTACCTGGGCGAATATACCTTTGGCATTGAAGATGAGTATGTGCTGGTAATGGACTTTATTAAGGGCGCGGCTATGAATATTGACCGGATCGAAATGACCAAGAACGGTCTGGTTGCCGACGGCACGGTCAAGCACGGCACAACTTATAATGGCATTGTATACGATCTGGATCTGGGCGATGCTATGGACGGAATTTATACAAAGTCCACCACTTATATGCCCGATGTGATCGACGATATGAACAGCCGTTGGGCAAACGGCACAATGAACTGGAAGTTCTTGCGAGCCAGTGAGGATCTTTCCGGTGCAACCACAGCAACCACCAGTAAGCCTTCTAATAAGCTGCGTTTCTACCGCTCCAGCGGTATGCGTGCTTACGGCGCACCGGACAGTTGGATTGCGCTGAAGATCAAAAGTCCCGGCAGCGGTGACTTTACCGTAACCGTCAATCACGCTGTTTGTCCCAACAGCGGTACGATAGCAATGTACGTGCTGCCTGCAGACACGGATCCTGCAGAGTACTGGAATGCCACCGACCCGGAAAACCGCATTGGCAAGGTCACCCTTACCAACGCATACGGCGATGCTGGT
>JAZNDF010000075.1:0-11322 GCA_045587925.1 Faecousia sp.
AATTTTGTAAAGTTCCTGTTCGACGCACAGCTTAAATACTTTTTCGCACAATCTAGCAAGGGAATTCCTAAGGGGGAAGCGGAAAACGAGTTAGATACTGTAAAAGCCGATCCGCTTCCCTCTTAGGCCGTCTGGGGAGTCCGAGGACCATACGGGAGGTCCTCGGCGGTTCTTTGCATACTTTCTCACCGGAGAGAAAGTATGACTTTCCCTTGCAGTTAGGAGATTGCCACGCCCCGTTGGGGCTCGCAATGACACGATTATCGACAGCTTTTTGGTCTTAATTTAAGGCGGCAGTAAACCAACGCCCTTTAGCGGGCGGCTAATAGCCGCCCCTACATTGGGATATCCGATAATCAGGAATTTGACGGTACTTCATAAAATGTATGGACCGTATAATTATTCGGGTTTCTTTACAGCCCCGATATTTTTATAACTCTGCGTCTTTTTGTGCCGGGGTGTCCAGCAGCTTTCCGTCCTCCGAAAATCGGGAGCCGTGACAGGGACAGTCCCAACTATGCTCCTGAGAATTCCAGCGAAGGGCACAGCCCAGGTGGGGACAGCGCTTTTTTGTAGGGATCACAAAATCTGCCGCTGTGGCACCCAAATTGCGCCACAACTGTTTGTGGCACATAGTCCTGTCAGGCTTGAGCATTTGTGCCAGGGGATTTTCCTTGCCCAAGATCAAATCTCTGAGCAAATTGGCCGCCACCATAGAATTGGTCATTCCCCAGGCGTTAAAACCTGTAGCCACATAAACGCCGGGCGTGTGGGAGGCATATTCCCCCACATAAGGAAGTCCGTCCAGGCTCATCGTATCCTGATTTGCCCAGGCAAACCGTTCCTTGCTTTTGGGGAAATACTTCTTTGCCAAGCTGCGCAGGTAGGCAAAACCGCCGCCCTTTTTTCCGGTCCGATGGTCCCCTCCCCCCATTAAAAGCAGATCTCCCCACGGGCGAAAATATAATCCCAGCCCCTCCAGTTCTGCAAATGTCATTGCCGGGTCCGCGGCATTTTCCAGTGCCAGTACATAAGACCTGTTTTGGTACAGCTTCATAAAATACAAGCCCCGGCGATTGATAAAGGGAAAATGGGTGGCAACGACCACCCGTTTTGCCCGTATGACGGCATTTTCCAATTTCGCAGTGGTTCCCTCCAGGTCCAGCACACGGGAATTTTCGTATATCTCCAGTCCCTTTACCGCACCCTGCAGAAATTTCAGCGGGTGAAACTGTCCCATATCCGGATAGACCGAAGCCCCTACCGCCAGAACCGGCAGAGGAATTTCCTCCTTAAATTCCGCAAAAAAGCCCAGACGCCTGAGTGTCTGCACTTCCTTTTCCAGGCGCGCAGGATCATTGGCGCTATACTGCACAGAGGGCAATGTCTCAAAATCACAGGGGATGGTTTCCGACAGCTTTCGGAATTCTTCCACCGCATCCAGATTGGCGCGGAGATAGGCACCGGCGGTTTCCTCTCCAAAATCCCTTTCCATATCCTGATACAGGTAATCGTGCTGGGCGGTGAGCACTGCCGTTGTACGGGCAGTAATGCCGGATCCGATCCGTTCTGCCTCCACCAGCACCACTTTCTTCCCTGCATCCTGCAGCTTTCGGGCGCACAGGACCCCTGCCATTCCCCCGCCGATCACCAGGACATCTGTTTGGATATCCTTTTTCAGGCAGGGATACTGAACCCGCTCTTGCCCTTTTTGCCATACCGATTCCATAAGCTCAACTCCTTTTGGATAGTATTGGCAAAAAGGCGGGGGCTTTATACGCACCGGTCGTATTTGCAATTACGCCCGATCAATTTTCCGTCTTCATATATGCAGCAAGTACATCCAAAACGCCCAGATCCCATCCCAGACGGGAAAGCACATATTTATCCCGGATGTCCTTGGTCGCCAAAAAAGATGTTGCGGCGCAATCGGCATCCACGCCCAAGGTCTTCAGATCCGCGGAAATGCCGATGGTCTCCAGCAGCTTTGCAATTTCCTCCGACGGCGGCAATTCCTCGTTGATAATGCTTACGATCTGCTCCCAATGTGCTGCAATCTTCTCAAATCTGGCAGGATGGGTATCCTTCCGATACTTGCCCTCCTTCTCTTCCTGGGCGATCATCGTCTCTGCGCCCTTGCCCAGAAATTCCCGCAGGGTCTGCTCCCAGGCAGGAAGATCAAAGTCTTCCACAAAGGCCCTGGCCTTCTCATAATCAGGCTTTATCTGCCTTAGAGTCTCATACAGTTTTACTGCATAAAAGGTCGCCACAGCGCACTGAATGCCGTGCAGGTCCACCTGCGTGCCAAAGGCTACGCCCCGCATATCCCAAATATGGCTGAAATAATGCTCCACACCGGATGCAGGTCGGGACACGCCGGCATACGCCATTGCTACGCCACCGATAACCAAGCCTTCAAACACCGCTTTTACCGCCGCTTTGTCCCGCCGGATCAAACCTTCTGCATTGTCCACGCACTTTTTCAGTGCCCCTCTTACAAGCCGGGCGATCTCTTCGCAATAATATTCTCCTGTGATCAGGTGGGCGATCCGCCACTCGCAAATGCTCACATATTTTGCAAGCATATCTCCCAGTCCGGATGACAGCATTTTCAGCGGTGCCTGACAAAGCACATCCACATCGCCAATGATCACATCGGCGCACTTGCTGGGCAAGGAGATCTTCAAGCCGTCCCGCGTCATAGAGGAGGTTGCAGACGCATAGCCATCCATAGAGGGCGCTGTGCCTACGATCATATAAGGCTTTTGTGATACATTGGCCAATATTTTTCCGATGTCGTTGATCACACCGGAGCCTACGCCAACGATCATATCACAGTCCCTTTCATAATACATCAGGGCTCTGCCCACACTGTATTCGTCCGGCTCCAAAGCATCCTCCTGAAAAATGCAGAACGCCACCTTTATATTTTGCTCCTGCGCCATCCGGAAAACCGCCTGTCCTGCGGCGGCGTATGTATTTTTATCTGCCAGAAGGAATATTTTCCCTGCCTTATACTGCTCCCACAGCCGGGGAAGCTCCTGCAGGGCACCTTCCCTGACAATCACTTCGGATGTGAAAATATGCTTTTTCCCGCAACTGCAGTTTTCCTGAACTGTCATAATTGCCGCCTCCGTTATTTCCTGTATTTCCGGTTCCGATTTTACCATATTCCCTATGCAAATTCAAGGCACTGTAAAACCTGAAAAATCATTTCGTCTATATGCTTTTTGAAACACAATCAAATTTCTGTTTGACACACCGGTGTGCGAGCTGACAAAAAATGGGAGGTGCTCGGAAATGGGCACCTCCCAATTATTTATCCTTGCTCGTTTAATCTGCAAACTGCATAGAGTAAAGGTCCGCATCGGACATTTTGAATTCCAGGACAATTTCTTTGCCTGCAAACTGCTCCATATCTCCCTCAAAGGGTACAATTCTGTCCAGAGAATTGCCGAAAAGCTCGCAGGACTTAATTTCTCCATCCCGGCTTTTCATCGTCACATAGATATAGCCCTTGGCAGAGGTGGAGAAATTCAGGTGCAGCTTACCGCCCTCGTACAGGATCGGCTTTGTTGTTAGGATGCAAGGTGCGTTATCTGCCCGGTAGGAGCGGAAGCCGTCCATACGGATGGTGTACCGCCGCAGGTATGCCGGCTGCTTACCCCAGGGGCCTTCACCCATATACATAGAGTACTCATTGGGCGCACCGGGAACATCCGATGGCGTTTCAACCAGTCCTACGGAGGGATAGCAGTTACCGTACTGCCAGTTATAGTTACTCTCAACACCGGGGTCGATCCAGGCCTCGTCTCCCCGCTTCCAGTGGAAACCGTCACGGGAGGTCATCAGCATACAGTCCGTCACCGCCAGACCCAGGCGGGGCATAATCTTCATACGCTCCTTCCGGCTCTCCGGGTCGGGAAGCTGGTCGTAGTTTCCTGTCCAGACCTTGCGCTCAATGTAGCGGGAGGGGAAGCCGATCATCATATGGGGTGCTCTGGGATAGCGGTGTACCGCATTGGTATAAAGCTCATAATCCTCTGCACTGCTGCCAAAATCCAGCATCTCCGGATCAGACCAGTTGTGGAAATCCTTGGATGTGATCACGCGGATATCGCGAGTGCCGTCCCATTCATTGGGTCCGTACATATTGTGGAAGCCCCGGATAAAGCAGAAATACTGCTTATACTCCGGCGACCAGAAGGCAACATTCAGCGAATCGAATGTACCCCGGTTTGTCATCTGCCAGCCTTTTTTCCAGTGCAGACCGTCCGCACTTACCCAGCACCACAAATAGCCGCTGCGGTCAATGCGGGAGGTAGCCTTGAACTTCTCCTCCGGGGGACAGTCGGGATTTTCATCGATGAACACATAGAAATTATCAAAGGTGAAGGCATCCCCGCCGTCCAAAAGAGTATTGGTTTTGTGACCGTCGAAGGGACGGATGTCCAGCTCCGGTGCAGTCCAGTGGATGCCATCCTTGCTTTCCAGGCAGTTGATGCGCATTTTATGCTTTTCCAGGTCTTTTCCGTCCTCGGTGAACATATTGCGGATGATATAGTACATCCGATAACCCTCGTCCAGCTTCACAATGTCCCAATAGTTGGGGCTGTCCCCCTCCCAGGGCTTTTCAAAGGAATAGACGATTTCTCTTGGCACAAGGGAATGCTGCTTCAAGCAGGCATTTGTCAGGGCTGTGTCGATGAGATAATCATCCCAGAACAGCTCCCGGTTGTTTTTTATCATAATGGGTTTCATAATAACACCTCAATTTGCTTCAAAGCAATACTCTGCGGCCCCGGTTTCTTCGTCATAGGAGATCATAGTAAAGCTGCAATTTGCAGTCTTTGCCAGCTCCTCCATAACAGTTTCGGTGGTGTAACGGAACCATTTGGACACTTCTCTGCCGGTATTATGCAGATGGGTAACCGCAGGACAGGCAGCGATCTGTACACTCAAAAAGCCCTCTTTTTCCCGAATTTTCAGCACTTCCTCTGCTTTTTCCAGCTTATAGGTCTCCCGGATCTTATCGGCAATGGCAGAAAGTCCTCTGCTTTGAATATCCCCGATCACTTTCTTATACACATTGCGGGTATAGATCTGCAGATACTCCTTTACTACATCCAGACCGTAGTTTTCTCCCAGATATTCGATTCCCATATTCATACTGCTGTGAAAATCCGGATGGAAATATTCCAGATCGCTGGATTTATACTCCATAACTACCGTATCTTCATCCACGGTCATAATGCCCTTGAATACCTTGGGGTCATAAATAATACTGGAGCAGGCTGCCCGATCCACATTGGAAAAATCATAGATCCAGGTCAGTCCGCATTCTTCCAGCGCTGCCCGGTAATAATCGCAGTGATCGCAGTAATGAGGATAGGGGTCAATGCCGATCTCATCCTTCAGTTCCAGTAAACGCCCCTTGGACGGGCAGTAGTGCATAACACTCTTGATCCAGCCTTCTTTCAGGTTCATAATCCGGGTCACATCCGCAGATTCCTCCGATAGCGTACCGGACCAATAATCAAATGCACCTTTCAAGCCGTCTTTTTTCAAAAAATTGATCAGCGGGATTCCCTTTCCGTCGGGCTTAAACAGGTACCGCCAGAATTTTTGCACCTCCGGATAGCCCTTGCGCTCATCCAGATACTTAAAAAGCTCGCTGTAGGCTGGAATAAATTCTGTACAGGAAATCATATCAAATCTCTCCCAATTCCTTCATTGCGGCGGTCACCCGTTCCTTCTGTTCATCGGGAATGTCTGTATGATAGTCATAGCCGAAAATGCCGCCGCAGCCCAGCAGGTTCATTGCGTGGGTATATGCCATCATCAGATTGCCGGTGGTAATAAACAGATCCCGCAGTGCCAGGATGTCATCGAGCGCCTTTCCCGCAGCTTCCATATTGCCTGCGGCCAGTGCTTCGTACATCTTCTTTGCCGTTTTCGGTGTGCAGGAGAACATACCGTCCAGGTTCTTATCAATACCGTAGTTGTAGGCAATATCAAAATCGTCAATATTGCTGTACATCTGGCTGAAGTCCGCAGGCTTTTCCGCATCCCGCATCAGCACTCTATGGGTTACCAGATTGCCGGACTTGATACCCTTGATGTTGGGGTTCTTCCACAGGCGCTTGACGGTTGCGGGGGAAGTTGCAGTCTTGGTGACCACCGCCAGATCGTACAGGTAGGTATGTCTTCCGGAGCGGTTTGCGATCTCGTTGTAGAAGGTGTAAACATCATTCTGCGTGCAGGCACTGTAATAAGGCACGGTGGAAACGATGCCGTCGATGCCGTCAATGCCCTCCAGTGCCCCGACGCGGTCCATAACACGGTTTATAGATACATCCGTAACGCCTACCAGCACCGGCACGCGACCCTTTGCCGCCTGAGCGCTGACTTTCGCCACCTTTGCATACTCGGAGTTTTTCAGATATGTCATCTGGCCCATAGAACCCATTACCAGCAGGCCGGAAGCACCGGCATCGATCTGCTGTTCGATCTGCAAAGCCATACTCTCCGGGCAGAAATTTCCGTCCTTGTCCAGAGGGGTTCCCAGCGCCGTATAAAAACCTTTATTCATAGTATTCCATCCTTTTTATTTCCGGCAATCTTTGCCTGTAATACCTATATCTTACTGCGGTAAAAAACCGATGTCAACAGCAAGACGGACATCTTTCGCCATTTGTGTCCACACTGCCAACCCGTCAAATTCCTGTTTAACGCACACGCATAGTAAGGGCGTGTTGCAAAATGCGCAAAATCTACGGTAGAATATGTAGGGGCGATTATTAATCGCCCGCAGGCGGTCAATAACCGCCCCTACATCCGCAGGATGTAGACAATTGCATAGTTTTAGGGCGCATTGCAGTATTTTGCAACGCGCCCAATGCTGTTTCCTTCCCTGTTCCGATCACACCGGCAGGTATCCCAGGTCTGCCGCATCCATCAGATGGCGGCCCTCGTAGCCTTGTTCATACAAATATCGGCAGCATTCCAGAACCCGATCCTGAAAATCGGGAAGATAGCCGCCATAGGTGGGGTAAAAATACTGCTCGTGGATCATAATGGACACAAAGCCGCCCCGGTTGGGGGATGCTGTGATCTCCTTCAGAGACTGCAGGTTCTCTTCCAGAGTGTCTCTGTTGATCACACCGTCGATCCTGCCGAAAAGCATATCCTTTTCGGTGTCTTTCCAGAAATCCCGCCCGTATACATAATCCACCAATTCCTTCGGTGCATAATAGGCAACCGGCGCACCCTTGGGCATAAAATACCCTGCCAGTGCCTTATAACCCATTCCCCGCAATGCCGCAACCACTTCCTCGTTGGCTTCGCCCCAGTGGATCGTGGTGCAGGCGCTGAGAACCTCCGGACCGGCAAAGCGGATGATCTCCCGGTTTACCAGACGGGCGTGTTCCTTCACAGTCTCCCCGGTGGCATACTTGTAGGGCTCGTCCGGATGCTCCGCCTTCGCGTGGAAGGAAAGCTTCAGCCAGTGGGCGTTGGCGCGGAACTCCTCCCGAAACCGATCCGTCATCATAGACAGATTAAAGTACTTATGACTGCCGGACACGAAAGCGGGATTTTCACTGTCAAATTCATAGAACAAATTCAAATGCACCTTTGCCCCGTACAGGTCGTGGGCTTTTTTGTACACCGCTAAGTAAGGATTTTCAAATATGGAGCTGTAGGTATCCTTGTGGTCGTTAATATCGCAAAGGAAAAGAATGTTGTCATCGGAGGACAGGCGGTAACCGCCCACAGGATCTTCCAGCCTGAATACGGTAATGCGGCACTCCTGACCTGCGGTTTTATCCTGCGCCCACAGCACAGTCTGCGGCTCAGAAATCAGAACATCTGCGGTATATGTGCCGCCGCAGGCGGTTGCGCCCACGCCGCAAATTTCTACCCTGTGATTTTCAGGTGCTTCTACGGACACCCTTACCGTAATGCCCCGTTCGGAGACACTTCCATCGTTTTGATTCAGGCAATCACCGTCAATGGGAAATGCAAAACGAATGGGCTTTCCTTTGTTCAGATAGTCACGCATACGGCTCTCTCCTTTGATCGTTTGCTATGATTTTATTGGATTGAAAAACCAAAGTCAACCGCCAATCGTGCCGTTTTTTTGTAATTGTGTCTTCTTTGCTGTTGACATCCGGAAAATGCGGGAGTATTGTATGTATAAAGAAGTATTTTCACAAAGGAGACTCGCTTATGGGTAATTCCTGGCTCGTTCCCACAGACTTTTCCGGTGACCTGATCGCCATTGATATGCACACCCATATCAACCACGGCAGTCCTTTTGATACTGCACCTGCCTTCGGCTCTTCCGCGGACCTGGAGGATCTGATGCACA
This sequence comes from Faecousia sp., assembly GCA_045587925.1. GTDB lineage: Bacteria > Bacillota > Clostridia > Oscillospirales > Oscillospiraceae > Faecousia. Next base: position 8,372 of record JAZNDF010000075.1, read on the forward strand.
TCAACCGGGGCGCAGGCATCGGCAAAATGTTCTGCAGTACCTTTGCCTCCTGCTTAAGCACAGAGCCCGTGGTGGCAGAAAATGAATATCTGCACACCTTAATCGACCGGGTGGACTGCCTGTATCAGTGGGTAGTGATCGATCCCCAAAATGAAGAGACCTTCCGTCAGGCAGACCGTATGCTCCGGCACAAAAAATGTGTGGGCATCAAGCTTCATCCCCAGTACCACAGCTACCGGCTGGAGGACTGCGCAGATAAGATCTTTTCCTTTGCCCAGGAACGCAAAGCCATTGTGCTGATCCATCCGGAAAGAGACTTGTCCTGTATCGTTCCCATTGCCAACCGCTATCCGGATGTGACCTTTATTATCGCCCACCTGGGCAGAGAGGACCAGATAGATGCCATTGCCCTTGCGGAGCACAGAAATATTTATACGGACACCTCCGGCGGTGCCAGTGTAAAAAATCTGATCCTGGAATATGCCTACAGCCGCATTGGTGCCGACCGCATTCTCTTCGGCACCGATACCTACTCTGCGGCCTTCCAGCGGGGGCGGATCGAATATGCCCTGATCCCCCAGGAGGCAAAAAGAAAAATTTTGCGGGATAACACCGCAGAGCTGTTTGCTAAGCATTTATAAAGATTTGGGAGGTGCTCGGTTTTGAGCACCTCCCAAATTTATTTGTTCAGTTCGGATAATTACACTTTTTACAACCGGTTCAGGATCACAGTACCGCGCCCTGAACGGTAACACCGTTCGCAGCCAGGGCAGGGATGACCGAGATGCTCTCATAAGCCTCTTCGCTTACAGCAGACACAGTAATATAGACGGCATCATTACTACCGTAGGCATCTGCCCAGCTTTCTACAAAGCCTTCCTGTGCAGTGGCTTCTGCCGCAACACCGTCCACCGTAATATCCAGCTTAATGTCTACGGCAGAACCGGCATCGATCAGACCGTGAACATCGTCAAAGTTTTCGATCTTGATCCGGAACCAGTACTTGGGATTTGCGTTTCCGGTAACCGCAACAGACTCCACCGTTACCTTAAAGAACCGATAGCCGCCCTTTTCGCTGTCATAGACCGGCAGCTGGGGATTGTTCTCATCAAATTCACATTCGCCGCTTACGGACAGAACACCTGTGGCATTTTCACTCTCATCTACAATATCGCCCACGGTTGCATCCACGGATGCAGCGGTGAGTGCATAGCCGTTCAGGTTCAAAACGCCGCCTGCAGGCAAGGTCAGGCTTTCCACTTCCAGATCCCCGCTGAGGGATACACTTTCTGCACCCTGAGCAAGCTGATAATCAAAAGCCTCCTGCAATGATGCAAAGGTGTTGTCACCAACAGACGCCACATCCTTTTCCACGATTTGCGTTGCCTTTGCGATCAAGCTGGTAGCAAGGGTACCGTCGCTGTTTGCCAGCTTTACAGTTTTTGCACCCCAGTTTTCTTCCACAGCAAGAATCTGATAGCCTGCAGGCTCTGTAATATTCATATTGGTCAGGCTCAGCTTACTGAGATCTGCTTCTGTGTTGGGATCATTGTAAGAAACATAGCCGCAGGAGATGACTTCCTGTTCAGAGACAATGTTCAGATTACAGTTGTCTATGCTGACTGTTTCGTTTGTGTCCAGTGCTATGCCGGAAGCAATCAGCGTAATATTGCTGTCCTGCAAATAAATACCGTTTGGTGCATAAATACATGAGTAGCCCCAGGTAATGGTCAAATCGGAATTTATGACAGTAGCAATATTGCCGTAGCCGCCGATAGGACTGTCCAGTGTAACAGATGCGTTTTGGATCAAAATATCGCCGCCGGGAATGGTATTCCCGTCTGCGTCCCAGCCTTCCCAAATCTCAATGCCGCCGGAAGAACGGAAGGCAGCATCCTGAATGGTCAAGCCACCGCCGTTTATGTAAATGCCGTTGCTGTATTCCGGAGCCTCCTCCACTGTGCCACCGGAAATCATAATATCCGCGCAATTTCCAAGAACGGTATAGGTATCACCGGTAAAAGTCAGAGTATATGCACCGGCATCGATCTCCAGATCACAGTTGGCATTGATGCAGGGAATCATATTCCAGTTTGAATCGTAGCCCATATCGGTGCAGTCTAAGGTCACATTGCCTGCCAGCACTAGCTTGGCACTGCCCAGCGCCGCCCGGAACTCCACCGCCTTGACTTCGGTATCAGAGGACAGTGTCAGTACATTGTTTTCCCATGTCCAACCCTGGCCGGAAGCTGCGCCGGAGTCCAGCAGGGTAAGTAACCTCTTGTTGCTTATATGAGCATCCGCAGTTACCACCTTCATACGCCAGGCGTCATTGTTGTTCCAGTTGTAGCCGTATTCGTTTTCAACGGTTCCTTCCACATCCCGGTAGGCAGTTACAATCGCATTGCTGCCGAAGGTAGGGGAATTAGCAAAAGCCCTAACATTCCAGGGCGCTTCTACGCCGTAGATGCCGCCGTAGATGTCCATCCAGCCGCCGCTGTGCAAGCCAGACAGGTCGGCACTCCCCTCTGCCCAGCAGCCGATGGCTGCGCTGAACATGAAATGCTCCCAGAGCATAGACCAGCCTTCCTCGTCCATAGCGTCACGGGAAACCGCAATACCGGTGGTTAAGTTACCGGCTCCACGGAACGCAAGCTTGCTGGGCATATCCCAAATCTCACCATCCACCTCTGTCTGGTAGATACTGGCACAAATTGCAAAATACTGGGTATCCTCCGCGGGTTCTTCCTGAATGACCCGTTCCACAAAGTTGTTTCCAATCAGCTCAATGGTCAGGTCGCCGGTGAAATAGATAATAGAGCTGAACCTGTCATAATATATATCGCCATCGCCATCATCGTAAGTGATCGTGTGGACAACAGCTTCTGTCAGTGTGCAGTTATTCAGTGTCAGCACACCGTTTTCTGCATCAAAGCTCCAACCGTCACCAT
>JAZNDF010000076.1:0-47685 GCA_045587925.1 Faecousia sp.
GCACCTTTATATGAAAAGCACCTCCTTTTCCAATACCCAGATCGCCCAGATCTGCGGTTTTAGCGATGTGAGTCATTTTTCGCGGGTATACACAAAATATAGAGGTCGGAGCCCTAAGCACAGCCGTCAATATCTTAGAAAGCTTTACGAAGACACAAAATAGATACGATTATTCAACACATTTTAACTTCCTTATGCTAAAATTACAGCATAAGGAAGTTTTCTACTATGTAGATTTCTGTAGAGCAATTTAAGGAGGAGACAATTATGAAGTGTATTTTCAAACGGTTAACTGCTATGGCATTGCTTCTTTGCACAATACTTTCCTTTGTTGTGCCGGCAACCTATGCGGACACGGCGGATGAGTTCGTGGTAGAGACCTACGACCTGATTTTGGCTGACCACGAGGACAGCAAGATCGCCTCAGCAACAAGCGGAAAATACCTGCTGTATTCCAATTGCAAATGCAAGTGCGGAAAGAAGCTCTACCAGCACATTGCCGAAATGTACGATGAAGGCAAACTGAACTGGTGCGTGCTGGCAACTACCGACACAGAGCTGTATTATCGGAGCGATAAGGGTAACCATATGCGCATTACCGATAAGGGCGCCTGGGCAGCTCTCAAGATCAAGGTGACCCAAAGCGGCAACTTTGTTTTGAAGAACATTGTCGATCCAGCAACAGCCTCTTCTACTAAGTATTTAACGGCGTATGCATTCCCTGCGTCGGCAATTGAAGGCGCAGACGATCTGAATACTGCCATCCAGGCACAGATGACAGACGCAAACAAGCTGGGTAAGAAAGAGCACGACAGCGAAGGCGTTATGACCTTTGCAGAAATGACATACACAGCCGGCGAGTATGTGATCGTTATGGAAGCGACCGGTTCTGTTTATTTGGGTGCGCTGACCCTGTCCGGTGAGGTGCTTCCTGAAGCATCTACTGCAACGACTCAGGCTCCTGAATCTACAGGAGACACAACATCTGAAACCACACAGGCCACAACAACCGAGACTACACAAGCCACAACACCTGAAGCTACCGCTCAGACATTTCATATTGCAGTTTACGAGGATCCTGCCTACGCACCTATGTTCACCAACAACGGTGCCCTTGCAGACAGAGCCTACACAAAGAATTGTTATGACTGCGGAAAATCGATCAAAGAATGTCTGGCAAGTCATTATGCCGATCTGAACTGGGTCCTGGAGGGAACCTCCTTTAAGGAGCTGACCTTTCTAGCCAGCGATTATGCGGAGAATGGCTACGGCGGTCTGCGTATGCGCTACAATAAGGAGACCGGAAAAGAGCAAACAGGCGACTGGGTCGCTTTCCGTTTGAATGTGAAAACCCCCGGTTTCTATGAGGTTACCATTGGCAAGGATTATCCCTATGGCTATCAGGCAGATATGTATATTTTCCCTGCCGAAGCTGGGACAATGAGTTCCGACAGCCTGACTGCGGCTATGACCGGCACCAATAAGGTTGGAAAAGTAGATATTGGAAAGAACGAAAAGACCTGCCAGGCTGGCTACAAGGCCTTTGATGCTCCCGGCGAATATATTCTGGTTTTGAAAAACACCGGAACCTCTGAGCGTATTTATATCAATTCCATCAACTTGACAGCTGTGGAGGGAGAAGTGCCCACCAATCCTCCGGAAGCCACAGAGGAAACCACGGAAACTACCGTACCGGAAGAGACGGAAGATCCCGGTGATCCTACCTATACACAGGGCGTATACAATTTTGCCCTCTATACAGAACCTGCCCGTAAGAATTACTTCAAGGACGGCAGCGCGTTTAGCGATCTGGCGATTACCAAGAAGTGCGCTGATTGCGGAAAGGTGCTTAAGGACTGCATTGCTGCTGAGTTTAAGGCAGACACCCTGAACTGGATGCTGGAAGGCACCTCTTTCGGTGATATTCGCATTATGGCGGGAACCGCAGCCTCCAAGGGCTACGGCGGTATGCGCCTGCGTTTTGATACCAACGAAAACGGTAAGGTCATTTATATTACCGATGAAAATGGCAAGAAATCTGAGCAGGAATCGGTGGGCAACTGGGTCGCCTTCCGTGTGAAGGTAAATACTGCCGGTACTTACACCGTTACAGTAAACAAAAATTACCCGGCAGCAAACACCAATGATCTGTATATTTTCCCTGCAACGGCAGAGAAAATGTCCAGAGAAAGCCTGATTGCTGCTGCAACAGAAGCAAATCTGGCAGGTGCATCCCGGATTACTGCAACCGGCCTTTCCAGCGAGGTATGCGACTGGACATTTGAAAATGCCGGTGAGTATATCTTCCTGCTGAAGACCAACGGCTCTACCAAGCGTATGTACATCGATTCCATTACGCTTACCGTGCCTGTGGCGGATCAGCCCATCCCCGCCCAAAAGGAAAAAATCTATGATTTCAATCTTCCTGCAATAGATCCGTTGCTGCAAAATGCTGGTCCCACCGGCCGTTATAACAACAGCAAAGAAGTCCGCGTGGACGATATCATCGAGAAGATGTATAAGGCAGATCAGATCCAGTGGAAGTATGAAAACAAGAGCGCAGATATGAGCATCAACTGCTTCAAGTTTACCAATGACAGCCTGCGCTTTAAGAGTAAGGTGAATGTCCGGGATCTGAAAAACCAGTGGATCTCCTTCCGGATCGAAAATCCCGGAACGGATACCTATGATGTCCGCCTGGTAAGCACCGGCGCAAGTAAGGCCTGTGTCAACATTTATCTGATCCCTGCCGCCTCTGAATTTACTGTGACCAGAGCGGAAACTGAGGCAGCGATGACAAGCGAAAACTTGCTTGTTAAAGGTGCGATCATTGACGACGAGGGTACCTTCTACTTAGGCGAGTACACCTTCGGAATGCAGGAAGAATATATTCTGGTAATTGAATATACCAAGGGTACCTTCCTGTATATGGGTGAAGTGAAGATGACCCAGGATGGCGTACTGGCAGACGGCACTGTGAAGAAGCAGAAGATCTATAACGGTACTGTCTATGATTTTGATATGGCCGACTCTATGGACGGCGTGTTTACCAAGGGCACAGTCAAGGCACCGGATGCGATGGATACCCTCAATTCCCTGTGGCGTTCCGGAAAGCTGAATTGGAAGTGGGAAAACGCATCCACCGAACTGCTGGGCAATACCAAGGCAACCGCAACCCAGCTCAGCGATCTGACCCGTTTCTATCGGGCAACCGGTATGCGTATCTTCTCCAAGGTCAATTACTGGAGTGCCTTCCGGATCAAGAGCCCCGGAAGCGGCACCTTTACCCTGAGCCTGAACCACGCCGTCAGCAACTATAGCGGCACCCTTGCAGTTTACATTTTGCCCGGTGACACCGAAGATATTGAAGCGGCAATGGACCATAGCAACCGCGCAGGTCTGGTAGCCCTCTATAACGACGGCTCCAGCGGCACAAAGGACGGCTATCACAGTTATATCGGCTATTGGGATTTTGAAGCAGGCAAGGAATATATCATCGTTTTGGAAGCTTATGAAACTTCTCCTTATTCCACCTACTGCTATATGAACATTTCCCAGATGATCGCCCAGCGGGGCAAGATCGATTTTGAGTCCGATGAAGAAAAGAAGGTCAAGGCAGTTACTGTAGTCAATAATGTTGTTCCTTCTGCAGACCCCGGCGGTAACTGCCTGGTAACAGAAATCGGCGGACACGATTACTACTTCCTGCCCCTGGAAGGCGGCTCTATGCTGGTGTATGACCTGGATACCAGAGAGCTTATAGATAAGATTTCTACCGGCTACGCCAAGTGCTACGGCATTGATCAGGCACCGGACGGTACCATCTGGCTCAGCGGCGACAATAAGTATTTGATCCATTACGATCCCCTTACAGGAAAGGCAACCAGAACCACCCGGTTTACCGAGGTGCCCGGTCTGGAGGGTTCTACAGGCTCCAGAGGCCTGTATGTCCACGACGACGGCATTATCTATTTCGGCACCTACCACGACGCCCAGTTTGCCTCCTACAATCCGGAGGCCCAGGAATACACGGTCTATGGAGATATCGTTCCCAATCTGGACAGAATTATGGGCATTATCCATCACGACGGATACCTGTATATGAGTGCCTACGATAACGGCAGTGATCGCTCTTATATCGGTAAGTTTGAGATCGCAACCGGAAAGGTTGTGGCAAGCTGCTCTGTTGAGGAAGTTGCCGGCACCGGTATGAATTATCTGAGAATGCTGGGTGACGGTGACCTTATCGTTGGTGGTTACAGCGGTGCAACCAGAGCGGTCGTGGCAGTAGATCCCAAGACTATGCAGCTTGTGGATACCGGTTTGCCTGCTGCAGGCATTAACCAGAATGCTACTGAGGAAATAAACGGAAAGCATTATTTGGTACTCAGTAATAACTACGGTATGTATCAGTACGATGTTGCAACCAAGGAGTTTAGCATCGTACCCGGTATGACAAGCATTGCAGGCATTGGCTTCAAAATGCCGACGAATGTGGTTACCATTGAGGGTAAAACTCTGCTGATGACCAATTCCACATCCTCCGGCGGTGCGCCCAGATTCTACGATCTGGAAGCAAAGGAAGTCACCAACTGGCTGGATCTGGTGGTTCACGGAGATGGCGGCGCAGATATTCTTAATATCGCCAACGGACCCGAAGGCTCCAATGAAATTCACATTGGCGTATTTAATGTGAGCCAGAGCGGCTTGTACAACACCGAAACCAATGAGTTCCTGGGCAGATACAAAACCGGCGGTCAGGGTGACAGCGCCATCTACTATGAAGGCAAGCTGTACTACGGCAACTACTCCTCCACCACCCTGAACGAGATATATATCGACCAGGAAAACCTTCAGGCAGCAACGCCCAATAATGAAGTGATCCGGCGTTGGAAGCTGGATCACGAGGAGACCGGACAGAAGCGTGTCCACTCTCTGGCAGCGGGCGATGGCTATGTGTTTGCAGGCACCATTCCGGATACCGGTGAGTTTGGCGGCGCAATTGTTGTCTACGACACCAGAACCGGTCGTTGGTACTATGAGCGCAATGTGGTGCAGGATCAGGCAGTCAAATCGGTTGCGTACAGCGATCATATTCTCTACGGCGGCACCACCATTCAGGGCGGTACCAGTACAACAGAGGAACCCCGCGCTAAAAGCGCAGTGATCTTTGCGTATGACTATGAGAATAGGGAACTGCTTGGCGTTTTGGACCCCAGAGAGCATATCTCCGGCTTCACCAGCAGCCTTGACTATGTTGCCGGTGTGGAAGCTGACCCGGTAGTGGAAGGCAGAATGTGGGCAGTTGTTTCCGAAACACTGATTGCCTTTACCTTCGACAAGGAGACCCGGAAGTTCAATGTTCAGACAGTGATCTCCTTCAGTAAGGGTGCTGCGGTTACCTCCTCTAATCGCAGCCTGCAGGACCGTAACATCCTCTTTGATGTGGAGCGGAGCAAGATCTACTTCTCCTTCGATACAAAGGGCGGTATGCAGTGTCTGGATATCGAAGACTTTAATGCGCCTCTTGGCAGCTTGAAGGTCACAAATAACGAGAATATTATGAGTGCTAAGCCGATGGATTACGCGCTCAGCGAGCAGGGCGACCTGTATTACGGCTCCGGCGGCAACTTGATGATGCTTCCTTTGAATGTTACGGAGGATGAATGGGCGATTGCAGGCAGCGTGGATGCAATGATCACCGCTGTGGAAGAGCCGGTTACTCTGGAAAAGGAAACAGCGATCAAGGAAGCCCGTTCCGCATACGACAATCTGTCTCCCCGCTACAAGGCGCTGATTCAGGAACTGGAGCGACTGCGTGAACTGGAAGTGGATCTGCTGGAATGCAAGATCGATGCTGTCGAGCTGGAAAAGGTGGATGCAGACAGCCTGCCTGCACTTCAGGAGCTGGTAGATACCTATGACGGTATGACTGCTCGTTATAAGAAGTATGTGAAAAACTATGAAGCCCTTCAGGAAGCTTACATTAAGGCAAACACCCTCAATGACCAGCGCCTTGCAGCAGCACTGCAGAAAAAAATCGATGCTCTGAAGGATCGCTTCCCCCTGACCCTGGACGATGAACCCGATGTGCTGGCACTGCGCGCAGAGTATGATGCTATGACGGTTGGTCAGAGAGTGCTGGTGGATACCGCCATTCTGGAGGATGCTGAAGCCCAGATCGCGGCATTGAGAGAAGATCTTGTCAAGTATGTCGATGAGCTGATAAAGGCGATCCCTGAGAAGATTACCCTTGAGGCAGAGCCTGCCATTACACTGGCCCGTGAATATGCAGATAAGCTGTATGTGAACGAGCGCAAGCAGGTTCCCTATACCAAACTGACTTCCGCAGAAGGCAAGCTCAGAACCCTGCAAAAGGCCAAGACTGCCGCAGAGGAAGTAGATGCTTTGATCGATGCCATTGGCATCGTCACCCTGAGCGACAAGACCCGCATTGCCGAAGCAAGAGATGCTTATGATGCATTAAATGAGACTGCATTGGCCTTCCTGCAAAACGGCAAGAAGCTGGAAACTGCAGAAACCATTCTGAAGATCCTGCAAACCTGGGGTATCCCGGCAATCACCGTGTTCAATATCTGCATTGTTGTGTTGCTTGTCCCCGGCCTGCGCAAAAAGGTATTCAATGGCAAAAAGAAAGAAGCAGAAGCTGAGGAAAAGGCGTAATCTCGGCAAAGCAATCGAAATGAAATGAATTTAGGAGGCGGCTCGTTTTTGAGCCGCCTCCATTCTTTTTTGCTACATATCAATCGCTGGGTTCATATAATATACATTCTTTTGGTTCAACTTTTCCCGCAACAGCTGCATTGCCTCTCCAAATCTCTGGAAGTGCACGATTTCCCGTTCCCGCAAGAATTTAATGACATTGTTCACATCCGGATCGTCACTGAGCCGAAGGATGTTGTCATAGGTCACCCGCGCCTTTTGCTCTGCTGCCAGATCTTCGGCCAGGTCTGCGATGGGATCGCCTTTGACAGCAATGGAGGCGGCGTTCCAGGGGAATCCGGAAGCCGCTGTGGGATAAACGCCTGCTGTGTGGTCTACAAAATAAGGCGCAAAGGCAGAATCCTGAATTTGCGAGTCTTTCATATTTCTGGTAAGCTGATGCACAAGCGCACCAACCATTTCCAAATGCCCCAATTCCTCGGTGCCAATGTCCGTCAGAAGGCCTTTCAGTTCATCAAAGGGCATAGAATACCGCTGGGACAAATATCGCAAGGATGCGCCAAGCTCGCCGTCAGGGCCGCCGTATTGGGATATAATAATGGACGCCAATCTTGGGTTTGGATGAGCGACTTTTACAGGATATTGGAGTTTTTTATCATAGATAAACATACATTATACCTCCCGATTTGCGGCGAATTCCCAGGGCCAGGGATCATCCAGCCACCGGTATTGGTTCTCTGCCTGAGATAAATGATTTAAGGGACCGTATTCTTTTTCATAGGTTTCCCGTCCTTTGCGGTACATTTTTTGCAAATTGCGATACAGTTCCAGTGCCTCCTGGTCATCTCTGTGCGTATCCAGATACAATGCCAGCTCCTGTATGCCGAAATGCATACACTGCAATTCGGTCAAGGGTGTTACCGGTTGATCTTCTTTGTTTACCATTCCCATAAAAGGAAGATCCAGACCGGGAAACAGTGTACCCCGCACCAGTGCCGTCCTGGGCTCATATCTGGGCGGACATTCCAGCTGGAAGGGGACATAAGGATTTGCCAGCGGTGCCATAGCCGGCAAGCGTCCTTCCTTTGCGTTATGATCAGGATTTCGTTGCAAGATATATTCCTCCTATCATTAAATTCGTTGAAACTGTCGTTCCAGGTCATACTATGCCGTTATATGCCTGTTGGTTCATTGTGCAAAAACCAAAACATATAGTATAACAGAGGTGGTCTCAATGAAAGAAACCAAATGTATTTTTATTCTTACGCCTATCTATTGTATTGTATTTATCGCTCTGTTGGCTGCGGCTCATTACGGAAGTAAAGCAGCTACAGTCATTTCTGAAAATTCACCGATTCGGGACAGATGGTGTATTATTATAGATGCGGGTCACGGAGGTGTGGATGGGGGAGCGGTGTCCTGTACCGGCGTGCCGGAAAGTAAAATCAATCTGGAAATTGCCTTGCGATTGGACGATCTGTGTCATTTGCTGGGAATGGACACAAAGATGATCCGAACAACCGATTGCTCCATACATACCCAGGGAAACACCATTGCATCGAAGAAAGTATCAGATCTGAAGGAACGGGTTCGGATCGCAAATGAAACGAATAATGCCATTATCGTCAGCATTCATCAAAACAAATATGCGCAAAGCAAATACCGCGGTGCACAGGTTTTTTACGCGCCAACAAGCAAAAGCGATACATTGGCAAAAATGATTCAGGCTGCCTGCAGAGATGCACTGCAAACATCCAACAACCGAAAAATCAAAGAGGCTGATGGCGTATACTTAATGGAGCACATCCAATGTACGGGTGTATTGGTTGAATGCGGCTTTCTGTCCAATCCGGAGGAAGAAGCACTCCTACGAAGCCAGGCATACCAACAAAAAATCGCCTGTGTGATTGCTTCATCCTGCAGTAGATTTATAAATCTGGAGACCTCTGCTTGACCCTGGAGAGAATGGCTGATATAATAAACACACATAGACAAAGGAGCCGATAATTATGGCAAAGACAAAAAGTGTATTTTATTGTACAGCCTGCGGCGGCGAAACGGCCAAATGGCAGGGAAGGTGCCCTGCTTGCGGTGCCTGGAATACAATCGAAGAGCATATCCAAAAGCCTATGCCTGTTGGCAGATCTGCTTCAGCACCCGTTGGAGTCAGTCGAAAGCCTCAGGCGCTCTGTCAGGTCGATACAGACCGGGAGATCCGTTTTACCACCGGAATTGGAGAACTTGACCGAGTTCTGGGTGGAGGCGCTGTTGCGGGCTCTCTGGTCCTTGTAGGCGGCGCTCCCGGTATCGGTAAATCAACTTTGCTGCTGCAGATCTGTAATAAACTGTGCACCGGGCGAAAGGTTCTGTATGTTTCCGGTGAAGAAAGTGAAAAGCAGCTGAAGCTTCGTGCAGAAAGGATCAATGTACATCCGGAAAATCTCTATATTCTTTCTGAGACCCGTCTTTCCGATATTATGGAGGCGGTTGAAGAAGTGCAGCCGGATATCTTGATTGCAGACTCTGTACAAACACTTTATAACGAGCTCAACGATGCAACCCCAGGCAGTGTCTCCCAGGTCAAGGAATGCACTATGGCACTGATGCAGCTGTCAAAATCTCAGGGCATTACTGTATTTGTGGTCGGCCATATCAACAAAGACGGTGCCATTGCAGGTCCGAAGGTCCTTGAGCATATGGTCGACTGCGTTTTGTACTTCGAAGGAGATCCCAATACTTCCTATCGGCTTTTGCGTGCCGCTAAAAACCGGTTTGGGTCCACCAATGAGATTGGTGTATTTGAAATGGGGGACAGGGGACTGGTCGAAGTGCCAAATCCGTCCCAAATGCTGCTGAACGGACGCCCGGAAGGGGCATCCGGTACCTGTGTAGCTTGTGTAATGGAAGGCACGCGCCCTGTTTTAGCTGAAGTACAAGCCCTGGTTTCAAAAACGACCTTTAATGTACCCAGGCGTACTGCAGACGGCTTTGATTATAACCGTGCGGCTTTGCTTCTTGCGGTTGCCGAAAAACGGGGCGGTATGAAGCTGAGCACGCTGGATGCATACATCAATGTCATCGGCGGCCTGCAATTAAATGAACCCGGCGCAGATCTGCCGGTTGTCCTTGCAGTTGCTTCATCCTATCGGGATCAGGCAATGGATCATCATCTTGTGGCAATTGGTGAGATTGGTTTAACGGGGGAAGTCCGCTCTGTTTCTCACATAAATCAAAGATTGGCAGAAGTTGCAAGACTTGGGTTTAATAAGTGCATTATCCCTAAAAATGTGTCAGAAAAGTTAGAAGTTCCCGAAGGTTTGACCGTTTATCGGGTCAAAAACCTCCGGGAAGCGATTGAAATTGCATTGTAAGAAGGGGAGAGGAAAGGTTATTCTTCTATAAAATCCAGCCTTGCCAACGGGTTTGCTTCAGCGGCAATTTTTAATTCTGTGTTTTCAATGTGGGTGTAAATTTGGGTGGTATTCAGGTTTTCGTGGCCTAAAACTTCCTGAACTGTTTTCACATCAACGCCGCCGGAAAGCATCATTGTGGCCGCTGTGTGGCGCAATTTATGGGCAGAAAACTGTGTTGCATCCAGTCCGGCCTTTAATAAAGCTTTTTCGACCAATCGATGGACGGCAGTTACCGTAATACGATTTCCGTTTCTGGAGCCAAATAAAGCACGATTATCGGTCAAAACTTTTTTGTTGCGTTCGACAAGGTAGGCATCGATTGCCTTGCGGCAGGGCGTACTGAAATAAACAAATCGTTCCTTGTTGCCTTTACCGACGACCCGCAGACGATCTTCGTAAATATCGGTTAAATTCAGCCCGACCAGCTCACTGCGACGAATTCCGCAGCTTAAAAAGATCATCAAAATGGCATAATCGCGCGCTTTATTGACGCCGTCAACACTGCGCAGCAATGCTTCAGATTGCTCCATTGTAAGGTATTTAGGCAGACTTTTTCGCAGCTTTGGATACTCAAGATCTGCCACGGGATTTTCACTTAATTGCTTTGTACGAACAGTTAGATATTTATAAAAGGATTTCAGTGCAGACAGCTTTCTGGCACGGGCAGACGGCGAGATTCCGTAGTCCGGAGCAGCGGCATCCGGATTAGCGGTCCGATCGTTTGCAAGATAAGAAAGAAATTCGAAGATCTCAGAAGTGGTAACACTGCCGATCAAACGGATATCTACATCACGGATATCTATCGTATCTAAATGTGTATGAATGGGCATACCAGCACGCATTAATTTAATGAAGCGAAAAAACATTCTAAGGTCTAAATAATATTCCGAAATGGTCCTTGGGGATTGACCCTTGATGGTTTCGTGATATGTTAAAAAATCCCGTAAGATCAGCGGACAATCGTGATATCGTTGCATAAAAAAGCCTCCATTTGTATTTCTTGATTAGATTATAGCATAAATCTACCGCAAACGCAACAAAATTTTTATTTTGTTGCGTTCGCTTTTTAGATTGCCGTTTTAAGTATCAACGGTGCTTTATTCCCCCTCTCCTACGATTGGAAAGCACCGAAACCGGTACGATACCGATTTCGGTGCTTATTTTAAGGCAATTTAATATTTACCAGCAATTCCGCCGGTTCGTCCTTATTATAATTTGCTTGCCGTATCTCTAAATCAACGATCACGCCGTCAAAGTCATAATGATTCTCTTTTAAGTCGGTAATAAATGTAACTTCTGACAATTCTTTCATTGCCTCGTCTGCTGTATTGATATCCGCTTTTGGCTGAGACATAATTGCGGTAAAGATTGCCAGCGACTTTTTACCGCCTCCAAAGAAAAACAATCTGGTATCCGAATCTATTTTGATTTTAATTTCTTTAAGAATTTGATTTTCGTCCGTGATAAATTGCCAGTATTCATCATTATCAAAAGTTTCGATTACAATTGTATTTGGTCCGGGATCAGGAGTGTACCACTCCCCTTGTTCGGTTAAGGTAGAATTTATATCGTTCAGTTTTGCATAGCCGTTAAAATTTTCCGCAAATTGTGCCAGTGTTAGCTCTGCATTTCTATGCTTCGGAAATTGAGAATCGTTTGAAGAATAGAAGATACTTATTACACTGCAAATTCCTAAGATAATACCATAAACCAGTCTTTTTGTTTCCCATTGTGTATAAAGCACATCCGTGTCACATTCATAATCCCACTCAAGCTCCAACCCGGTTTTATGAATATTGTAGGATTTATACAATCTGATCCAGGAATAAATCGGTATAGTAAATCCCATTCCGTAACGAAATACGAACCATTCACGTCGAAGGGCAGTTAGAAAGGACATATTCTTCCCTTCCGGTGTTTTCATAAAAATACCCATTGCAAATTTACCGGGTGTGGTACCCAGTGTGCAGAGAAACAGAGCGTTTATTGGAATTACTAAAAACACTGCAGCAATAGAAAGCAACCTGCTTTGAATGTTTCCAAAGGGGCGAATTCGCAAAATAACAACGATCAGCATCATAAGAATTCCGGATACTAAGAATTGATCTAAATACCTGCCCACAAAACGCCTCCACGGATGGGATTCAAGATAAACATAATCTGTTTCAGGTACATCAACTATTTTCTTATCAAACGGTTCTTTCTTAGCAACCATATTATAATATTTACGAGGCTCAATTGTTTGGTATGTAACCTTGTCCTTCATAATCGTTTTGCAAATTGTTTCAGCATTTTCAAGACATAATTTGTGGTTTTCTATCTCAGAAAGCTGATTATCCAAAACAGATTGCAGGTCTTCCTTGCCTTCTATAAGTAAAATGATTGTCTCTAATGAAAGACCCAGTTGACGCAGAAGCTTGATTTTGCAAAGATCCTGTATATTTTCTTCGGAATAGTCGCGATAGCCGTTCGGGAGTCTTTTCGGGCTGATTAGTCCCTCTTTTTCATAATAACGAATTGTTGCTCTATCTAAACCAGTTTTCTTTTCAATAACTTGAATTTGCATAGAACACACCACCTTTCGTTACTTATGATATACTATCAAGTCACTTTACAGTCAAGAGAAATTTTAGAATTTTCTTTACATTTCTATCAAAACAGTATATTATATTAAAAATAAACATTGGAGGACTTACATATAATGGCTGTTAAAAGAATTGGTGTGCTCACCAGCGGTGGCGATGCACCGGGTATGAATTCCTGCGTCAGATCCGTTGTCCGTACTGCTTTGTACCACGGAATTGAATGCTACGGTATTCGCCGCGGTTACAACGGCCTGATTGCAGGCGATGTCATTCGTCTGGATGAGAAAAACATATCCCATATTATCAATCGCGGCGGAACGATTCTGTATACTGCCCGCAGCAAGGAGTTTATGACCGAAGAGGGCCAGCGCAAGGCTGTTTCCACCTGTAAGTTCCTTGGCTTGGACGGAATTGTAGCCATCGGCGGTGACGGTACTTTCCGGGGCGCAAGAGCACTGTCCAAGTACGGCGTAAATGTAGTTTGTATTCCCGCTACCATTGATAATGATATTAACTGCACAAACTATTCCATCGGCTTTGACACTGCCGCAAATACTGCAATTGAATGTATCGATAAGCTTCGGGATACGATGCAGTCTCACGAACGGTGCTCTGTGGTTGAGGTTATGGGCCGCAACGCCGGCTATCTTGCTATGTATGTAGGCTTGGCAGTTGGTGCTACCGCAGTTCTTGTTCCGGAAGAAACAATTGATTTTGAAAAAGATGTGGTGGAAAAGATCCGTCAGGCTCGCTTCAACGGATTTACTCACTATATGATCGTTGTGGCCGAAGGTGCAGGTTCTGCATCAGACATTGCCGCAAAAATCAAGGAAGCGCTGGATCTGGACCCCCGTGTGACCGTTCTTGGTCACATTCAGCGAGGCGGCTCCCCTACCGGCCGTGACCGTGTTAATTCTACAAAAATGGGTTATATGGCCGTTGAACTGCTTTTGGCCGGTAAAACAAACCGGGTCATTTGTACAAAAGACGGCAACTTTACCGATGTGGATGTGGATGAAGCACTAAATATGAAGCGCGGCATCCAGAAAATCGAGGTAGATGTCCTGGCAGCTATGACCGGCATTTAAGATACATCCCTTCCAACAACAAAAAGGTCTATCGTTCCAATTTCGGATCGATAGACCTTTTAAGCTTTTGGATGGCACTTTTCGTATACAGACTTTAGCTTTTGATTGATCATTTGCGTATAAAGCTGAGTGGATGAAATATCACAATGTCCCATCAGCTCCTGAACAGAACCTAAGTCTGCTCCGTTTTCAAGCAAATGCACTGCAAAGCTGTGACGCAGTGTATGCGGCGTGATTTCCTTATCAATATGTGCGGTCTGCTGATAGTGCTTAAGGATCTTCCAGAAGCCCTGACGGCTCATACGCACACCATTGATATTCACAAAGAGTGCCGGCTCATCTTCGGAAGCAACCATAGAATCGCGAACATCACGCAAGTACGCAGTCAGCGCCTTTAACGCCGCCGGATAAAGAGGGATCGTTCTGGATTTTTTGAAAGTATTACACTTAATGACACCAAGGTCCAGGTTAACATCATCCACATCCAGATCTATTAACTCGGTAACCCGCATACCGGTTGCATACATAACTTCCAGCATAGCCTTGTCACGGTATCCCTTTGCATCAATACAGGCTGGCTGAGCCAAAAGCAATTCAATTTCTCTGCCTGTCAGAATTTGGGGAAGCTTCTTGTCTCCCCTGTCCACATGAATATCTGTTACCGGTGTTTTTTCCAGGAAACCGGAGGAAACAAGGTAAAGATAAAAATTCTTAAGGCTTGCGAGACTTCTGGAAACCGTTGCCGCAGATCTGCCCTCTGCAGTTAAATGGTTCAAGTAATCGCTGATATTCAGTTGTTTGGCATCGATCACATCCAGATCTGCATATTCGTGCAGCCAATCGGAAAACTGCCGAATATCACGCATATAGGAGGATGTGGTATTCAAGGATGCCTGCTTCACCTTTGTCAGGTAATTCTCATAGGCCTGAATCAAATCCAACATTGAATATGCGAACCTTTCCTCTAAGAGTAATTCATCAGCAATGCGGTATAGGGCGATACCAGAAAATAATCAGCCAAACCGATCGCTGTTAAGATTATTGTGCAGAATAAAATGTCCTTTCGGGTTACAGCAGATTTATCCAACAGAAATCTGCCTGAAAGCCAAAGTGTCAAAAGCACTGACCAATTGTCTGAAAAAAACAGCAATAACCGGACAAGCCAGGCGGACTGACCGAAGATCATTGCAACACAGCACAGACAACAGCTAAAGCAAAACGCCTTAAATGCGCAATAGATATAAATAATTACAGGAGCGGAAAAATAAATACAGATGCTGCAAACGATAAGCGGATTATATATGACCGTCAGGATGCCCCAAACAGATTGTCGGACCAATACCGTTTTGGTCATATAACCATAAAACAGATCATATTCTGATGATACAAAATACAATCCACATACAAAGCCCAGCAACCATAAAATCAAAAGAATTATGACACTGCTCTTCCACTGCAACCTTGTAAATCGTGACACGCTCACGGACTCTTGTAACATAGAACCTCCACAGTAAAATCAATTGTTGATTTTGATGCAGAAACGGTCACAGTTACCAAAAACGCAAATTAGCCATCAAATCACATTGCTAAAATACTATACACCAAAATCAATAAAATTTCAAGCAAAACCGGATGAAAATCCATTATTTGTAGATTATGCTGATTTTTTATGTTAACATCGTTATGTTAACTGATCGCACCAAACATCTAAATTTATTTATCATTTTCAATTATTGTCAAGATGTTGCGTTGACATTTTTTACAAAAGCACCACATATAGTTTTTGCAGGATTTCCTTCTTTTCTCTTGCAATAGGTAAATTTTATTTACCTATTGCAAATGTTTGTGCAATTTAACGATAGGGCCTTTTCCTTTTCTTCCCACTACCCTTCCCTCTTATGCAGATTGCACACGAACATACACATCCCACAGCCGTCGACAGTAACCGCAACCCTAGATTATGGAACCCGCCATCGAAGAACAGCACGCCCACAGCCACAAGCAGAAACAGATAGATGCCCCCTACTGCCGCGGCGAGAATAGCTAATTTTTCATTGTGCTTCTTTCCTGCTACCATACTCCCAATCATTGTGCCGATCATAGTAATAACAGGTACTGCATATTTGATCGAATTTTCACTAAACCGTTCACTTACCACCAGCACTGCAAGCAGCATTGCCAGAACTATACTGAGCAGTAAAGAAATGCTGACACCGACCCACACCGCATTAATAAACGAATGATTTTCTCTTTTATCAGGCTTCATAGACTCATCCCCTTTCACTCAAGTCTATTCCCCTTGTTATTAAAAAGAACATAAAAAATTACCAAGCCTAAAAAGACTTGGTAATTTCAGAAAACCAATTTATTTTGACATATGGGCGATCATTTTGTTCAGCAGTTCCTTTGCCGATGCCTGATCAGGCGCAACCGCAGTATAATAGAACTTAACCTTCGGTTCGGTACCGGAAGGTCTTGCGATCACACTGCCGCTGTCTCCCAAAAGAAATTCCAGGACATTGGACCGGGGCAAGAGAATTTCTGTTTCTGTACCATTGATCAGATCCTTATCCACACCGGTGCGGTAATCCCGCACGCCGGTTACTTTGGCGCCGCCAATATTCTCCGGCACTGACTGGCGAAGTCCCGCCATCATTGCCGCGGCCTTTTCCATAGCATCCGCGCCCGTTAATTCAATACTTTGTACATACGCCAAATAATACCCGTATTTCGCATAAAGATCGTTCAAGGCATCGAGGATCGTTTTACCCTGCTTTTTCAGGCTTGCCGCCAATTCGCAAACAAGAACGGAGGCAACAATCGCATCCTTGTCCCGTGCATAGGTGCCTTTGAGATAACCGCAGCTTTCTTCAAAACCAAATACGAACCGATTCTCCTCTCCTTTTTCCTCAAGGCTCAGGATCTCACCGCCGATATACTTAAAGCCGGTCAGAACTGCCTTCATCGTAACGCCGTAATTTTCTGCAATTCTGTCAGCCAGCGGAGAGGAAACGATACTGCGGACAACAATTGCAGACTCAGGAATATCGTTTTTATTCTGTCTTGCATTGAGAATATAGTCCATAAGCAGACATCCCAGCTCATTGCCGGACAGCTTTACAAAACCACTGTCAAGAGGAACAGCGATGGCAATTCGGTCCGCATCCGGATCGGTACCCAAAATAACATCACAGGGAGCAGTTTTCGCCACCTTATAGCTTTCATTCAATGCCGCGTCAGTTTCAGGGTTGGGATATTCACAGGTTTTGAAATCTCCATCCGGTTTTTCCTGACATTCAACCACCGTGATGTTCACACCAAGCCGTCCAAGGACCTCACGCACAGGCTCGTTACCGGTGCCGCAAAGAGGTGTATAGACGATGTTCAAGCCGGCAGAACGAATAATATCCGGCGCTACAGCCTCATTAAGAACTGTTTCATAATACTTCTCCCAGAGATCCTGACCGATATAGCTGATCAGTCCCTCTGCCATATACGCCTGGAAGGACTTCTTCTCAGAAACAAAATACGGAATAGAACGAATGATATTGGTGACAATTGCGGCAGGCTCATCTGTCATCTGACAGCCGTCTGGGCCATAGCATTTTACGCCGTTATATGCACCTGCGTTATGGCTTGCAGAAATTACGATACCACAGCCACAGCCCAGCTGACGGACAGCGAAAGAGAGCATAGGTGTGGGTGCCAGCCGGTCATATAAATAGGTGTGAATTCCCACCTCGGCAAATGCAACCGCGCAAACCTGAGCAAAAAGCTCAGAATTATGTCTGGAATCATATCCAATGGCGGCCTTTTGAGGAAGATCCGTACCGCTCAGCCAAGCGGCCATTCCCTGGGCTGCTCTGCGCACTGTATAAATATTCAGGCGATTTGTGCCAATGCCCATAATGCCGCGCAAACCTGCAGTGCCAAATTCAAGCTCACTGCCAAAACGACTTTTCAGCTCCTCTGCATCCCCTTTGATCCCGGAAAGATCCCTGCGCACATCTTCCGGAAGGTCTGCATCACACCAAAACTGATATCTGTCCATATATTCCATAATTTACCTCCTGAATATTATTAAAAACAGCTCAAATATTAGATTTGAGCTGTTTTCTCTATTTATGCATCAATCTCTTGTTCAGAAACAGCCGCACGCTTTTCCTGAGCGTCTACCAAAGATTTGAATTTGGTGCGGGTATCCCGCACATCCTCCAGGGACATAGCGATGGCTTCCTCAGTACGGCGCAATGCATCGTCCATATAGTCGTTGCTTGCCTTGCGGAGCTCAGCCATACGGGATTGGGTCTGCAGAACCATTTCCTGGCACTGGCGCTTTGCTTCCTGATAGATTGCTTCTTCCTTAACCAACTGCGCTGCATTGTCCTGCGCCTGACGAATCAGGGACTCAGCCTCACGGCGGGCCTGACCGATCAATTCATTGCGGGACTCAACGATGGTGCGAGCCTGCTTAAGCTCTGCAGGCAGCTGTGCGATGATTTCGTCCAGCATATCCAGAACCTTATCCCGCTCCAAAATACACTTTTCGGAACTCAAAGGTACACTTCTGGCATCCTGCACCATATCATACAACGCGGAAATGATATCTTCGATATTCTGTTCGTTCATATTCTTTATCCTCCTTGGCGAATAACAGCGATTCGCTGCTTAAATACTGGAATAATAACATCCGGCAAAAAATCCGAAAGGTCAACATCATAATTGCCCAGCTCCTTTACGGTACTGGAGCTAAGGTACATATACTGCGATTCAGCAGTTAAAAACATTGTGTCCAATACAGGGTTGATTTTCCGGTTGATCAGAGCCATTTGAAATTCGTTCTCAAAATCTGAACCGGCGCGAAGGCCCTTCAGGATCACACAGCCGCCCTTGCGCTTTGCATAATCGGCAAGAAGCTCATCCGATGCATCCACCTCCACATTGGGAAGGTCCGAAACCACACTGCGTATCATTTCCACCCGCTCTTCACGGGAAAACATAGGCTTCTTGGAAGCATTGACCATTACGCAAACGATCAATCGGTCAAATATTTTCGAAGCGCGCTGAATAATGTTCAGATGTCCGCTGGTAATCGGGTCAAAGCTGCCCGGATAAATCGCAATTTTCATTACTGCCCTTCTTTACAGGTCAATCCTTGCGGAATAAAGCAAGAATCGTGTTGCCGTATCGATAATCTTTTGATCGGGAATAACCGGGAAAATCCAACAAAAGTTCCTTTTCCGCAGGGCGTTCCGTAACTATTATACCAGAAGATTGTAAAATGTCAATTTCTGTTATTAAATTTATAGAATTTTCCAAAAAAACTTCTGCATAAGGAGGATCCAGAAATATAATATCAAACTTTTCCTTGCAGTTACGCAAAAAAGCCTGATAATCCGAACACACGATCCGTCCTTCTGCTTCCAGCTTTGTTCGTCTTAGATTTTCCCGAATTAAACGGCAGGCATCCTCCCTGTGATCCACAAAGACAGCTTTTTTTGCGCCACGGCTCAAAGCTTCTATACCCAGCTGACCCGTTCCACCGAACAAATCCAAAACAGAGGCCGCAGGAAGATCAAATTGAATAATGCTGAACAGTGCTTCCTTTACACGGTCTGTAGTCGGACGGGTTTTCAATCCATCCGGAGTTTTTAAGGTAACACCACGGGCTTTTCCCGAAACCACGCGCATAGAGCTTCCCTACCCTTCTTCCTGTTGATGAAAATGTTCATAGATGGCATTGGCAACATTTTTGGGGAAATGTCTTTGCAGATCCTCTTTTGCAGCCTTGGAAACAGCATCTATTGATCGATATATCTTTAATAATTCAAATTTCCGTTTCGGACCTACACCAGGGATCTGGTCCAACCGGGAATAGCGCAACCGCTTACTGCGAAGCTTTCTGTGATAGTTAACAGCAAACCGGTGCGTTTCCTCCTGAATATTTCCAATAAGCGAAAAAACAGAAGGCTGTGTGTCGATTGCGATCTGCTCTCCTTCCGGCGTCACCAGCGCTCTTGTGCGGTGTTTGTTATCCTTGACCATACCAAATACCGGTATGGTCAATTCCAGGTTGATCAGCACCTTCAGGGCGGTTTGTGCGTGGGTAACGCCGCCGTCTATCAGCAAAAGATCCGGCAAGGTTTCAAATCCCTTGTCTCCGGAAAGATATCTTGTAAAGCGCCGGGAAATGACCTGCGCCATTGAGGCATAGTCGTCCTGCCCGGCAAGGCCTTTAATTTTAAACTTTTTATATTCGCTTTTCTTAGGCTTGCCATCTGTATATACGACCATACTTGCGACAATGTCCGTACCGGAAATATTAGAAATATCAAAGGACTCAATTCTCGCAGGAGGTTCCATACCAAGGATCTTACCCATCAATTGCAAGGACCCCTGTACACGGGCCTGACTGTCTGTCACACGCACAGCTTCTTCCATAGCATTTTTAACAGCCAAAGAAACCAGCTTTGCATTATCTCCCCGCTGGGGAACCTTAATTTTAGTGGTTTTCCCAAACCGCTCCGCAAGGAGCTGTTCAAAGAGCTCTCCATCCTCGATCGCAAAGGGCAGCAGGACTGTTTTCGGTGCAAAACCGCGACCGAGATAATACTGCTTAATCAAGCTGGACACAGCAGTCTGCGGGTCCTCAGGCGTACTGAGGATCTCATAGTCTTTGTCCAAAAGATTACCGCCGCTAAAATGGAGAACCGTGAAACAAGCTTTTGCTTCTGTGGAGGCATAGCCGACAACATCAATATCCGAGGTTGCGCCTGCAGTAACTAACTGCTTTTTGCCCAATATCTCCACACTGTTTAATCGATCTCTGAGACTTGCCGCTAATTCAAAATTCAGATTTTCCGATGCGGTCAGCATTTGGCGGCGGATAGCTTCTGCAACCTGCTTGTAATTGCCCATCAGCAGCTGCCTTGCCTGCTCAGCCAGCAGCATATATTCTTCCCTGGTTTTAGTACTTAGGCACCAGCCTTCACACTGGTTCAAGTGATAATTCAGACAGGGTCTGCCCTTGCCGATATCCCTGGGAAATTGCTTGCTGCAGTTTGGCATTTTCAGTGTTAACCGGATCGTATCCATCAGATCCTGGGTAACACCGCGACTTCCGAAGGGGCCATAGTAACCGGCAGAATCCTCATTGACCTTGTGTGTCAAAGTAATTCTCGGATAATACGCATTCATATCCAGGCGCAGATAGGGATACCCCTTGTCGTCCTTCAAAAGAATATTATACTTCGGCACATACTGCTTGATCAGTGAGCATTCCAAGACAAGTGCTTCAAATTCAGAGCCTGCAATGATCACATCAAAATCATTGATCTTACTGACCATTTGACGGGTTTTCGGTGAATGAGATGCAGTATCCTGAAAATACTGGCTAACGCGGTTTTTGAGCTTCTTGGCTTTTCCCACATAAATGACAGCATTGTCACGGTCACGCATAATATACACACCGGGCGCAAGCGGAAGGCTGGACGCCTTTTGTTTTAGCTGTACGAAATCCATAAGCTTACTCCGAAGAAAACCGCCCCAACGCATATTACTTGCATTGAGGCGGATGTTCTATTGCAGATCAATACACATCCCGCTGCAGCAAAGCACTCAGCGCTTCCACAGCTTCTTCAGCATCCGAACCGGAGGCACTCAAGGTTACGGTCGAACCGGTAACAATTCCAAGATAGATGATACCCAGTAAGCTCTTGGCGTTCATCTTCCGATTGTCATATTCCAGCCAAATGCTGCTTTCAAATTCATTCGCTTTCTGAACAAAATAGGTAGCCTGCTTATTGTGCAGACCGGATTCACAGCGAACAATAATTTCTTTATTGCACATAAAAACACTCCTTTGCGCTATGTTCCGTAAAAAACACAGCCTTCTTCCAATATGATATCAAATATGCAAAAAAAGTCAACCAATTTCCAAAAAATCCATCCGTCAAGAGAATTCTGCAATGGTAACGCCGTCTTCGCCCTCACCGTAGACACCCAGCCGAAAGCTCTTAATGAAGCGATTTTTCCGCAGGGATTGCTGAACGGCGGCTCGCAAGGTGCCGGTTCCTTTGCCGTGAATAATTCTGACGGTACGAAGATTGGAACGCATTGCTTCATCCAGATAGCGATCCAGTACACAGATGGCTTCCACACTGTCCATTCCCCGCAAATCGATTTCGGAAGCAAGGGCAGTCAGCTTCATTTCCCGTCCGGAATGTGCAGGTCTTGCTTTCTTCTGATCGTAAGGATTACTTTGCTCTATAAGATATACTTCATCCGGTTTTACCGTCATTTTCAAGACGCCCGCCTGAAGCTGGTAGGTGCCGTCTTTATTGATCCCGATCACACTTGCCTTGGTGCCTAACCTTAATAATTCAACAGTGTCACCGATCAGAATGTCGCGGGTGGGTTTCGGGCGTTGGCGTTCGGCCTGACCTGCACGGATATTACTTTCCGCATCATTAAGCTCCCGACGCAATTGGGCTTGTCTTTGATTGATGCCCTGGGTATCCGCATTTTCGCTTAATTGCTTCTTCAGCGCCTTAATTTCTTCCGATGCCGCATTTGCCGCTCTGCGTGCATCTTCAATGATCGACTGCGCCTCCCGACGGGCTTGCTCCATTGCCTTTTCCCGTTCTATTTTCAGCTTTGCATTGTACGCCTCGCTTTGCTGCTTGATCTCCTGTGTTTCCAGGCGCAGGCGCTCTGCTTCAGCTCTGGCAATTTCCATTTGCTGACGCTGTTGTTCCAGCTGTGTTAAAACATCTTCAAAGTCTCTGTCATTCTTTCCGACCAGATCGGTTGCTTCCTTCAGTATCGCTTCTGACAGACCCAGCTTTCTGGAAATGGCAAACGCATTGGACTTTCCCGGAATGCCAATAAGAAGCTTATAGGTAGGCTGGAGGGTTTCCACATCAAACTCACAGGATGCATTGATAACACCAACGGTTCGCATAGCATAAAGCTTTAATTCTGCATAGTGCGTTGTAGCGGCAACACGGCTGCCCATTTTTCTGCAAAATTCGATCAGCGCAATTGCCAGCGCCGCACCCTCGGCAGGATCAGTTCCTGCACCAAGCTCATCAAACAGCACCAATGTTTTACTGTCGCACTGGTCGACGATATCCACGATGGTACGCATATGACCGGAAAAAGTGGACAGGCTTTGGGCAATGGATTGTTCATCGCCGATATCTGCCAAAATAGCATCAAATGTAGACAGAACACTGCCGTCACCAGCAGGAATATGCAAGCCGCACTGAGCCATCAAAGTCAGAAGTCCCAGTGTCTTCAATGTTACGGTTTTACCTCCGGTATTGGGACCGGTAATGATCATCGTATCAAAGTCATCCCCCAGGCGCAGAGATACAGGAACCACTTTTTTGGGGTCGATCAAGGGGTGACGGGCATTGCGTAATTCGATTTTTCCCTGATCATTCATCCGGGGTGCCCAGGCATTCATCTGAAAGGCCAGCCTTGCCTTGGCAAAGATAACATCCAGGGAAATAAGCAGCTGTACATTTTCGTTGATCACTTCCGCATAGGCGGCAGCATCCGCAGAAAGCTCTGCAAGAATTCGTTCTATTTCCTTTTGCTCCCGCAGCTCCAATTCCCGCAGGGCATTATTGGCATTCACCGCGGACATAGGCTCAACAAAATAAGTAGAACCGGTTGCAGATACATCGTGCACAAGGCCGGGTATTTCATTTTTGTGCTCACTTTTCACAGGAACCACATAGCGACCCTGTCGGATCGTAATGATGGGTTCACGAAGATACTTGGAAAAAGCAGGAGAAGAAATCATTTTCTGCAAGGACTCTTTAACTTTTCCGCTTTGAATGCGAATATGTCTGCGTATGTCAGACAGTTCCGCGCTGGCGGCATCTGCGATTTCTTCTTCAGATATAACGGCCTTGAATATCTTATCTTCCAAATGTTTATTGG
Organism: Faecousia sp.; assembly: GCA_045587925.1. Taxonomy (GTDB): domain Bacteria; phylum Bacillota; class Clostridia; order Oscillospirales; family Oscillospiraceae; genus Faecousia. The sequence continues at coordinate 23,722 of JAZNDF010000076.1, forward strand.
GGGAAAGTGAATTAAATAAGGGATCCAGTGTGGATGCGCCGTCCTCGTCCTCCATATAGGACTTTGCAGATCTTGCGCAACGCAAAACACCGGCTATGTGTAAAAGTTCCCTGGGCTGAAGACTGCCGCCTTTATTTGCCCGCTCAAGAGATGCTCCCACATCACGCACTGCGCCAAAGGATGGATAGCCCTTTCGGGTACTCAGATCAAAAGCGGCAGTCGTCTGGGCAAGCATTGCGCAGATATCATCCAGATCTGAAACCGGGCGCAGACGCAGGCAGGCCGCCTTTCCCTCTGCACTTGCGGCACAATCAGCCAGCAGTGACAGAACCTGATCCAGCTCAAGCTTTTTTATGGATTTTTCATATAGATCAGACATTGTTTTCTCCTATTGAACATTCGCGGTATTTTGTAGGGATTTATAAAAATCAAGCGTTGAAAAATTGCGCTCCAGTTGGGTCGTTAAATAACCTTCCGTTAAATATGACAAATTCTCCAATGTTTCCGAAGCGGAACGGAAGGAAAGAAATTTCTTCAGATCACAGCTGCAAATATAGCGCATTGCATCCAGCATACCCGCATTCACCGGAAAGCGAATACCGCTGGAGGATGGGTCGCGGCAAGTGGCGCATTCCAATCTTCCCTGGGAAATATCAAACCGGTCCGGCACTGCTCTGCCACAACGATGACATCCGTAAAGATCAGGAAGATAGCCTGCCAGGCAAGCACAGCGAAGCTCAAAGGCCGCTTTAATTTGATTTTCCGGCAGATCCAGCTGTGCAAGCGCATAAAGGGAATTAAGTACCAGTGCCAAAAGGTCCGGGTTGGGGATATCTTCCTGGGAGATAACCTCGGAAACCTGGGCAAAATAGGTTGCCAGAGACAGCTTACACAAATCCCTTCGCAAACCCTGAAACATCTCCAGAGTGGCAGCTTCATTGATCGTATACATACCCCGATATTCAAACAGGGTAAATGTGCTGTAAGCCAAAAGCTGGCAAGGCGCGATCAGGGGGCTGTTTTTTCGCTTCAGCCCCCTTGCCTTTACTGTTATTTTCCCGTAATCACCGGTCAGCAGAGTCAGCAGCGCATCTGTATCATTGTAGACTGTGACCCGAAGAACCAGACCCCGAACTGTCAAGTACATTGGTATTCTCCATTTTTTGCGCTTTATGATACAGCAGATACATCTCCGGCGCACCGGTGTCTAAAAATATCTGCCAATAATCTTTTGCCTTCATATGCATCCCTCCGCTTATAGGATTTACCATAAACGCAGGTACTACCCGTGGAAATTATTCTCTGTAGCCAAAATTACGAACGAGAAAGTCACTGTCCCGCCAGTTTTCTTTAACCTTCACCCAGGTAGTCAGGTAAACACGGGTTCCCATAAATTTCTCACAATCGGTCCGCGCCATACTGGAAATTTTCTTCAGCATTTCGCCGCCTTTGCCAATGATAATTCCCTTATGGCTCGCCTTTTCGCAGTAGATCGTCGCATCGATATCGATAATTCCGTTATTGCGCTCAGAAAATTTTGTAATTTCAACAGCAGTGCCGTGGGGAATTTCCCTGTCTAAGCACCATAAAAGCTTCTCTCTGATGATCTCCGCCATAACCTGCCGCTCCGGCTGGTCGGTGGTTATATCATCCGGGAAAAGGAACGGACTTTCTACCGCATATTTTTCACACTGCGCCATCAGCAGGTCGATTCCATCACCGGTTTTCGCAGAAATCGGAATAATGCATTCAAAATCTGCGGCAGCAGAATAGGCGGCAATTACTTCCAGCAGTACTTCCTTTTCCACAGTGTCAATTTTATTGATTGCAAGGATCGCAGGACATTTTTTCGCACACAGCTGGTCTATAAGGCCCTGTTCCTGGGGACCGATGGATGCGATCGGCTCAACCATTAAGATCGTCATATCCACATCCGTAATGGATTCCCGTGTGATGTTGACCATATAATCACCCAGCTTTGTTCTGGGGCGGTGGAAGCCCGGTGTGTCAACAAACACAAACTGGGTTTGTCCTTTTGTCACAATGCCGCAAATACGGTTGCGGGTGGTCTGAGGCTTATTGGATACGATTGCGATCTTCTCGCCGACCAGGAAATTGGTCAGAGTAGATTTGCCCACATTCGGTCTGCCGGCAATGGTTATCATAGCGGTTTTTGTTGCCATAGTTATCTCCTTTGTATGTTCAGTCCCGTTGCATACGCGCAATGGAAGAAGCTATCGCTTCCTCTCTGCTTCTCATTTGTGCTTTTTGCGGACCTTCGTCCAGATGATCATAGCCCAATAAATGCAAAATAGAATGGATCGTCAGATATCCAATTTCCCGACGGACACTATGCCCAAACTCCTGTGCCTGCGCGTAGGCACGCTGAAGAGAGATCGTCATATCCCCCAGGGGACAAAGTCCCGTTTCAGGGTCTATGTATTCCTCCCAGTCCTCCGGCGGATTGCCTGCCTCCAGCTGAAACATCGGGAAGCTTAGTACATCTGTAGGCTTATCGATTTGGCGGCTTACCCGATTGATACCCTGAATGCCGGCATCATCTGTAATAAGCACATTGATCTCACAGGGCACAGTTATCTTTTCTGCCTCCAGAGTCGCTTCAATGCATTTGCGAATAATGCGGGAAATCGCAAATTTGTATGGTGTAAAGCGATCGTAAACAATATTGATCTTTCCGTTCATATCAATTCTTCCTTTGATTTCGGCTGTGTGATTGCTCCTGGGATTTTTTGTTTTCATACTTTTCATAAGCGTTGATGATCTCCTGAACCAAGGCGTGACGAACCACATCTGCAGAGGTCAGGCGGCAGATCGCAATGTCTTTCACCTGCTCCAGAACACGCATTGCATCCTTCAGACCGGAGACCTTATCGGAGGGTAAATCGATCTGCGTAACATCACCTGTGATCACGACCTTCGACCCAAAACCAAGTCTGGTTAAAAACATTTTCATCTGTTCTTTGGTGGTATTTTGCGCTTCATCCAAAATAATAAAGCTGTCATCCAGTGTTCTGCCGCGCATATATGCCAGAGGCGCAACCTCGATAGAGCCCCGTTCCTGGTATTTTTGAAATGTTTCCGGTCCCAGCATTTCATAAAGGGCATCATATAGTGGCCGCAAATAAGGGTCCACCTTGTTCTGCAGGTCGCCCGGAAGGAAACCCAGCCGTTCGCCGGCCTCCACCGCAGGACGGGTAAGAATAATGCGGTTGACGGTTCTTTCCCGAAACGCCGCAACAGCCGCGGCAACCGCCAGGTAGGTTTTACCTGTACCCGCAGGACCGATTCCCAGTGTGATCGTATTTTTAGAGATTGCTTTCATATAATCCTGCTGACCAACTGTCTTTGCTTTGATAGGCTTGCCTTTTGCAGTAATGCAAACCACATCTTTTGCCATCTTTGCAACCTGTGCAGTGTTGCCCTCCGTAGCCAGTGTGATCAGGTAGCGGACTCGCTGTTCGTCAATTATCTCACCTTTTGCCGCAAGAGAAAGCAGACTTTCCAGGGTGCAAGATGCCTTGTCTACTGCCTCTATATCCCCTGTCACCTTCAAGTCTGTGCCACGGTTGACAATTGTGACCCCCAGCGCATCTTCAATGCGCTTAATATTTTCATCAAAAGAGCCGAAGACACTGATCAGGTCTTCCACCCGTTCTGCATTTACGATCTTTTCTGCCATATAATCACCTTTGCAAAATTTCCTCATTCTTAATTTGGCCGATCATTTCCAAACAAGAAAACCGTCCTCGCAAACAATACACATCGTCCATCGCCTGAAGTTCTATTCTCTGATCGAGAATTTTTCCTGCTATCATTTGAGAACGCAAATAATCAACGGTTTCTGTTTCCAGCCAATCGTATTCTTCCGAAGGTTCGCAGTCTGTAAAATCATTGTCTATAACCGTTTCACATACCAGCGCTATAGGAAGCGAAAATCCACCCGGAAGCGTCCATCGCGTTTCTTCATATATTCTAACACAACTTGTATCGGAAATTCCACTACCTTTATATAATTTTATAAGTTTTTTTCCAAATATCAGGCTGTATTTTTTCGTTTTCAGCTGTTCTGTTGCCCGTTTTTGGGTGATCACCGGTGTAACTACCTCAATTTCCCTTATGGTTTGTCCGTAAACCTCGCCATCTGCCCTGGTACCTTTAATGCAGATCCCGCAGTCAGTATAGCCGGAAATAAGTACCTGTCCTTCTTTCACAGCCTGACCGACCCTGCAGACTGGATTTCCCTGTAAAACAGTCAGCTCTGAGATCACCCCATCTCTGGAGGCAACGATACTGCAGATACCGCCGGGCGTATTTTCTTCCTCTCCGACTGTCTTTTCTGACACACAAATAGTTGCAACACACCCTTTGGTGTTAACCCCTGCCCACTGCAGCTGGGGTATCTTTTCAATCAGGGCATTTTTTACCTTTTCACTACGCACATTCCTGCCGGACGCAAAAATGGATATTCCGCATTCCTCTGCCTTTTCCAGCACCAGCCTTGTGGGTATGGTGTGATTTCCTTCCACACGAACGAACAGGATACGACTCGGCAGGAACAAAGATAAAAACAAAATACCGGCAATGGTCCCCAACAGTACAGGTCTGGATCTCAGTCCTCTGAGATGCCAATATATCCCTGATCTGCGTTTCATTTTTATACCATCACCACGGGACTTTATCAGCGATTTTAACGGAAGAAAATCTCTGCGGGAAACACAGGCACGAACAGTCATCTCATCGATAAACGCAAGATTTTCCAAGGAAATATTTCTTTGACTGATCTGCGTCAGTAAGGATGCCATATCCGCACTTGTGAATTCAATATGTACTGCTCCTGCCTGAGACCGAAGTATATCCATTTACATACCTCCCTTGCAAAACCGAACACAATCAACGCAGCCGGTCACAACCAGCTGTTCCCTTGTCATCCTGCTCAATTCCAATCGGCTGCCGGAAATTATGATCTGCCCACAGCGAACCTTTACGCAGATCTCCTCAGAACCGTATCCGGCAATGCCGCAATGATTTTCGATCAATACTCTTCGCTGTCCAAAAACTTCAACCAGCGATTGCCTCGGAGCCGGCTCTGTTGCCAGATCTGCGGCTTCGGAAAATCGTTCCCACAAATACTTTCTGTCGCTCATCTCAATACGCCTCCCTTTTGTTAAGTCTATGAATTATCAGGGATGTTTTTTACTGATAACGCATACTTTTCACTGAGGTGACAAGCAATGAGAAAATGGAAACAAATTATATCTGTTAGTCTGATTTCCCTTGGAATGTTTGTGTTGATCTTAGACGGAAGAACTGCATTGCAGGGAGCGCAGGACGGTATTATGCTGTGCATTTGCACAGTGATTCCTTCCCTGTTCCCATTTTTGACCCTTTCTATGTTACTGCCTCAATATTTGATGGGGCGAAGATCTCTGGGCGCGTTTAACCGTTTGCTGGGCATACCAAGAGGTTCGGAGGCATTGCTGCTTCTGGGATTTTTAAGCGGCTATCCCGTTGGAGCAGGAATGGTCGCGGATGCCTGTATGCAAGGTTCTGTCTCCCGTTCCGATGCCAACCGTATGCTGGCCTTCTGCAACAATGCAGGTCCCGCGTTTATATTTGGTATGGTCAGTGCACTGTTTGAAAACAAATGGGCGGTGTGGATGATCTGGATGATCCAGATCGCATCTGCACTCATAGTAGGAATGCTCCTGCCGGGGAAATCATCTGAGAACTGTATTTTGAACCTCAACACAAGAGTAACTTTGACAAAGTCACTGGAAAACAGCACAAAAAAGATGGGAATTATTTGTGGATGGGTAGTATTGTTTCGGGTGCTTTTATCCGTGTTGGACCGGTGGGTTCTTTGGATTTTCCCTGAAAATGTCCGTTTTGGCATCTGGGGCTTGATAGAGCTTTCCAACGGCATAACCTGTCTTCACAGGATCACCAATTCCGGTATGCGCTTTATATTATGCTCCGGTATGATCGCGTTTGGCGGTCTTTGCGTTTCAATGCAGACAGCATCCGTTACAGGAAAACTGGGAACAAAACTATATTTCCCAGGAAAAATTCTCCAATGCCTCCTTAGTATTCTGTTTTCAGGATTGGCGCAATGTTTCCTTTTTACAACGGAAAATCAGATAAGATTGCCACCGTTTTTCTATATGTTCCTTTTGTTTAGCATTGTTATGACATTTTTCTTATTCATCCGGAAAAAAAGTAGTAGCATATCAAGCGCAAATAATGTATAATGGTGTAAGATCCTGTATCAGAAAGGGGTGCCAATATGCTGTTTCGCAAAAAAATCTCCCGTTACTGCAGTTATTGTGCATATGGAACAAATATTGGAGACGGACAGGTGCTTTGCACAAAACGGGGTGTTGTGGCAGAAACAAATCGCTGCTGTAAATTTTCCTATGACCCTTGCAAGCGGATCCCGCAAAAGCCCAAAGCAATTGATTTTTCCAAGTATAAGGATGACGATTTCAGCCTGTAATAACAGCGTGTTGCTTAATGGAAAGCAACACGCTGTAATTTATTGGATCATTTGCAGAAAATCATCTTCGGACAAAATCGGGATCCCCAGTTCTCTGGCCTTGCGTTCCTTGGAGCCCGCATTTTCTCCAACCACAACATAACTTGTTTTCTTGGAAACGGAACCGGATGCTTTTCCGCCGAAAAGCTCAATCTTCTCGGTAGCTTCCTCTCTTGTGAATTTTTCAAGCGCACCGGTCAGCACAAATGTCATTCCTTCAAAGCGCTTATCGGACACAACGCGTTTCGAGTCAAAATTCACGCCGGCCTGACGCAGTCGCTCGATCATATGCCGGGATTGGGGCTGTGCAAACCAATCGGCAATAAAGGCAGCTGTGATCGCGCCCACATCCGGAACCTGGTTAAGCTCCTGGGCAGTTGCTGACATCAACCGATCCAGAGATCCAAAGAAGGACGCCAATACTTTTCCGGTCTTGGCACCAACCTGGCGAATGCCCAATGCATAAATCAGCTTGCTTACATCCTGCTGTTTGCTGTTTTCAATTGCAGCGAGCAGTTTTTTTGCCGCCAGATCACCCTTTTGCCAAAGACTTTTCATTTCATCAAAAGTCAGGTAATAAATATCTGCAGGAGATTTTACCAGTCCTTTTTCAATAAGACCCTCCACAATGGATGCACCTAACCCTTCGATATCCATTGCGTCCCGGCTTACAAAATGGGCGATATTGCGGGAAAGCTGTGCCGGACATTCTGCACCGGTACAGCGCATAAACGCGCCGTCAGCATCCCGCTGTGCGGCTGCACCGCAAACAGGACAGCACTCCGGCAGTCGGTAGGGCTGTGTATTTGCAGGGCGTTTTGAAAGATCGACCTCCAAAATTTCCGGGATGATCTCCCCCGCCTTCCGAATTTGTACCGTGTCACCGATCCGAATATCCCGCTGACTGATAAAGTCCTGATTGTGAAGGGTTGCATTGGTCACGGTCGTTCCCGCAAGACGAACGGGACGGACCACCGCTTTCGGTGTCAGAACACCGGTTCTTCCTACCTGCACAATAATGTCTTCCACTACAGTAGGCTTGATCTCCGGAGGGTATTTATACGCCGCCGCCCATTTGGGGAATTTTGCAGTCGTTCCGATATGCTCCCGAAGCTTCAGATCATTGACCTTGATCACAGCTCCGTCGATATCGCAAGTCAGAGCCTGCCTGTTTTCATTGATCGCCAGAACCTGCCTGCCGATCTCATCCACATTGGAATGAACACTGCAATCGATCACCTTAAACTGCAGTTGCCGCAAATATTCCAGGGACTGACTGTGGCTTTCGAAGGTAACACCCTCTGCCAGCTGCACATTAAACACCAGAATATCCAGACCTCTGCTTGCGGCAATTTTGGGATCCAGCTGACGCAAGGAGCCTGCGGCGGCGTTTCTGGGATTTGCAAACAAAGGTTTTCCTTCTTCTTCCTGATGGGCATTGAGCTTTTCAAAGCTCTTTTTGGGCATAAACACTTCTCCCCGAACGATCAACCGTTGGGGTGCATTCTTAAGGGTCATCGGAATGGAACGAATGGTCTTTAAGTTTTCAGTTACATCCTCACCGATCACACCGTCTCCCCGTGTTGCACCTCTGACAAAAACACCGTTTTCATATTCCAGCGCAACAGACAGCCCATCCACCTTCGGTTCGACTGTAAAGGATGTTCCCGGATAAGCTAAATGGATTTTTGTTATAAATTCATTCAGCTCTTCGATGGAAAACAAGTCCTGCAGACTCATCAGTGGAACAGCGTGAGATACCTTCTCAAATTTGCTGAGTGCCTGACCGCCCACGCGCCTGGTGGGCGAATCGACCATTGCCAGTTCCGGATTTCCTTCCTCCAAAACCTCCAATTCCCGCAATAAGCGGTCATATTCAAAATCCGGCATAGTCGGATCGTCCATAACATAATAACGGTAGTTTGCATCGTTGAGAATATGAACAAGCGCTTCAATTCTTTGTCTGGCTTCCATAATTTCCTCCGGTTTGTAAGAAAGTATCAGGGACATCCCCTACGATGATCGTTTCGGCAACGACCACCTGGCTGGTTACCGTAAAGCTGTTGGTATCTCCCAGCACCAGAACAGCCACATCTACATAGATCTCCATTACCAGCTGTTGGAGTGTCTGATTGATGCCGGCTTCTGAAAAGTGGCTGGAGAAGGTTGCTTCTGAGTTGCGGATCGCAATGATCTCCACAGGAATGGACGGTCCTCTTCCTGCAAAAACCTCCGGCAAAAACATACTGCCGATGGGGATGCCCAGATCCGCTGTATCCAGCGCCAGTATTTCATCATTGATCGTATTGAGAATACTTGTTTTTAAGCGATTGACCTCGCTCATATTTGTTTTCAGTGCTGTGATCCTGCCATTTAGGTCTTTTTCGAAATATACAATGCGGTCATATTGGATATCACCCTGTTCGATCTGACGGTCTATGGCATCGTTGATCAGATCAGATGTTGTGTTCTGAACCTGTGTCTGTGCCAGGGTGCGTAATATTGCGCTGTACTTTTTTCGAAACGCCGCAAATAACAAAATGATTGCAAGCAAAACAATGATTATCGTCAAAACAAATCTTCTCAAACCACGCCGCATACAATCACCCCAAGGGATTTTATGCGGGAACGGTCAAGATATTACAGCCGCTTTAAGTAGGCAGAGGCAGTCTTTGCCATCAATTTCTTGGTGCCAATTTGGTCAAATGCAATTTCCAGCAATGCATCGCCGCCCATTTTAATAACCGACAGCACAAGACCACGGCCAAATGCAGTATGCATAACCATATCGCCCTTGTTAAGCTCCAGATATGCTTGCTTTTCCGGCTTGGAGATCGCCGCAGAATATTGCAGTCCAACCGGCTTGACCGACTGATAATTCGGACGCACCTGCGCTGCATAGGAGCTCTTAAGATATCCTCCCCTTTTATCTATAAGATTTTCAGGGATCTCCCGCAGAAAACGGGAAGGCAAAGCAGCATTCGTTCTGCCGTAAAGCATTCGCTGACCTGCGTGCGTAATGTATAAGTTTTTCTTTGCCCGCGTGATCGCCACATAGCAAAGCCGCCGTTCCTCTTCCATTTCCTCGTGATCGCCAATCGCCCGCATTCCGGGGAAAAGCCCATCCTCAAAGCCAACGAGAAAAACATTGGAAAATTCCAGACCCTTTGCAGAGTGCATAGTCATCATTACTACAGCATCGTCCCCTTCCTGATACTGCTCCAAATCTGTGTACAGAGCAATTTCCTCCAGAAAACCTGCCAGTGTGGGCGTATCTGTATTCTGGACATAGGAATTGATGCTGGATTTTAATTCCTGAATATTTTCAAGGCGCGTTTTATTTTCCTCCGTGGGTTTTGACACAAGCATATCCACATAACCGGTTCGGCGCATTACTTCCTCATAAAAATCCGGCAGGCTGATATCCGTGTCAAGAAGCTGAGCAAGCTCTTCGATCATTACAGCAAATGCCATAAATTTGCCTGCAGAGCGTTCCAGCGGGCCGTAGGAATACGGATCTGAAACGACCCGATACAGTCCCTGCCCTTCCGCCTGTGCCAGCCTTTCAGCTGTTTCCAGCGCCTTGGCGCCAATTCCTCTGGGAGGATTGTTAATAATTCTGCGCAGTCTTAAGTCATCGTTGCGGTTATTGATGACGCACAGGTAAGAAAGCATATCCTTAACTTCTGCCCGGTCAAAGAAGCGCATACCGCCGATCACACGGTAGGGAATTCCGTTTCTTTTGAAGGCAAATTCCAGTGCGTTGGACTGTGCGTTCGTCCGATAGAGCACTGCATAATCGCAAAATCTTTTTCCGCCAGACCTGGAGAGGATCTCACCAGCAACAAAATTGCTCTCTGCGCCCTCGTCTGCAGCTTCATAAACAGTAATCGGCTTTCCTTCTCCGTTTGCTGTCCAAAGATGCTTCCCTTTTCTGCCAAGATTATTGGCGATCACAGCATTCGCCGCATTGAGAATAGACTGGGTAGAGCGGTAATTCTGTTCCAGACGAATTACCCGTGTCCCACGGTACTGCTTTTCAAAATTAAGAATATTCTCTATGGTTGCCCCGCGGAAACGGTAAATACTTTGGTCATCATCACCCACTACGCAAATATTCTCGTAGCCGCCTGCCAGCAAGGATGTGAGCTTGTATTGCATATAGTTTGTGTCCTGATACTCATCTACCAAAACATAACGGAATTTTCGCTGATAATAGGTGCGTACATCTTCGTGCTCCTGCAGGAGCTGAACTGTGTAGTAAATAATATCGTCAAAATCCAGGGCATTGTTTTCCCGCAAGGATGTTTGATACTTTTGATATGAACGGGCAATGTGAAGCATACGAAAATCGTTTGTGGTTTCCATTTGCTCCAGCAGATCCTCCGGTGATACAAGCCTATCCTTCTGACGGCTAATAACTGACAGGACATATTTTGCAGGGAAGGTTTTGTCATCGAGCCCCATATTCTTAATAATATCCTTCATCAATCGCTCTGAATCGGATGCATCATAAATGGTAAAGCTGCCGGAAAAACCAATTCTCTCAATATCCCTGCGCAAAATGCGGCAGCAGGCCGCGTGAAAAGTCATTGCCCAAACATCCTGACCGACAGAGCCCAGCATACTGCAAAGCCTCTCCTTAAGCTCATTGGCTGCCTTGTTGGTAAAAGTGATCGCCAGAATGTTATAGGGCATTGGCGGTTCAAGGGCACACAAATAGTCCGCTTTGTGCCTGTCTGCGTCTGATATAGGCCAGGAAAGGGTTTCTAAAAATTCAACATCCTCCTGTGTAATCACATCCGGAACATCTGCACTGTCACTGGCTCTGCCAAATCGAATTAAATTGGCAATGCGATTGATAAGTACCGTGGTCTTGCCGCTTCCCGCACCTGCAAGCAGCAAAAGCGGGCCGTCTGTGGTCAGCACGGCCTGTCTTTGCATTTCATTTAACTGATGAAATTGCGTCTGAATATACTGCCTTCTGGCAGAAACAAATCGATCGAGCAACTGTTGGGTCATAAAAGCACCTGTCTTATAAAAGATGCTTATATTTTATCTCATTTTTTCCAAAAGGTAAAGCACTATTTCATTTGTTCCCGCAGAAGCATCAGTGCTTTTTTCTCAATACGGGAAACCTGCACCTGGCTAACATTCAAAAGCCTTGCCACCTGTTGCTGGGTAAGTCCGTGAAAATATCGCAAACGAATTACCATACGCTCCCGTTCCGGAAGATTGTCGATCGCCTGACGCAAAGATATGCGTTCGAGCATCGTTTCTTCCGATTGGGTGTCCGTGAGTATATTTTCCAGTGTAAAGCCCTCATCGCCGGCAGGCTGATGAATGGACTCCACGGCCGCCGTAGCACTTTCTGCCAGTGCGATTTCCTCCGGATCGAAACCGGTTTCTTCAGAAATTTCAAAAACAGTTGGTTCTCTTCCCAACGCAGCAGTCAACCGGTTTCGGGCCGTTTTAATGGTTGCCGCCCGTTCTTTTATACCGCGGGATACCTTCACCACACCGTCATCCCTGAGAAATCTGCGGATCTCCCCTGCTATTTTAGGCACAGCATATGTGGAAAACTGAGTGCCAAATTCCAGATCAAAGCCCTCTACAGCCTTCAGAAAGCCTAAGCTTCCCAGCTGATATAAGTCATCCGGTTCGGTGCCGCGGCCGATAAATCTTCTTGCCACAGACCAGATCAGCCCTGCATTTTCTTCAACCAGCATTTCCTTTGCCGCTTCGTCACCGGCTTGACTTTTGGCGATCAACTCCTCCGTCCTGCTCATTTGCGTCGTTGGAGTTTTCTGCGCATATGTATGCTTGTGCCTTTACCCGGTGTGGAGATCACTGTGAAGGATGTCATAAAGCTTTCCATAATGGTAAAGCCCATTCCGCTTCTTTCTGAGCCTCCGGTAGTAAACATAGGCTGTCTGGCCTGCTCCAGATCTTCAATTCCTACACCCTTATCTTTTATAACAATATCCAGTACATTGCCTTTTAATATCCGGCAGCGCACACTGATCGTCCCCAATCCATCCGGATACGCGTGTACAATGCAATTGGTCACTGCTTCAGAAACGGCTGTGCGAATATCACCCAGCTCTTCGAGTGTAGGGTCCATTTGTGCCGCAAAGCAAGCCACTGCGGCACGGGCGAAGCTTTCATTTGTGGATTTGCTTGGAAATTCCAGGATCATATAGTTTTCAAATTTCATACAACTGCCTCCTTAATTTCAACTAATTTATCAATGCCGGATGTTCTGAAAACCTTCATCGGTTGATCGTTTAAGCCGGTCAATATCAGCTTTCCTTCAATGCGGGTCATATTGCGTAATGCGTTAATCACCACAGCGATCCCGGAAGAGTCCATAAAGGTTACTTCCTGAAAATCCAGAATACAGCATTTAGGTGTATACGCCTCGATTTTACCTGTGATCGCCTGAATGTAGCCTTTGGCGCAATGGTGATCGATCTCACCGGTCAGGGCCACGGTCAAATGCCCATCCTGCAGAAAACTTGTTAAATGCATTATTTTCTCCCTCCTTTGTTTTTCGTGTATTAGTATAATATTTTCCGTTTTGTATTTGCAGTCGGAATTGGTTGTAAACAAAAAGAATAAGCACCCCAAATAAGGGGTGCTTAAATAATCAATCTGAAAGCTTATGAACAAACAGTCCACTGCGAAGCTTGGGTTCAAACCAGGTAGATTTGGGAGGCATAATTGCACCGGCATCCGCAATATCCATCAGGTCATCCATCGTGGTCGGGTACATTGAAAAAGCAACTGCCATAGTGCCATCATCCACCCGGTCTGCAAGAGCCTGAAGTCCCCGAATGCCGCCAACAAAATCAATTCGCTTGTCGGTTCTGGGGTCGCCAATGCCCAAAATAGGATGCAGGAGATTGTTTTGCAAAATGGAAACATCCAATTGCGCCACCGGGTCCTTTGCATCGTATGTGCCTTCCTTCGCCTCCAGAAGCATCCATTTACCGGCTATGTACATACCGTAAGTATGCTTCTTCGCAGGCTTAAGGGGACCGTCTTGTGTGTATTCGGAGATGTTGAATTTCTCCTGCACCTTCTTAAGGAATTCATCCACTGTGTTTCCGTTCAGATCCTTAACAATACGGTTGTAGTCCATAATATACAGCTGATCATCAGGGAAAATAACAGACAGGAAGAAATTAAACTCCTCATTTCCGGTAAAGTCCGGTTTTGCCTGACGCCGCATTTGACCAACACGCACAGCAGATGCACTGCGGTGATGACCGTCTGCAATGTAAAGATTATCGATCGATGCAAATTCCTTGGAAATTGCATCAATTACAGCTTGATCGTCAACGACCCAAACGGTGTGCCCGATTCCATCGTCGCTGATAAAATCATACACAGGCGCTTTTTCTGACATTGTATCATTTACAAGCTTGTTAATGGTTTCCTTTGCGCGATAAGTTAAGAAAATCGGTCCAGTATTGGCATCGCAGTAATCCACGTGATTGATGCGGTCCTGTTCTTTATCAGCTCTTGTCAGCTCGTGCTTTTTGATCACATTGTTCATATAATCATCAATGGATGCACAGCCAACAATGCCGATCTGGGAACGACCGTCCATCACCTGCTTGTAAATATAGAAGCAAGACTTATCATCCTGAATAAACACACCTTCGGCGATCATTTTGTTCAGATTATCTCTTGCTTTTTCATAGACACGGGTATCGTAAAGATCTATTGCAGGATCCAGATCGATCTCAGCCTTATCCACATAAAGAAATGAATAGGGATTACCCACAACCATTTCTCTGGCCTCCTGGCTGTTCATCACATCGTACGGAAGTGCTGCCACTTGATTTGCGAGTTCTACTGCAGGCCTAATCGCTTGAAAAGGTCTTACAACTGACATAAAACATATCTCCTTTATTTATTATATTCGGACTCAAACTTTCTAAGAAATTCTACCAGCGCCTCTACACCTTCCTTCGGCATTGCATTGTAGATGGATGCGCGCAAACCGCCAACAGACTTATGTCCCTTCAGGTTATCAAATCCTGCTTTCTTGGAAGCGGCCACAACTTCTGCATCCAGTTCCTTGGAAGCCGTAACAAACGGTACATTCATTAAGCTGCGAACCGCTTTATCGACCGTACCGTTAAACATACTGGAGCTATCCAGAAAATCATACAGGACCTTTGCTTTTTCAACATTCATCTGGTTGATGACTTCCAGACCGCCCAATTTTTTCAGATACTTGAATACCTTGCCACAGCAATAAATTGCCCAGCAGTTTGGGGTGTTGTACAGGGACCCGGCATCTGCGTGGGTCTTGTACTGCAAATATACAGGCAGCTCGCAAAGGTCATCCCGGATGAGATCCTCGCGGATAATTACCACGACCATACCGGCAGGTCCTACATTCTTCTGTACACCCGCATAAATCAAGCCATAATCCGAAACATTACAGGGCTTGGACAGGAACATTGATGACTGGTCCGCTACCAGCACCTTACCCTTTGTATTGGGCAGTGCTTGCCAGGTCGTACCGTGAATGGTTTCATTTTCGCAAATATATACATAGTCCGTATCTTCCGGAATATCCAAGTCGGAGCAATCAGGAATATATGTATAGTTTTTATCCTTGGAGGAAACCACTGTTACCTCTCCGACCTTTTTTGCTTCCGCGATCGCCTTTTTGGACCAGGCACCGGTTTCGATGTATAGTGCCTTACCGTTTTTCATCAGGTTCATAGGAATCATAGAAAATTGCAGTGTAGCACCGCCCTGAATAAACAGAACCTTATAGTTGTCCGGTATGTTCATCAGATCGCGCAGATCCTGCTCTGCCTCATCGATGATCTGCTGATAGACAGCGCTTCGGTGCGACATTTCCATTACACACATACCGCTGCCGCGATAATTCATCATTTCATCCCGGATTTCCTCCAGCACTGCTTCCGGCATCATTGCAGGTCCAGCAGAAAAGTTAAAAGTACGACCATAATTCATAATGTATCCTCCTGTTCCAAATCCCACGATATGTGCCATCATTATATCTCCACGATGCACATATGTTTGTGTGTATTGGACTATTATACATTATTGAAAAAAATTAGCAAGTAAAATTTTGAAGAATATCAATAAACCCCCGATATCAACAAAAGGTCCTGCCTAACCAGTGTTTTTTTCGTATGCTATGTTCAAACACCTTCGTTATCGTCAATTTTTATCTTGGGTAAGCTCCAGCGAAATTTTGCAGCTAAGAATCGCATCAGAACCACAAAGAAGACAGCAAGGAAGGTTGCTGTTACCTTGTAACCGATTCGCACACTGAAGATATAGTACAGACAGCAGCCCAATATGGATACGACAGCATAAATGTGCTTTGTAAGAACATACGGTTTTTCGTTGACCAAAACATCCCGCAGGATGCCGCCGCCGACACCGGTTATAACGCCCAAAGTAATTGCCAAAAGTGCATTATTCTGATAGCCCGCCATACAGGATATCTCTACGCCTGTAATGGAAAAAGACGCAAGTCCCAAGGCATCGAAAAACAAATTGACGGAGTCCACACTCTTTTGTATCTTGGAAAATTTCTTCCGGCAAAAATAAGCGATCAGGAAAACGATTACAGATGTAATCACAGCAACCAGTAAAATCATAGGATTATAGAAGATCTTGGGTGGGATATTGCCGATCAAAACATCCCTGATCATACCGCCGCCGACTGCAGTAATGCACCCAACCGTAATCACGCCAAACATATCCAGACTGCACCGAATACCCACCAATGCTCCGGATGCCGCAAAAGAGATCGTTCCGATCCATTCCATAATCAAAATAATAATGTCGCTGATCATTCCATTCACCACCGAAGCATATTATAGCACAACAGTGATATTCGCGCAAGGAGAAGTCGCAAATTATAATCAGCGTAGTTTGAGCACAAAAACGGCGGGCACCTTCCTTACGGAGGGTGCCCCAAGATCGTACCTTTTCAATTCGAAATTATGCAAGTTCTATAAACACTTACAGCTTGGAAAAACCGTAGCTGTTGACAAGGGCATCCAGCTTTCTGCCCGCCTTGCACATAGGACATTCGTGAGAAGGATAAGATTGATAGTTTTCCAGATCGTTAGGATCAAAGACGGAACGCACCGGTAAACCACGGCACTCCTTCGCTGTGGAGAAAATAGAAGAAATGCCGGTTACGGTACCACCGTAATACTTCACAGCATCCACAGCCGCTTCCACCGTTTTGCCGGATGCTACAGATACAGCCAAAATCATCACGTGTTTACCGGAAATCATAGGCACAATATTGTCTCTGAACAGCAACTGGCTGCTGTTGGTGGTTTCCGGTGTGATCACATAAATGGATTTATGTGCATTCATATTCAAAATATCGGACTTAGACAAGTAATTAGCCAGACAAGCGCCGATCACTTCTGTTCCATCCAGACATAAAACTGTATCCACAATGGTATCGGCATAGTAATAAGAACAAAGCTCCTGTGCAACAGCTTTTGCCTCAGAAAGGCGCGCTTTTTGCGATACCACATCAATATAGTAATTACTGTGGCAATTGCTGGTGGCAAAATGACCCATTGCAACCCGTAAGAACAAATTGTTTCGCTTTGTTGAGTATTTCATAACATTAACTGTAGGCATTGGGTAACCTCCTTGTTTTTCGGTAACTCAATTCTACACGATTTTTACAATAATGGCAAGAAGTATTTTTAGAGCGAAAACGAATAATGAATGATGAATAATGAATAGTGAATAATACAAACGAAAATCCGTCCTCTTACGAGAACGGATTTTCGTTTGGAGCTAGTGACCTGACTCGAACAGGCGACCTTCTCATTACGAGTGAGATGCACTACCGACTGTGCTACACTAGCAAGTGCAATATTCTTAAGCGAGAGTTATTATATCCATTAAATACTCAAAAGTCAACTGTTTTTCATATTTATTCACTTTTATATAAAATTGGGTCTTGACAAATTAGTCTAAATAGAGTAATATACTCTGGCTGGCTGCAAATGCGGTCGGATATATGGAGAAGTCGCGTAGCTGGCCGAGCGCGCACGATTGGAAATCGTGTATACCCCAAAAGGGTATCGAGGGTTCAAATCCCTCCTTCTCCGCCATAAATCCCGAACGCATTTGCGTTCGGGATTTCATACTTAATGGGCGAGGAATTTCCAATGGATTACAATCTGCTTTTAGATATGGCTACAGAGCTGGGATACCGTCTGGCAATGTGCGGTGCAGAAACTTACCGTGTGGAAGACAGCATAAACCGCATTATGGCCGCATACCAAATTGACTCCGATGTTTTTTCCATCCCCAACAGCCTGATCGTGGGGATCACGACCCCGGAAGGAGCCTCGATATCCAGAATAAGGCGTATCGGTTTTCACGGAAATGACTTAGACGGTGTGGAGCGCTACAGCAATCTCAGCCGAAGAATTTGCGCTGAGAGACCCGATCCGGAAACCGCCGTCAAATGGCTGAAGGAAGCACAGGAAAGCAAGGTCAATTATTCCTTCCTGATGAATTTACTGGGGCATTGTCTGGGAGGTTTCGGCTTTTCGATTTTGTTTGGCGGCAGCTTGATAGACGGCTTGTGTGCCGGCATTTGCGGTATTTTTGTTGGTCTTGTGAGCCGTCTGCTGGATAAAATGAAAGTAAATACCTTCTTTAACACAATGGCCTGCGCGTTTATTATGGCATTTCTCGCCTATGGCTTCGGTGCTATGGGTATCGCCCGGAGCGCAGACTGCGTTGTAATTGGTGCTTTAATGCTATTGGTACCGGGACTGCTGATTACAAACGCAATGCGGGACATCATATTCGGCGACACAAATTCCGGCATAAACAGAATTATGCAGGTTTTCTTAATTGCCGCGGCGATCGCACTGGGAACCGGTGTTGCCTGGAATGCCGCAAAAGGCCTCTGGGGCGAGCCTGTAAATGTACCTGCGATCATATATAATTATGCAATTCAAATCCTGGCAAGTCTGGTAGCCTGCCTGGGCTTTGCCTTGATCTTCAACATACACGGTGCCGGCTTCTTCCTTTGCGTTTTAGGCGGCGGCATCAGTTGGGGTGCATATTTAATATGCTTACATTTGGGCTACAGTGACCTGATCGCTTTCTTTGTCGCAGGCGCAGTAAGCGGTGTATATTCCGAAGCGATCGCCAGAGTGCGAAAATTCCCGGCGATCTCCTATTTGGTAATATCCATTATCCCATTGATACCCGGCTCCGGTGTTTACTACACCACAAACTATCTGGTTCGCGGCGATATGTCAGGATTTGCCTCTCAGGGAACACACACAATCGCCATTGCAAGTGTGATAGCTGTTGGAATTCTTTTAGTATCCACTGTTGTAAACCTGTGGCAAATTCGCCGCAAGCACCATAAATAACAAAAATCGCCAGTCCGGTTGGACTGGCGATTTTAATTATTTAGACTTTTTAGCGGCTTTCTTCTCGGCCTTTGCCTTTGCCTTTTCTTCCTGGCGCTTCTTAGCCTCTGCCTTGGCATTCTCCACAGCAGTTTCATTGGTAGAAAGTGCCCACTTGGCAAACTCAATGCGAACCATATCTGCACCGGTCTCCAGTACAAACTTATCGTCCTTAATGCTGACGATCTTGCCGCAGATGCCACCGATCGTGGTGATCTTATCGCCTTCCTTTAAGGAAGAACGCAAATTCTCCTGTTCCTTCTTACGCTTGTTTTCGGGACGAATGAGCATAAAGTAGAACACAGCGACCATAATCAGAAGCATAACAATGGTGCCGCCGCCACCGCCCATACCAGTTCCAGTTAAAATGGGAAGCATAATTAAAACTCCTTTGTTAAAAATTTCCTTATCATTATACCATCATTTAATAAAAAAGCAAGCTATATTTAGATGCGACGGGCTAATTTTTCAGAATATTCATTTCTAAAGCCGTCAAATGTGCCGTTATCCAGTGCCAGACGAATGCGCTCCATCAGTTTATTGTAGAAATACAGGTTGTGCATTACGCAAAGGCGCATAGCCAGCATTTCCTCCGCAACAAACAGATGACGAATATACGCCCTTGAATATCTGCGGCAAACCGGACAGTCACATTCCGGGTCGATCGGGTTAAGATCCTTTGCGTACTTCGCATTTTTCAGATTGATCGCACCTTCCCAGGTGAACAGTCTTGCGTGACGGGCATTTCTGGCCGGCATCACGCAGTCAAAGAAATCCACGCCTCTTGCAACAGCCTCGATAATGTTGGTAGGCGTACCAACGCCCATCAGGTAGCGGGTCTTATCCTTTGGCATATGGGGCTCTACTGCATCAATAATATCATACATTTCCTGGGCGGTCTCCCCTACTGCCAAACCGCCGATGGCATAGCCGGGCAAATCGAGCTCAGCAATTCGCTTCATATGATCCACGCGAATATCCGCGTATGTACCGCCTTGATTGATGCCCCACAGCATTTGCAGGGGATTGACCGTATCTGCAAGTGCATTGAGCCGCGCGTTTTCAGCCTTACAGCGCACAAGCCAGCGATAGGTCCGGTCCGCGCTTTGCTTTACATAGTCTCTGGGTGCGGGATTTTCCACGCATTCATCAAAAGCCATACAAATATCTGAACCAAGGTTGGATTGAATTTGCATACTCTCTTCCGGACCCATAAAGATCTTGTGTCCGTCAATATGGGACGCAAAGGTCACGCCCTCCTCCTTGATCTTGCGCAAGGAAGCAAGGGAGAAAACCTGAAATCCACCGGAGTCTGTAAGGATGGGACCGTCCCAGGTCATAAACTTATGCAGTCCGCCGCACTCCTTGACCAGCTGATCACCGGGGCGCAAATGCAAATGATATGTATTGCTCAGCTCCACCTGACAGCCAATATCCTTAAGATCCTTCGCACTCAGCGCGCCCTTGATCGCGCCCTGGGTTCCAACATTCATAAATACTGGTGTTTGAACCGTGCCGTGAGCGCAGGTGAACTCGCCCCGCCGGGCGTTGCCTTCTGTTTTTAATACCTTAAACATAAAATTCCCTCTTAAATGATCAGCATTGCATCGCCAAATGAGAAAAAGCGATATCGTTCTTCCACTGCGTTTTGATAGGCTCTGAGTATATTCTCCCTGCCTGCAAAAGCAGACACCAGCATCACAAGTGTACTTTCCGGCAAATGGAAGTTGGTGATCAGACCTTCCATTGCCTTAAATTTGTAGCCGGGATAAATAAAAATATCCGTCCAGCGGCTTTTTGCAGAAAATGTACCGTCGTCATTTACAAGGCTTTCCAGTGTGCGGCAGGAAGTTGTGCCAACACAAATGATCCTTCCGCCCCCGGCCTTCGTCCTGTTAAGAATTTCTGCTGTTTCCTCGCTGATCATACACAGTTCACTGTGCATATGATGTTCGTCAATGCTTTCCGCTTTCACTGGACGGAATGTGCCCAGTCCCACATGGAGCGTGATAAAAGCCGTTTCGATCCCCTTGCTGCGGAGCTTATCCAGAAGTTCATTGGTAAAATGAAGCCCTGCCGTAGGTGCCGCCGCAGAACCGACAGCTTTTGAATATACAGTTTGATAGCGCTCCTGATCCTGCAGCTCCTCCTTGATATAAGGCGGAAGGGGCATTTTTCCCAGGCGCTCCAGAACCTCAAGGAATATGCCTTCATAATGAAAGGTCACGATCCGGTTTCCGTCTTCCTGAACTGCCGTTACCGTAGCAGTCAATTCCCCGTTGCCAAATATCACCTGCTGGCCTTCCTGCAGCTTTCTGCCGGGCTTTGCAAGGCACTCCCATTTCTTATCCCCAAGATCCCGAAGGAGCAGCAGCTCCACCGCACCGCCTGTGGGGCGGTGTCCCAAAAGTCTTGCCGGAAGCACGCGGGAGTCGTTCATCACCAAACAGTCACCGGGCTGCAGATATTCAATTACATCATAAAAGTGCCGGTGTTTCAAATCACCGGTCAGCTTATCCAGCACCAACAGTCTGGAGCGGTCCCGTTGCTGTAAAGGAGTTTGGGCGATCAGCTCCTCCGGAAGTTCATACCAAAAATCGTGGGTTTTCAAGTCAATAGCCTCCACAAAATACATTTTATTTAGTATAGACTATTTTCCTTCTCTTTGCAACACGCAAAATAAGCTTTTCTGCATAGATTGTGATGGAGGTATTGCCTATGAATTATCCTATTTTTACGGGCGTTTGCACAGCCCTGGTGACCCCATTTATCGATGGAAGTATCAATTATCCAATGGCAGAGATGCTGATTCGACGGCAGATCGACGCAGGTGTGAAAGCAATTGTACTGTCCGGAACCACCGGTGAGGCCTCTACCCTATCCGACCGGGAGAAGATCGAGCTGTTCCGGCGGTGCAAGGACTATGTCGGTGACAGCTGTGCAATCATAGCAGGCACCGGAACAAACTGTACCGCGCGAAGCTTAAAGCTGAGCATTGCCGCTCAGGCGGCAGGTGTTGACGGCCTGCTGATGGTAACGCCCTACTACAACAAGACGACCCAGGAAGGCCTGTATGCGCACTACCATACAATTGCACAGGCAGTCACCCTTCCGATCATCGTCTATAATGTTCCCTCGCGAACAGGCTTGGATATTGCTGTTCCGACCTACGGCAAACTTAGTAATATCTCAAATATTGCAGGTGTAAAGGAAGCCAGCTGTGACATTACAAAAATCACAAAAACCAGGCAGATATGCGGCAACCGTTTTTCCATATGGACAGGAAATGATGATTTGATCGTCCCGGCAATGTCCCTGGGTGCGCTCGGCGTTATCTCTGTTCTTTCAAATGTCTGTCCCAAAGAGACTGTGGATATGGCGAATGCGGCCCTTGCCGGTGATTTTGATACGGCATCCAGCCTGCAATGTCAGCTCCAGCCGCTTGTTGAACTGCTGTTCTGTGAGGTCAATCCGATCCCTGTAAAGGCGGCTATGCGTCATCTAGGCTACGACTGCGGCGGCTGCAGACTGCCCCTGACCGAACTGTCAGATAAAAATAAAGAACGGTTAGAAGCATTCTTTGGTTAATCGGAATTATAACAGGGAGTATTTTTGCTCCCTGTTTTGACATATCTGTATCATTTTGATTATAATATGAGTGTTTTTATGTTTTCTTTCGTACTATAAGTGATCGATCAATCTCAGTGAAAGGAGGGAGCGATTTGACTGATATAACGGCGATAGCCGGTATCAAAGAGAAGGATGAGCTTACTATTTGCAAAATCATCAACAAGTACTCCAGGCTTCTTTGGCCAATAGCCGCTACTGTACTTAAAAATGTGGGCACAGAGCAGGATGTGGAGGAATGTGTTGCGGATGTATTTATCGACCTTTGGGAAAACCCGGACAAATACGATCCGGAGCGCGGCTCGCTAAAAAGCTGGCTGTGTATGGTGGCCCGTTGCAGAGCTATAGACCGATATCGGGCATTGTCCAAGCACAGTACTGTATCCCTTGAGAGCGCTATGATGGTTGGCAGAATGGGTATGCAGGATGCATTGCTGCAGGAAGAAACCAAAAAGGAGCTGGTGGCTGCAGTCAATGCGCTGGGCGATGTGGAAAAAGACATTTTGATCCGGCGATACTACTATGAGCAAAAACCGAAAGAAATTGCAAAGGCCTTGGATCTGCCCCTAAAGCAAGTAGAAAACCACCTGTATCGCTCCAAACAAAAACTGCGGAAGGCTATATCCGTATGTTAGGAGGTCACTTATGAACCGTATGCAAAAACACAATTTGTATCACATTAAAAGATACTTCGAATGGAACACCGGCACCAAGCTGATTAAGGCAGGAAGCAAAGAGGAAAAAGTCTTTGCACAAACCAAGCCGACCCGCAAACGGCTTCCCAAATTTGCACTGATATCGGTTGTTATCGCTTTGTTTTTAACATTAACTGCCTTTGCCGTAACGAAATTTTCCAAAATGGCAGGCGACAGCCTCACAATGACTGCCTCCTATTATGGAAGCGGTGTGGTTTGGGTGGAGATCACAAATCAGTCCGATAAGGATCTGGAGCTTGAGCCAACCGTAAAGCTTTATTATTACAGCACACAGCAGTTGGTTGAAACGACCCACGAAGAACCGTATATAGAAAACCTAACCGTTGCTGCAAACTCTACCCAAACAGTCCGATTGGATTTGCGAAGAACCTACGATATTGAAACTCTCGAAAACACCAAAAATGATTTCTACTACTTACAAATGACCAACGACAGTTTCTTACCTGGTCAAAAGTGGTCCTGTATGGTATCCTTTACGGTATCTGACTATGTAACACCCTGGTACGAGTTAACAGACCAAAAGCACTTGGAACAGGTACTCCCCTCTCTGAAATCCTACTATTATAATTTCACGCCGGATATTTTCGCCCGTTGG
>JAZNDF010000077.1:0-8363 GCA_045587925.1 Faecousia sp.
GTCCTACGGCGAGGTTAAAAAGCCGGAGACCATCAACTATCGCACCCTGAAACCGGAGCGGGATGGCCTGTATTGCGAAAAGATCTTTGGACCTACCAAGGACTGGGAGTGCCACTGCGGTAAGTATAAGAAGATCAAGTACAAGGGCAAGGTCTGTGACCGCTGCGGCGTAGAAGTTACCAAGGCAAAGGTGCGCCGTGAGCGTATGGGCCACATTGAGCTGGCCGC
The DNA here is from genome assembly GCA_045587925.1 of Faecousia sp. Classification (GTDB taxonomy): domain Bacteria; phylum Bacillota; class Clostridia; order Oscillospirales; family Oscillospiraceae; genus Faecousia. The sequence continues at coordinate 229 of JAZNDF010000077.1, forward strand.
ACCCTGCAGCCATATCTGGTACTTTAAGGGTATTCCTTCCCGTATGGGCCTGATCCTGGATATCAGTCCCAAGATTTTGGAGAAGGTTCTGTACTTTGCTGCTTATATCGTCACCGATCCTGGCGACGCACCTTTGGCACTGAACCAGGTGCTCTCCGAAAAGGAATACCGGGATATGCGTGAAAAGTACGAGGACGATTTCAAGGCCGGTATGGGTGCTGAGGCAGTGAAGGAGCTGCTGCAGCAAATCGATCTGGAGCAGCTGTCCGAGCAGCTCCGGGAAGAGCTGAAGACAGCTTCTGCACAAAAGAAGCTGCGCCTTGTAAAGCGCCTTGAGGTGGTTGAGGCATTCCGGGAGTCCGGTAACGATCCTTCCTGGATGGTTATGGATGTACTTCCTGTTATTCCTCCGGATATCCGTCCTATGATCCAGTTGGACGGCGGCCGTTTTGCCACCTCTGACTTAAACGACCTGTATCGCCGTGTGATCAACCGTAACAACCGCTTAAAGCGGCTCATCCAGCTCTACGCACCTGACATTATCATCCGCAATGAAAAGCGGATGCTGCAGGAGGCAGTGGACGCCCTGATCGATAACGGCCGCCGGGGCAGAGCCGTTACCGGAGCAAACAACCGTGCGCTCAAGTCCCTGAGCGATATGCTCAAGGGCAAGCAGGGCCGTTTCCGTCAGAACCTCTTGGGTAAGCGTGTTGACTACTCCGGCCGTTCCGTTATCGTTGTTGGTCCTGAGCTGAAGCTGTATCAGTGCGGCGTGCCGAAGGAAATGGCAATTGAGCTGTTCCGGCCCTTCGTTATGAAGAAGCTGGTTTCCGACGGTCTGGCAAGCAACATTAAGTCTGCAAAGAAGATGATCGATAAGGGCAAGCCTGAGGTCTGGGATGCACTGGACGATGTGATTAAGGACCGTCCTGTGTTCCTGAACCGTGCACCTACCCTGCACAGACTGGGTATTCAGGCCTTCGAGCCGGTGCTGGTCGAGGGTCGCGCTCTGAAGCTGCATCCCCTTTGCTGTACCGCATTTAACGCGGACTTCGACGGCGACCAGATGGCTATCCACGTACCTCTGAGCGCTGAGGCACAGGCAGAAGCCAGAATGCTGATGCTGTCCTCCAATAACCTTCTGCGTCCCCAGGACGGTAAGCCTGTTACCGTTCCTACACAGGATATGATCCTGGGTGCTTACTATCTGACCTATACCCGTCTGGGCAAGGCAGAAAAGGGCGCAGAAACTGTATTCGTGACCGATGCAGGAGATACAGACCTGCCCGTAAACGAAATCGTGGATGCCGACGAATTCCTGGCAGCAAACAAGCTGGCTAAGAGCGAAGGCAAGGCACAGGCTTCCTTCCGTCCGATCCTCAATTACTCCAGTGTGGATGAAGCAATTACTGCTTACACCCACGGAGATGTGGGTCTGCACGCCCCCATCCGTGTGCGTTACACCAAGGAGATCAACGGGGAAGTGTGCAGCAAGGTTATCAATGCGACCGTTGGCCGCCTGATCTACAATGAGCCCATTCCGCAGGACCTGGGCTTTGTGGACCGTACAAGTCCTGACCGCGCATTCGACCTGGAAGTGGACTTCCTGGTGGATAAGAAGCAGCTGGGCAAGATCATCGATAAGTGTATCCGAAAGCACGGCTTTACCATTGCTACGGAAATGCTGGACCGGATCAAGAGCCTGGGCTATAAGTTCTCCACAAAGGGCGCTATTTCCGTTTCTATTGCGGATATGGTGGTTCCTGCCATTAAGTATCAGCTGATCAAGGACGCAGAAGCCAGAGTGGTTGAGATCGAAAACTTCTACCGCAAGGGCTTTATCACCAACGATGAGCGTTACCGCCTGGTGGTTCAGCACTGGGAAAAGACCACGGCTGATGTTACCAACGCCCTGCAGGGCAATCTGGATGAGTTCAACCCCATCTATATGATGGCGGACTCCGGTGCCCGTGGCTCTATGGCACAGATCCGTCAGCTGGCAGGTATGCGTGGTTTGATGGCGGATACCGCAGGTCGTACCATCGAGATCCCTGTTAAGGCAAACTTCCGTGAAGGTCTGAGCGTTCTGGAATACTTCGTTTCCTCCAGAGGTGCCCGTAAGGGTATGACCGATACCGCTCTGCGTACTGCTGACTCCGGTTACCTGACCCGTCGTATGGTCGATGTTTCTCAGGAAGTCATCATTCGTGAGTACGAGTGCGGAACCAAGAACGGTATTTGGGTTGGCGCTGTTTACGATAAGAACGGTGATGTGATCGATACCTTCGGTAACCGTATCCGCGGCCGTTATCCCGTCAACGATGTTCTGCATCCGGTCACCGGCGAGCTGCTCCACGCCAAGAATGTTATGATGATGCCTGAGGATGCGGCTAAGTTTGAAGCAGCAGGCATTGAGAAGATCTATATCCGTACCATCCTGGGCTGCCGTGCAAGAAGCGGTGTTTGTGCCCATTGCTACGGTATGAACCTGGCTACTTCCAAGGAAGTGGATCTGGGTGAAGCAGTTGGTATTATCGCCGCACAGTCCATCGGTGAGCCCGGTACTCAGCTGACGATGCGTACCTTCCACTCCGGTGGTGTTGCCGGTGACGATATTACGCAGGGTCTTCCCAGAGTTGAAGAACTGTTTGAAGCCCGTCGTCCCAAGAAGATGGCACAGATCTCCGAGATCACCGGTGTGGTCAACATCGATGACAGCCACCGTACCGCACTGCGTAACATTACGGTTACTGCGGAGGACGGCGAGGTCAAGGTTTACCACGTGCCCTATTCTGTGGGTCTGAAGGTGCAAAACGGCAAGACTGTCCAGAAGGGCGAGCCCATTACCGACGGTGCGCTGTATCCCCAGGATGTTCTGCGTATCTCCGGTGTTGAGGCAGTTCAGGATTACCTGGTGCAGTCTGTTCAGGCTGTGTACCGTCAACAGGGCGTTGAGATCAACGATAAGCATATCGAGGTCATTATCCGTCAGATGATGCGCAAGGTGCGTATCGAAGATCCCGGCGACAGCACAATGCTGGTTGGTTCTGTGGTGGACTCCTTCGTATTCGAGGATGCTTGCGCCGCTGTCCAGGCCAGAATTGACGCCGGTGAAGAGGAGCTTCGTCTGCCGGAAGCATCTGCTGTGCTGATGGGTATTACCAAGGCTTCTCTGGCAACAGACTCCTTCCTGTCTGCCGCATCCTTCCAGGAGACCACCAAGGTCCTGACCGATGCCGCAATTAAGGGTAAGGTTGACCACCTGGTTGGCCTGAAGGAGAATGTCATCATCGGTAAGCTGATCCCTGCAGGCTCCGGTCTGATGCCCTATCGGGACTTCGTGACCGTTGAAACTGCTGAGGAAACCGCTTCCGACGCTGAATAATGCAAATAAAAATGGTCGCTATCTACGGATAGCGGCCATTTTTATTTGCGGTTATCTGCGCAGGTTTTCGATAATCGTGGTAACGCCCTGGCCACCGCCGCAGCAGGAGGTGAAAAGACCGTACCTGCCGCTTCGGCGCGCCAGCTCACGCATTGTAAACATTGCCACGCGACCGCCGGATGCACCGTTGGGGTGGCCGAAGGAGATGGCGCCGCCGTTTACATTCCAGCGCTCCATATCGATCGTCTTGCCGGTCAGCTGCTCAAGGTTGCGGATCACGCCCAGGTTTTGTGCGGCAAATGCCTCGTTGCACTCCCAGATGTCAATGTCGTCGATCGACAGACCGGCCTTATTCAGGGCGTCGATGCTTGCCTTTACAGGACCCAGACCCATATATTTTGGATCCAGCGCGGAATTTCCGGCCATTACAAAGCGGGCGTAGGGGGTGTAGCCCAGCTCAGCCGCTTTTTCCTCGGTCATCAGCAGAAGCATCGCCGCGCCGTCATTTCTGCCGGAGGCATTGCCGGCTGTGGTCACACCGCCGGGCTGGACACTACGCAGAGCGGCAAGACCTTCCAGAGTGGTGGAGGGACGGAGGAATTCGTCCTTGTCAAAAATGATCTCAGGTGTCTTTCTGGTGGCAGGGATGGTGACGGGAATGATCTCATCCTTAAAATAGCCCTTTTCCGTAGCGGCCGCGGCACGCATCTGACTGCGATACGCAAAGGCATCACATTCCTCGCGGGTAATACCGAACTGTTTTGCCACATTTTCCGCAGTGGTGATCATATCGCAGTTGTCTGCGGGAATATGGGAAAGGATCTGGGGAATGGGGGAAGGGGGGATCAGCTTGTAAGGCTCTGTGCACATAGAGAACTTGGCAAAAAGCTGGCTGTAGGACTCGGCACCGCCGGCGATCATAATGTCGGCAGTGCCGATCATAATGGCAGCAGCGGCATGGTTAATGGAGTCGATGGCACTGCCACACTGACGCTCCACAAAACTGGTCCATACATCATAGCCCAGTTTGGAACGGAGAACTGCCAAACGGGCAGGACCGGCAGTCTGATGGTCGTGCAGGGCACAGCCTAAGTACACACCATCCACTTTCCCGCCTTTTTCCAGAAGCTGGGTCTTATCCAGCAGACCGTCAATGGCAAAGGCGGCAAGCTCACTCATACCGAACTGCCGAAGACCGCCGCCCATTTTGCCGAAACCGGTGCGCACACCGTCCACAATCACTACATTACGCATAGAAATGCACCTCAATTGTTAAATATTTAGGTATCAAACCTGTATCCAGTGTAGCACAGGGTAAAATAATTGTCAACAAATAAGCCGTAAAATAAAAGATTTAGCAATAATAAACAAATATAATGAAAAATTGAAAGGGATGAAAGAAGAATACCGAACAAAATGCAGAAATTGTAAAATATTTATATTTTCTCGTTGACACATACCTTCGTTCCACCTTATAATGTTGGCGTATTTGTATAACCGATATTACCCAAGGAGGAACAATATGGGCAGACCGTTAGAAGGTATTAAAGTTTTGGAGCTGGCGACCTTTGTTGCCGCCCCTTCCTGTGCAAGACTTTTGGCAGATTTGGGCGCAGAAGTCATTAAGGTGGAGCGCCCCAACGGGGATGATTGGCGCCGTACCGGCATCAGTTATGTACCCTCCCGTTTCAGCGATCAGGAAAATCCCGTTTTTGACATTTACAATACAGGCAAGAAGCTGATCGCTTTGGACCTGAAGCGGCCGGAGGGCCTGGAGGCCTTTCATAAGCTTTTGGCACAGGCGGATGTGTTTGTGACCAATGTCCGCCCAGCCGGATTGAAGCGGCTGGGACTTTCCTATGAGGACCTGAAGGAGAAGTACCCCCGTCTGATCTATTCCATTGTAATTGGATACGGTGAAAAGGGACCGGATGCGGATAAGCCTGCCTTTGATGTGACAGCTTACTGGTCCAAGAGTGGTTTTCTGCGTGATCTTTCTCCGCTTAACGATCCGGAGACTTACACGCCCATCAATGCCCCTGCGGGCATCGGCGATACGGTCACCGGCTATCTTCTGATGGGAGAGATCTGTGCTGCACTGTATAATCGCGATAAGACCGGAAAGGGAGACTATGTAGTTTCCAGTCTGTACCATAACGGCATTTTCACAATGGGCAGTATGAATATTGTGACGCAGAAACCCTTTGGCGTGATCTATCCCCGCAGCCGTGTAAACCACGGCTCTATCGATGGAAACTACCGATGTGCTGACGATGAGTTCATCTATCTTGCAACAGTTTCCCCTGCAAAGACCCTTCCGGGTGTTTATGACATGATCGGAAGGCCGGAACTGATGAACGACCCCAGATTTGATACGGCGGAGAAACGCTGGGAAAACCGAAAGGAATATTTTGATTTGCTCGGTGCGGCGTTCCGAACAAAAACCAGTGATGAGTGGCTGAAACTTGCCGAGGAACTGGATGTTCCTATGGTGCGGATGAATCACTTCGGCGAGGTGTCTGAGGATGAGCAGGCTTGGGCAAACGGTTACTTAGAGCATGTGGAATTCGCTAACGGACGGGTGGATGTAATGCCGAGAAGTCCCATTGAGATGGATTCTGTACAGGGGCTTAAAACCGTACCTGCACCGCTGATCGGCGGAAACGGCAGGGAAGTGCTGAAGGGCTTGGGCTATACCGATGATAGAATCGAAGCGATGATCGCCTCCGGTGTTGTCACCATCCAGGAAACCTGAAAAAAATAAGGGCGGCAATCTGCCGCCCGCCAAAAAAGGAGAAATATTTATGTACGATTTCAGCAATAAATATGTTGTAGTTACCGGCGCCGGCAAGGGCATCGGTAAAGTGATCGCCCAGCGGTTTATGCAGGAAGGTGCCGCCGGTGTGGCACTGCTGGATTATGATGAAGCCCTGGTAAAAGCCACTGCCGCAGAGCTTGACCCCACCGGCAAGATCGCCCTTGCGATCAAGTGCGATGTGTCCAAGGAGGACAGTGTAGCAGAAGCCTTCAGGATCATCTATGCGCAATTCGGCAGAGTAGATGTTCTTGTGAACAACGCAGGTATTACAAGAGATGCTATTTTCCATAAAATGACCCCTGCTCAGATGCATCAAGTTATGGATGTGAACTTCTTCGGTACTTATAACTGCATCTACCAGGTGGTTCCCGGGATGCGTGCCCAGGGCTACGGCAAGATCGTCAACATTTCTTCCACATCCTCCTTCGGAAATCCCGGACAGGCAAACTACAGTGCCTCCAAGGCAGCAATGGAAGGCATGACCAGAACCCTGGCGATGGAGTTGGGCAGAAAGAATATCCAGATCAACTGCATTCTGCCCGGAAACATCGACACAGAGATGATGCGCGCTGTACCGGAACAGATTCTGGCAAATGTGATCAAAAATGCGCCTCTGCAGCGGCTGGGCGATCCTAAGGAAATCGCTGCTCTGGTGGCGTTCCTGAGCAGCGATGAAGCATCCTATGTTTCCGGCACCAGTATCGTATGCAGCGGTGCTTCTGTTGTCCACTAAGATTTTGTCAGATCTTTTTTATCCACTTCTGTGATTGTATCCAGAGAGATACGCTTTTGGGCAAGAACACTGTACATAAAGTAGTTATTCTTTGCGTCCAGATCCCTTGTCAGATCCTTAAAACCGAACAAAATGTTTGCCGGGTACGCCCGGCGGCATTGACCGGGGGTAATGCCTGCGTATTTGAGAAATACCCGGTTAAAGTGGCTTACAGAGGAAAAACCGCACATTTCGGATACTTGTGCCAAAGACAGATCGCTATATACGATCAGCTCTGCGGCCTTGCGAATGCGGATCATATTCAAACAGTCCAAAATCGTCTGCTTGGTATTCTTTTTGAAGGCAACGCACAGGTAGCTTTTGTTGTAGCCTATAGCGGCGGCGAGATCGTCCAGGGACAGATCCTCACTGTAATGGGCTTCTAAATAGTGAATAATTCTCTGGGAAAGCTCACTGCAGCCGGATGCATCCAAATGCTTAAACTGCCGGGTCTGCTTTTGATACCGCTGATCTTGACTTAAAAACTCCAGCAAGGCAGTCAGATAAGCTGCAGCGGAATTGTCTGCAAGACTACCCTGTTCGGAGTATTCCTTCAAAATCTGTTGGAATAGCTTTTGGGCAAGAATATCGTCTGTTAGGGGCACAGTACCCTCCGAAAAAGGGGATTGTCCCAAAGTGAACTTGATCTCCAAATACTCAACACTGATTGGATCATTATTGGCATAGCTGTGTTCTATACCCGGTGGAACCAAAATGGTGCTGCCAGGATGCAAGCAATATACATTGCTGCCGGCTGTAAACGCAATGGAACCTGCCGTTAGATGAAACATATGAAAATAGGGATGTGTGTGCGGCTTAACACCGACACCCGAATCGAATTTGGAACGGGTGACCCATAGAATTTGCAGACGGTCCACAGCAATTCCTGCCTTTCGTTGATAATTTAATAATAGTATAACATATAAAATATATTTCTGTAAAGAAGGAGCATAATTATGGAAATCAAAAAACTTGCCGTTATCGGCGGCGGCCTGATGGGGCGCCAAATCGCTTTGTGTGCAGCAATCAATGGCTGCGATACCGCACTGTATGACCTTGCGCCTGCAGTTTTGGAAAATGTTGCCCAGTGGAGTGAAGAATATCTTGCCGGCAGAATTGCCAAGGGCAGAATGACCGAAGAACAGGTGGCAGAAACTAAG
>JAZNDF010000078.1:0-23148 GCA_045587925.1 Faecousia sp.
AATTCACATTACTGTGGATGTTAACGACAACGGAAGCGGCAAGCTGATCCCCACAGTCACCACCGACTTTAACGGTGCAACCGTCACCGCAGACCAAACCGATGCAGGCATCGTTACGGTCAGCGGTCTGGAATTTGTGAACACCTATGAAGCAGAACCTATCTCCAAGGTTCTCACTGCCACCAAGGAATACGACGGCAAGAATATGCTGAACTTCGTATTCACCCTGGAGGGCACAGACAGCACCGGCAACATCCGCGACCGCAAGAGTGTGGATACTGCCATCAAGACTGTCACCTTTGATGCGCTGAACTTCAATAGCGCAGGCACTTATACCTTCACTGTGGAAGAAGCACAGACCATTCTGGGCGGCTTTATCAAGTGGGACACCACCAAGTACACGGTTACCATCAAGGTCATTGATAACGGCACAGGCAAGCTGGAGATCGAAAGTGTCTCCTATGCCGACGAAAACGGCAACCCCGCTACGAATCTCGCATTCCACAACGGCTATGAGATGGCGGATAATGAACTGACCCTGTCGGTCATCAAGACAATGACCGGTGACGCAACCTCCGGTAAGGACTTCACCTTCGGTCTGTATACGGATCTGGATGCAGCACCTATTGACACTGTGACAATCCCTGCAGTCGACAAGTCCGCTGCAAAGGAAGCCTCCTTCCAGAAGCTCGTTTACAAGCAGGCAGATGTAGCCGCAGGCACCTACACCTACTACATCCGCGAGATCCTTCCTGCCGAAGGCAACAAGAAGGACGGCATCACTTACGATACGACCGTTTACACAATAGTCGTCACCCTGACCGACGACGAAGCCGGTAATATCGGTATCTCCTACACCGTAAACGGAAACGATGTAGACGAGACCACCTACAAATTCGCATTCCAGAACAAATACGAATACGGCACTGCTTCCTATCAGATCAAAGCACAAAAGCAGTACGAGGGTGACGATATGAAGGCATTTACCTTCGTGCTGGAAGGCGACGGCTTTGCAACACAGGTCAAGCAGAACACCGTTCCCGCCGGTGTTGTCACCTTTGACGATCTGATCTTCACTGCTCCCGGAACATACACCTTTACCCTCAGTGAGCAGCAGAATGCCCTTTGGGACTTCATTAAGTGGGATGTAAACCGTTACACCATCAAGATCCCGGTAGTAGACAACGAAAGAGGTGCGCTGGTCATTGACGAAAACAATGTGATCATCGAAAGCACCTTCGGCAGAGATGATCTTCTGTTCCGGAATGTCCACGAGGATATGATCCTCAAGAAGGATGCCTTCCTGGGCAATGACACAAGCATCAGCATCGACGGCAAGAAGGTCGTGCCCGGAGATGTGCTGACCTACAGCCTTACCTACACCAACTACACCGGCACTGCAGCAGACGAGGTAGTGATCACCGATATACTGCCTGCCTACACCGCCTATGTGAAAGGCTCTGCAACGGGCAGCGGCACACTGAACGACAACACCCTGACCTGGACCTTCCGGAATGTTCCTGCCGATGAGGTCATCACCGTTTCCTTCCAGGTAACGGTTCTGGGAACCGGCATTACTGTCACAAACACCGGCAGTGTTCTGGAGGACGGAAACCGCTACACCTCCAACGAGATCAGAAATCCGGTGGATCAGGTAGAAAAGGATGTATTCGTGGAAGACTCCGTCCTGAGCATTGACGGCAAGGCAGTGGAGCTGGGCGACATCCTCACCTACAAGATCACCTATACCAACGCCGATGACGCACCTGCACAGGTGACCGTCACCGATACCATTCCCCAGTACACCGCTTATGTGGAAAACTCTGCAACCGACGGCGGCACCTTCCAGGGAAGCCAGCTGGTATGGGAGCTGGACCTGCAGGCCGGTGAGACCAAGACCGTTTCCTTCCAGGTGAAGGTCACACAGGCCAAGGTCACCATCGAAAACCAGGCCTTCGGCGAAGCGGACGGAAACCGCTATGAAACCAAAGTCGTCAGAACCTCCGTAGACGAAGACATCGTTACCAAGGATGCATTTATCGACAGCGGCCTGTCCGTATCCATCGACGGCAAAAAGGCTGAGGTGGGCGATATTCTGTACTACACCATCACCTACACCAACGCCGATGATGTTGCCGGTACCGTAACCGTCACCGACACCATTCCCCAGCACACCGCTTATGTGGAAGGCTCCGCAACCGACGGCGCCACTTACGCAGAAGGCGTGCTGACCTGGGTACTGGAGCTGGCGGCCGGCGAAAGCAAGACCGTCTCCTTCCAGGTGAAGGTCACCGCGGCAAATGTGGAGATCAGCAACCAGGCACAGGCTGTAGAAGGCAGTAACACCATCCACACCAACACCGTCACGACCACCGCGGTCACCGACACAGTGGAAAAGGATGTGTCCCTTGCCAATACGCCTTCTGTCAGCATCGACGGTAAGCAAGTGGAAAAGGGCAGTGTCCTCCTCTACAAGATCACCTACCGGAACAATGACGATGCACCTGCTCAGGTAAAGATCACCGATACCGTTTCTCAGTACACCACCTATGTGGAAGGCTCCGCAACTGACGGCGGCACTTACGCAGATGGCGTGCTGACCTGGGATCTGGAGCTGGCGGCAGGCGAAAGCAAGACCGTCTCCTTCCAGGTGAAGGTAACAGGCGAAGGTGTCCGGATCCTCAATACTGCAACTGCGCAGGAGGGTCAGAACACACTGCAGACCAATCAGGTCAGCAACACTGTTCCCGCACCTGCCCCCGATCCTTCCAACCCCTTCACCGGCGACTTTACAAATGTCACCGGGCTGGTGACAGCAATGCTCTTCAGCCTTGCCTGCCTGTTCGTTCTGGTCCTGTGCCGGAAGCGCACAGCAAAATAAACCCATATAGTTAAATAACCCTTGGGGAGCGACAGCCGTCGCTCCCCTTTCAAATTCCAGTTAAAATTTTTTCAAAATTGGCACAAATATAGGTTGCTTTTCCTGAAAAAAGTGCTATGATAACCAAACAAGCAAAAAAACCAACAAAAAACAATTGAAAACCGTAGTGCCGGCTTCTTTTAACGGGGTGATGATCGTGAGAAGAAAAGATGTAAATATGCTGTCCGGAAATATCACGAAGGGACTTTTGGCAATCTCCCTTCCTCTGATGGTCCAAAATGTGCTGACCTCTCTGTTCAACATCATTGATATGGCCATACTGAAAAACTACGACACTGCCAGCGGCGGCCTTGCCGTAGGTGCCGTGGGTGCCTGCAGTGTCCTGATCGGCCTGATCTCCAGTTTGGTGATCGGCATTTCTGTGGGTGCCAATGTGGTCATCGCCAGAAATGTGGGCCGGGGTGACAGGCAGGCGGTAGACCGTTCTGTAAGCACTGCCTTTGCCACCTCCATTGTCGGCGGTCTTATTTTGCTGGTGGTGGGCGTTACCCTTGCAAGGTCCTTTTTGGATCTGTCAAACTGCGCCTCTGAGCTGATGGATCAGGCGGCATTGTATTTCCGGCTGTATTTTGTCGGTGTGCCGATCTTGATGGTATTTACCTTCTGTTCGGCTATGCTTCGCTCCATTGGCGACTCCAAGCGGGTTATGACCTATTCCCTGCTGGGCGGTGCTGTGAAGGTCGTTCTGAATTTTATTTTTGTCGCCTTCTTCAAGATGGGCGTTGTGGGTGTGGCGATCTCGACCATCGTTTCCTGGTCCATCTCTATGGTATTGTCCATAATTGCCCTTGTGAAAAACGAGGGTATGGTCAAGCTGAACCTCAAGCATATTCGCTTCTACGGCTTCGAGCTGAAGTCTATGCTCCGGATCGGTATCCCCTCCGGCTTACAGCAGGCAATGTATTCCGTTGCCAATCTGGTCATTGCCGCCACTGTCAACAGCTACGGTGCCGCGGCAACCACCGGCATCTCCATTGCCAATAATTACGACAGCATTTTGTATCAGATCGCCATTGCCCCCTCTCTGGCAGTGCTTCCCTATGTGAGCCAGAACATCGGCAAAGGAAACATCAAGCGGGCAAAGCAGTCCGTCTGGCGCGGCGTTTTGATCGCCTCCATCATCGGCGGCGGTCTGGGCTCTCTTTCTGCGATCTTCTCCCGCCAGCTGGCATCTCTCCTGTCCAGTGACCCGGTGGTGATCGCCTACGCCAGGGAAAAGATGATCCTCATTTCCAGCCTGTATTTCCTGCAGGGCGTCAATGCGATCTTCGGCGAAGCAATGAAGGGTATGGGCAAGCCCATCGTGCCCACGGTGGCAACCCTGGTATTTATGTGCCTGATCCGCTTCCCCTGGGTGTGGTTCGTGTTCCCCCTGTATCCCAACTTTACTTTCCTGTATCTGATCTGGCCCATCGGCTGGGTTCTGTCCATCGCCACTATTTTGTTTTTCTTCTTCCCCACAGCAAAAAAGCTGGACAAATATGCCCATCCGGAGCAAACCGCAAAAGCAACCCAATAAACAGTTCAGGGCGCGTGCAATGCACGCGCCCTTTCTTTATTTCAGAGGCACTGCGGCATAGCCGCTTTCCTTGCTTCCGGTTACGGAAATGCCGAAACAGCTTTCCGGGATGCTTTCTCTAAGACATTCCTCTCCGGTGCCTGTAAAAGCCACCTTTCCATCCTTCAAAACCACGATCCGGTCTGCATAGCGCAGAATTTCCGGCAGCTCGTGGAGCACGATCAAGAATGTTTTTCCGGTGGCACTCCGCATTTTTTGGATCAATTCCAAAAATGCAAACCTGCTGGCGGCATCCAGATGGGCAGTGGGCTCATCCATTGCCACCACCGGCGTATCCTGCGCAAGGATCATCGCAAAAAACGCCTTCTTTCGCTCACCGCCGGACAGGGTGTCCACAAAGCAGTCCCTGTATTGGCTCAGCCCTGCCGCTTCTATTGCCTGATCCACCTGCTGCCGGTCCTGCTCTGACAGCCTTCCGGTCAGGGGCAAATAGGGAGTCCTGCCAAAGCTGACCAGCTCCGCCACCGTCACGCGAGGGCGGGGCAATACCTGGGGCATACACGACAGCACACAGCTTCTTTGCCCCATATCCATATTGCGGATATCCTGTCCCTGTAGGCAAATTTTGCCCCGGTAATCCCGCTTTTCTCCGTTCAGACAGCTTAACAGGGTAGATTTTCCCGCACCGTTACAGCCGATCAGCGCTGTGATACTGCCCTCCGGCACTGAGAAGGAAACCTCCTCCAGCACGCTCCGGCTTCGGTAGGCGGCGGAAAGCTTTTCAAAAGAAATATTCATATCCGATTCCTCCTTTGCAGCAGTAGCACAAAGAAGAACGGCGCACCGATCAGTGCCGTAATAATGCCCGCAGGTATTTCCGAGGGTGCAAATACCACCCGCCCCATCAGATCTGCAAGCAGTACCAGTGTGCCGCCCAACAGCGCAGAAACCGGAAGATTTTTGCCGGGATTGCCACTGCCGGTAAGATATCTTGCCATATGGGGCACCATCAGTCCCACGAAGCCCAGCAGTCCCGCAAAGGAAACGGCCGCCGCCGCAGATGCGCTGGCAAGCAGTAACGCCAGGGTGCGCAACGCCTTCGCCCGCACGCCCAGGCCCTGTGCCATAGCATCACCCAGGCAAAGCAAATTCAGCCGGGGCGACAAAAGTATACTCACGGTCAGCACCCCAAGGATCATACATCCGGGCAGTACCATCTGGGGAAAGGTCACACCGCTGACACCGCCTACGGAAAAATAATTGTAGGTGATCGCCAGATCCGGATACAGAAGCTTCAGCATAGAAATTCCCGCACTGAGCAAGGTGGACACCGCCACACCGGACAGCACGATGGCGATCCTGCTCCCCCCTGCCCGATTTGCCACGGCAACGATCAGCCCGGTACAGCAAAATGCGCCTGCGAACGCCATCAGCGGCGTCAGGCGGTATGCCATAGGAGCAACGCACAAGCCCAGTATCATAGCAAAACCGGCGCCGGCATTGACCCCGATAATATTCGGGCCGGCAAGGGGGTTGTTGGTCGCTGTCTGCAATAGGACGCCGCTTACTGCCAGACCTATGCCGGCCAGCAGGCATCCCGTTATCCGGGGTAAGCGCACCACATAAATGATATTTGTATAGACACTCTGGCGTTCCGGCCGGAGAAGGCCCTGGAGCACCTGCTTGCAGGTCAAGCCGGCGCTTCCGTACCGCAGCCCCAGAAAAACAGCAGCCGCTGTGATGCCAACCAGCACCGCCAGCAGCCAGCCGTAAGAAATCCTTCGATTATGTTTCATCAAAATTCAGCTCCGGATATAATTGCTGTGCCAGCAGGCGATAGGCCTGCGCCCACTTTGCATTGGGCTTGTAATGGAACAGCTCTTTATTCAGAAATATATACTGCTCATTTTTCACCGCTGTCAGATCCTTCCAGCCGTCCTGAGAAAACAGTGTTTGTATATAGCTGACCGCCGCTTCCTCCTGACCCATAGTGGTCAAAAAAATGCAGTCCGGGTCCTGGAGCAGGATCTCTTCCAGGGACAGCCCGTCCAAAAGGACCTGGGCTTCATCGGCAATGTTGTATGCGCCCAATTCCTCCAGCATAATACACACGAAATTCTCCGGTGCCCGTTTTGCCTTTGTTGCGGAATACTGGCTTCCGGCGCGGATAAACAAGATCTTTTTCGGCTCCGACTGCACCGCCTGAACCTTCCTTAGTATCTTCTGCACATCCTCCGCCACCTGGGTGCCATAGGTTTGATAGGCCTGGGCATTTCCTGTGATGTCCGTACAGATCTTCAGCATCGAAAGATAATCTTCCAGTGTATCCACCTGAAACAGGGCGGCAGGGATCCCTGCCTGTGCGGCGGCTTCGCACGCCTCCACCTGGGCAGGAATATCCGCTGAGCCGATCACAAAATCAGGCTCCTCTGCCAGCAATCGCTCCATATCCACAGTTTTTCCCGCGCCGCCGTCCACAAGGGGTGTCTCCTGGGGCACAAAGCCCCGTTCCACACTTTCCCCTACGGTGACCCCGACGGTGCCTCCGGCAAGGGTCCAGACTTCTGCATAGGAGGAAAATAAAACCGCCACCTTTTGGGGTGTTTCTTCCAGGCTGACCACTGCCCCGGTGCTGTCCGTAAAGCTATAGCCGCTCTCCGGTTGGGCGGGGGCAGTACAGGCAGTCAGCAGTAACATTGCCCCAAGCAAAGCTATCAGTCTGTGTTTCACTTTTCCAAAATCTCCGCTTTCCGGGTAAGGAGTGTATCTCCCTCCAACAGGCTGCAAGCCTCTTCGAAGCCAATGCGGGCAATGGTATCTGCAAACCGCTCACCGGCTACGCCCTGATCCCGGAACAGCAAAATTGCCTTTTCCACCAGTGCCAGAACCTCCTCTTCACTGGTAAACAGCTTTTCCATAGGCTTTCCGTGGGCAAAATCCTTGCCCCAGCGACCGCCCAGATAGACCCGGTAGCCGTTAATAAACCGATCGGTCACACCGAAGGGGCACTTGCCCACACAGCGGCCGCAATGCTTGCAGGTCTCCGGATCAATGACCAGCTTGCCGTCTTCCACCTTTGCCACCTTTACAGGGCAGGCGCTTTCGATCTGGCACTTTTTACAGCCCTTGCATTTATCCAGCTCCACCACAGGCACCCGCTGACCTACGATGCCCAGATCGTTCAGGCTGGGCTTTACGCAGTTGTTGGGACAGCCGCCAACAGCGATCTTAAACTTATGGGGCAGCTTTACTCCGTGATAGCCCTCATAAAACAGCGTATGGATCTTTTCAGACAGGGCAAAGGTGTCGATCAGTCCGTACTGGCAGGTGGTTCCCTTGCAGGAAACTACGGGACGGACCTTCGGTCCGGTACCGCCGCTTTGAAGGCCGTACTGTGCCAGAAACTGACACATCGGTTCAATATTCTCATAGGGAACGCCCTGTATCTCAATGGTCAAACGGGAGGTCATTGCCGCCTCGCCCTTGCCGAATTTCTCAGCTGCCTGAGCAATGGCAGAAAGCTTTTGGGTGGTCAGCTTGCCGTTGACTGTGATCACACGGACATTAAAGCAGTCCGGGGTCGTCTTATCCCGCAGGCAGCCCAAGCCCTTTACCCGTGCCACCTCCTGATCAGGAACTGTGCAGACGATGCCATCCTTGCTGACGGTCTGAATTGGCGCATTCTTATCAATTTTCATTGGTATTTCCCCCTTCTTTACACTTAATTACAGTATATATAATCCGGTCGGTCTTGTCAACTTTGGGGAGGCGCTTTCTTCCCTGCTTGACATTCTCCGAAATATACTCTAGAATGGATTTCTAATCATTAGGGCTCGTTTTAGAATACTGTTTCATTTGGAGATGCTATGATTTCACAAATTCACAATTGCTACCCCCGTTTGACAAATACGGAAAAGAAGATCGCGGATACGGTTCTGAATGTACCGGAGGATGTAATAAATATGACGGTACAGGAGCTGGCCTCCTGCTCCGGCACCGTGCCATCGGCTGTGATCCGTTTCTGCAAAAGCATCGGTGCCAAGGGCTTTACGGATATGAAGATCCGCCTGTCTGCCCAGATCGGCACCGGCAAGGTCCTGCCCATAGAAAAGGAGGACTCCTTCCGGCATATCTTCCACACGGTATTCCGGTCCGGAACGCGTACATTGGAAGACACCTTCGGAATGCTGGACTTTGATGAGGTGGATGCCATCTGCCGGCTCTTAAAGGATGCCAATCGAATTGTTTTCTTTGGCGTGGGCACTTCCTCGGTGATCGCTATCGATGCCCAGTACCGCCTTGCCCAGCTGGGAAAGGCTACCTCTGCCTGCACGGACAGCCTGTTTATGAATGTCACCGCCGCCAATCTGGCACCCGGAGATGTGGCAGTGGGCATTTCCCACAGCGGAAATACAAAAGCCACAGTGGATGCCCTGCGCCGCGCCAAAAACGCCGGTGCGGCCACGGTCGCCATCTCCAGCTTCGCCCACAGCCACCTTGCCAGAGAATGTGACCGGCAGCTGATCGTCTTTTCCGACGAGAAAAATTATCCGGTGGAGGCGGTCTCAGCTAGAATGGCACATATGTGCATCATCGATGCGCTGATGCTGTCCCTTGCATCCCTGGACCCGGAAGCTATGGAAACGCACATTTCCGAGCGAAACAATGTGCTGGCGTCCCTTCGTTATAAATAAAAACCATTTGGGGGGTGCTCAAAACCGAGCACCTCCCAAATTTTTCTTGACTTTTTGATTGGGATGTTCTAGAATGTCATTCTAAATATTACGGGTGATTTAGAATATTATTCTATTTTAAGTCCCCCAATATTCCATTTCAGAAAGGAAACCGCTTATGGAGATCTTTGGAACCACCCTGAACCAGATGGCATTTTTGTTTACATTTATTTTACTCGGATACATACTTTCCAAGGCAACGCTGGTGCCGGACAACGCCCAGGCTACCCTTTCCAAGCTGGAAAACTATCTGTTTATCCCCGCCCTGGTCCTGGGCACCTTTATCGATAATTTTACTGTGAGCACCCTGTCTGCCGCCTGGCAGCTGCTGCTTTCCAGCCTGATTTTGGCGGGTGTGATGATCGTCCTTTCCATAGGGATCGTGCGCCTTTGCTCCAGGGATCCCTATGAGCGCAATATTTTTCTCTACGGTCTGGTCTTTTCCAATTTCGGCTTTATGGGCAATGCGGTGGTCAGCGCCCTGTTCCCGGATATTTTTCTGGAATACATCATCTTCACCCTGCCCCTTTGGACACTGATCTATGTGTGGGGCGCGCCGGTGCTTCTGATGCGCGACCACACCGGAAAGGTGAAGCTTTCCCAGCGGCTGAAAAGCTTTTTGAACCCTATGCTCATCTGTATGCTCATTGGTATGGTGATCGGCATTTTGAACATCCGCCTGCCTGCCTTCGTTCATTCTGCCGTATCTGCCGCCGGCAGCTGTATGTCACCGGTGGCAATGCTTCTGACCGGTATGACCCTTGCCAACAGCAAGCTCGGTCAGATCGTCCGCATCAAAAGCGTGTATCTGGTGTCCTTTGTGCGGCTGATGGTGTATCCTGCGCTGTTCCTGGGCATAGGCCTGGTGGCAAAGCATACCGGCTGGTTTACCTTCGGGGAGACCTTTTACATCTGCGCCCTGTGCTCACTGGCAATGCCCCTGGGCCTGAACACCATTGTGATCCCCAGCGCCTACGGCAAGGACACAAAGGTCGCCTCCGGTATGGCACTGATTTCCCATTTGCTGGGCTGCATCACCATTCCCATCATTTTTGCCCTTTATCAGGCAATGTAAATCGAAGCTGCCAGAAGGCCACGGCGCTGGCGGCGGCAACATTCAAAGAGTCTACTCCGTGCGCCATTGGGATCTTCACTGTGTAGTCGCAATCGGCAATGGTGGTCTCTGCCAGGCCGTCCCCCTCCGAACCCAGCACGACAGCAAGCTTTTCTTCTGCATTTAACCGGGGATCGTCAATGGAAACAGACGCATCCGTCAGCGCCATTGCGGCTGTTTTGAAGCCCCGGTGGTGCAGCAGCTCCACCCAGTTATCCCCCACAAATGTCCAGGGGATCTGGAACACCGTTCCCATACTCACTCTGGCGGAACGGCGGTACAGGGGGTCACTGCATCCGGATGTAAGCAGTACGGCATCCATTCCCAGCGCCGCCGCAGATCGGAAAATAGCACCGATGTTGGTGGGATTCATAATCTCCTCCAGCACTGCAATGCGCCTTGCGTCCTGCAAGACCTCCTCTGCATCCGGAAGGGGCAGGCGCTGCATCGCACAAAGAAGTCCCCTTGTGAGCCGATAACCGGTCAGCTGGGTCAAAACATCCATTTCTGCCGTATAGACCGGAATCTCCCCACAGCGGTCGATCACCTCCAGCGACTCACCGCACATACGGCTTTTTTCCACCAAAACGGAAACCGGCACATAACCCGCATCCAGAGCCCGAAGGATCACCTTCGGGCTTTCCGCAATAAACATAGCTCTGGAAGGATCAAACCGGTTTAACAGCTGTGCTTCCGTCAATCGGGCATATACATCCAATTCCGGTGCCGCAAAGCTTTCAATTTCAATTATATTTCCCATTGTTGTTCTCCTGCGTTATTTTTTCTTATTATACTGTTATTCGTGGGGATATGTCAATTTTAACCGATTGCTTTTTCCGGAAAATTGTGGTAAAATACTGCCATAACCCCTCAGGAGGAATACAATGTCCCGTCTTACAAAAATGGTGCTGGGAAATATCTCCCGGCTGATTAAAATATACTTTTTATCCCGCCGCTGTATCAAGCATCCGGAAAAATATCCGGAAATGGCATTTTATGCACCTTTGCAGGCGCTTTTACAGCGGGTGATCGCCAAGGGAAATGTGGACCTGCAGGTCTTCGGCAGAGAAAATATCCCGGAAAAGAACGGCTTTATGATCTACGCCAATCATCAGGGAATTTTCGACCCCATTGCCATCGGCTCTGATTTCCGCGGACCTCTGGCTGCTGTTTACAAGCACGAACTGAAAAATGTCTTTTTCATCAAAAACATTGCCGCCGCCACAAGATCCATCCCTATGAACCGGGAGGATGTCCGTCAATCCCTGACCGTGATCCGGGCAGTGACGGAGGAAGTGAAAAAAGGCCGCAATTACATCATTTTCCCGGAGGGCACCCGCAGTAAAAACGGAAACAAAATGAACGAATTTCACGGCGGCAGCTTCAAGGCCGCTATGAAAGCCAAGTGTCCGATCCTGCCTGTGGCATATATAGACAGCTTCAAGGTCCTGGACCAAAAGGGCACCCAGCCGGTCACCGTGCAAATGCACTACTTAAAGCCAATTCCCTACGAGGAATATCAGGGTATGACCACCGTAGCACTGGCCGCACTGGTAAAAGAGCGCATTCAGGAAATCTTGGATCATTATGCATAAAAAGTGGAGGGCGTCGCCCTCCACTTCAGTTTTTTATTCAGCTTTTTGTGCTTTCAGGGTGTAGGTAGTTCCTGCCACGATATTGGTGGTGTCCACACCGGTAAGCGCATATTCGCCGTCAATGTAGAAGCCCCAGTAAGCACCGTCTGTTTCATAGTCGTAAGGAATGCCGTTGACTGCCTTGATATACAGTCCGAAGGCGCCCTGCTCTCCTTCCAGCAGACCCAGCTCCTGCAGCGCTTCTCCCACCGTTTCCTTATCGGTGCTGATCTGCGCCGTGGCAGTGCTGCCGTCCAGATCCATCACCTCAAGGGTAAATTTGGTTGCACCCTGACCCAGGCTTTGTCCGTCGGTAAATACGGTAGGCTTCGTTTCCTTTTCCTCCAACCAATCGTTACAGCCGCTTATGCAAAGTGCCATAGCCGCGATCAGCGCCGTACAAGCGATGAACGACAGCCATTTTCTGATACTGTTTCTTTTCATACTGTTATTTCAGCAGCTCCACAGGCACCTTGAATACCATCTTCACGATGGATACAGGCTTGCCCTCTTCCAGCTGGCACTTGACCTGATGCAGATCCTCCGGATACAGGACCAGCACGGAGCCGGCCTTCAGCTCCACAAACTCGTCAGCCTCCACCTCGGTAAAGTACACATCCTTTGCCTCATCATAAGGGCCGGAAATGCCCTTGCCTGCAGGGGTGATGCCCATCTTCTCCTCACCGGAGACAACGCACTGAATGTCACAGTACTTCTTGTGTGCCTCGAACTTGCACTCTGCCAGGGGCAGGGTATCGTAATAATTACCGATGCAGCGGATATCGTCACCCAGCTCTACGGTTTCCTTCTTGCCGGGCAGATTGCCGGCGTTCAAAAAATCCAGGCACTTCTGCAGGTACTTGTTATCAGATTTCTGATCAGCAGTCATATAAAGCATAATTACACCTCATTTTATGTATTGGTTTGTTACCGCTTCTATTATACCCCAGCCGGCGGAAATGTCAAGATACTCTGCAGAATGTCCAATTCCTGTTTGACAATGCCTTCCCCCCGGGGGAAGCGATTAGATGGTGCGATATTTGCAACTGCCCGTCAAACGGAAAATTTGACTTGCTGTTCATTCAAAGATCAGGTAAAATAGAGAAAAGAGGTGGATTGTATGGAGTATTCCCCAATAGTTGCCGGCCGGTTTATTTCCCGGCCCAATCGATTCATTGCCCATATTGAAATTGACGGGAAAGAGGAGATCTGCCATATTAAAAACACCGGACGATGCCGGGAGCTTTTGACGCCCGGTGCCACCGTCTGGTGTCTGGATGCCCTGTCCCCCACCCGCAAGACCCGGTATGACCTGATCTGCGTTCAGAAGGACGGCAGGCTGATCAATATGGATTCCCAAGCCCCCAACAAGGCCGCCGCCCAATGGCTGGCAGACGGTGGATTGGGACACATCGAAAATTTGCGTGCAGAAACTGCAAAAGGCAATTCCCGCTTCGATTTTTCCTTTACCAAAGACGCAAAAAGCTGCTTTCTGGAGGTAAAGGGTGTGACCCTGGAAACGGACGGAGTATGCGCCTTTCCCGATGCCCCTACTTTGCGGGGCACGAAGCATCTACGGGAGCTGACCGCCCTTGCAAAGGAAGGCTGCGGCGCCTATGTGCTGTTCGTGATCCAGATGTCCGATGTAAAACACCTGCACCCTAACGATGCCACCGACCCGGTTTTCGGGCAGGCCCTTCGGGAGGCCGCAAAAGCCGGGGTGCAAATCCTGGCAATGGACTGCAAGGTCACTCCAAAATCTATGGTTCTAAACCATCCGGTAGCCGTATACCTTTGATCTTACTTTGTCTACAACCGAGTTGATAGTTGACAGTGAACAGTTGACAGTTAAGGTGTGCGCTGCGCGCACGGATTTTTAATTCATTTCCGTAGGAAATACCACAACTATCAACTATCAACTGTCAATTGTCAACTATATCTTCCAGCAATGCTTCCAATTGGCTCAATGCCTCAATTTCATAGTCCGCCGGGATATCCTTCCTGGCGGGCTTTTTATTTGCATTGACCCAGCAGGTAGCAATGCCCGCATTGATGCCCCCCTGAATATCGGAAGTAAGGCTGTCCCCTACGATCATTGTCTTTGCTTTATCCAGATCGGGGATTTGGGCAAAGCAACGGTCAAAAAAGACCTTGTCCGGCTTGTCTACCCCCACCTGTCCGGAAATAAACACCTTTTGGAAATACTTTTCAATGCCCGCACTTGCCAGCCGGCTTTGCTGTACATCGGTGTTGCCGTTGCTGACCATATAAAGCTTGTATTTTTTTGCAAGCCGCGCCACCGCCTCCTGCGCTCCGGGCAGGAAATAGTGACCCTGAGCCAGATTTTCCACATATCGCCGGGCGCAGAGCCCACTGTCTGCATCGATGGCAAACTCAGCAAAAAGGTCAGCAAACCGCCGAACCTTTAACGCCTCTCTGGTGACCTCTTTTCGCTCCAGCATTTCCCAGTAGCTTTGGTTGATCGCACTGTAGCGGGCGCAAACCTCCTGGGTAGGCTCCAAGCCGAAGGCACGCAAGGTCTTTTCCAGCGCCACCTGCTCTGCCTTTTTGAAGTCCAGAATGGTATCGTCCATATCCAAAAGCAAAAATTCGTACATATTATCGTCTCCTACAAATCTCATTGGCAATGGCGGCAAACTGGCCGATATCCAGCGTTTCCCCCCGGACATTTTCGCCCAAACCGCAAGCCCGGAGCACTTCCTCTGCCCCCGCCTTTCCCAGCTCCGGGAAGCCGGATGCCAGTCCGTTGCTCAGCTTTTTCCGGCGCATAGCAAAGCTCGCCCGCACTGTGCGGAAGAAAATTTCCTTGCTGTGGATATCCCAGGGCAATTCCTTCCTTGTCCGCAAGGTGACCACCGCCGAGGTAACCTTGGGTTGGGGCAGGAAGCAATGGGCCGGCACATCGAAAAGGATTTCCGGCTCTGCGTAAAACTGGCAGAACACCGTGAAGGCACTGTAATCCGCTGTGCCCGGCTTGGCGGCGATCCGCTGTGCCACTTCCTTCTGCACCATTACCGTCACTGCCTCAAAGCACTCTGCCTCCAGAAGGGCGGTGAGTATGGGCGAGGTGATATAATAGGGCAAATTGGCGCACGCCATAGGCCGCAGACCGGGAAACTGCTCCTGCACCAGCTTTTTTACATCCTGCTTGAGCACATCGTCCCAAATGATCTGCAAATTCTCAAATTCTCCAACCGTCTTTTGGAGGATAGGCTCCAGGCGCTTATCCAATTCCACTGCGCAAACCTTGTGCGCACTGAGGCAAAGCTGCTGGGTCAGCGGTCCGATGCCCGGACCGATCTCCAGAACGCCCACCGACTGATCCACGCCGGACTGCCTTGCGATTTCCTCCGGTACCCACCGGGCGATCAGAAAATTCTGGCCCTTTGCCTTGGAAAAATGAAAGCCGTGGGCTTCCAACAGCGGCTTCATCACCTGAATATTACATACATCGATCATAGCAAAACCTCCGGAGCATAAAAACTGCCTTTGTGTCATTATAACAACACAAAGGCAGTTTTGCAATCCATATTATCGCCAGTTGGCGTCACCTAAGAAATAGATGGTGCAGTCCCGAACACCGAACTGGAAGCATTCCGGATCGGTCTCAAAGTACAGGTCCACACGGTTGTTCTTGATCGCGCCGCCGCAGTCCTCTGCGGTACTCAGACCGTAGATATATGCGCCGTCGTTGGAAACGATGAACATACGGGTGCCATAGGGAATGACCTTGGGGTCAACCGCAACCACGCCCGGACGGACGCGGGAGCCGGTCGCTGTGATCTCATCACAGCCCTCATTGAACTGGCTGTAGCCGGTGGCAACGAACTGACCGGTTCTGATATAGGTCAGCACCTCGCCGGTAGGCAGGATGATCACACCGTCGCCAATGATCACGCCCTGTTCGCCGCCTACATTCTCACCGGTGCCCACTGCCACGATCTGATTGGCAGGCTGCTGCAGTACGGTCTCCTCAACCACTGTGCGGCTCTTTTCCTGCCAATTCTCATAGACCACATCAGCCTTACGAAGCATCTGACCGCAAGCGCCCTCGCTGACGATCCGCTCCTGACCGGCCTCCATAGTGGGGTCATCGCAGTAGGTGATCTCATAGGGGATCTCCACGGTGTAGGTCTCAGACTGATGGATCACATGGTCCACAGTCAGCGCCAGGCCGTCGTAAGTCATAGCATCCAAAGCCTGGGATATCTGATAATCGCCGCCTGCAGGAACGCCCAGCCGGTCCAGAAGAGCCTGTACGGTCTCGCCGTTGCTGACGGTTTCTACTGTTTCGCCGCAGACCTGCAAAGAAATCTGCTGTGCGCGCTGTACGGTGATCTCACCGCCGGTCCAGGATGCCTGGGTGGTATAAGAGTCTTCCTCGCCAAGGGCGAAGCCTGCCTCACTGAGGACTTTTTCCGGATCGGTGGCATAGGTGGTATGTACCGTCACCTGATCACCGTCGGTGATCACGAAGGTATTTTGTGCAAATACCGGTATTGCCAGCATACTGGACAGGCAGAACATTACCATCAGCACAGCCGCGATCCTGGTAAACTTTTTGTTTCTGTTGATTGAAATAAGCTGCAAGAAATAGACCTCCTTTTCGCAAACTTTCATCCATTCTTCCGTCTGAAAAACGGTATCAATTGGTAACAAAGAAAAACAATCCTGAAGAGGACTGTAAGCCAATTATAACAAATAATTTGAAAAAGTCAAGTCTTTTCTGCCAAACTCGGTAATTTGACAACTTTTTATAGAATTATACCGTAATTTTTATGTAAACTTTTCACGCTAAATATACAGATTTTTACAAATTTAAGCACCATATCTTGTGGTTTGACCAAAGTTTGTTGACATAATTCGTAAAATTATGTAACTTTTTATAAATAAAAGGGATACCTTGATTATGGAAACCAAATTTGCCTTATTTTTCATAAATTTCATTCCCTTGGGCATAATTTTCTCCATAATTTTTTCTATTTTTCCTCCACCGGACAGGCAGAAGAAGCCCCCGGCAGATCGCTCCGCCAGGGGGGGATGGAATGCAAAATGACACACAGGTACGATACCCATTCGTAGGGGACGACGACCTCGGCGTCCCTTGATTAATGCTTAATTCATAATTCTTAATGCTTAATGATTTTTCCGTAGGAGAGGCCGCCCGCCCCTTGCCTCCCCTCAAAGAGGGAGGCAAGGCAGGTACGATAGCCACTCGTAGGGGCGATCATTGATCGCCCGCCCGGCTCTCATCCTTGCGGTGGCTTGCAACGGGCGGTTAATAACCGCCCCTACATTTCTTTGGTAAGGGACGGAAACCCGTCCCCTACGAGCTCGCAATGACACAAAATAATTGTCAATTGTCCATTGTCAATTGTCAATTACCTCTTCTTCCTTTTTCTTGGTCTTGAAGACCTTGCTGTGGAGGGAGGGAACGAACCAGAGGACTGCAAAGACGATACCGGCATTCACAACGGTAATCACCGGGATACCCCAGGTCTGCAAGGCTTTCAAAATGAATTCGGCTGTTTCCAGTTTCTTACCCTTCTGCAGGAAGGTCAGGGCTGTGCCGTTGAGAGTATCATAGGCATCTCTTGCCTCTGCGATCCGCTCCTTATCGCCCAGGGTGACAATGCCGATTGCGTCAATGAGGGCATCCACTTCATCCGCAGCCGCTTTAGCTTTTTGCAGGGTTCTGAGCTTGCCCTCTGCAGAAGTGAGCTTCGAGTAGGAAACATTCTTGCGCTCGTTGGTGTACAGCTTATCGGCTGCCTCACGGGCGGCGACGATCACTTCCTCAGCTTCCAGCGTAATTTCTGCAGGGATCTTCTGGATCAGTTCCTCTACATAGATCACAAATTCCGCTCTTAAGACCTTGATCTGTGCCTCTGCTTCTTCCAGATTGGCAGCATCCACAAGCACTCTCTGCGGGCCGGTCAGGGCGTCAAAGTCTGCACGAAGCTCCAGAACCTCCGGCTCATCGTCCAATGTCAGGGGGAACTTCTCCTTCAGCGCGTCCATCCGCTTCTGCATTGCTGCAGCCACCCTCTCATCGTTGAGCTTGGATGCTTTGGTGTAGGCTTCCATCAGATGATCGTAGTTTTTGGTGTACTTCTTCTGACGGGCATTGAAGCCATTGTAGGTGTCCACATATTCTTGAAGTTCAGGCAGGCTGTCTGCGTCCACTTCTTCCAGAACAATGGTGTCGATCTTGCACTCCAGAAGGTCGGTTTCAGACTCTTGCAGCAGTTCCAGTTTCTGTGCCAGCGCCTTATAACGCCAACTCAGGTTATCGTAGGCAGATCGGGCAGACTTAATATCTGCTTCCTTCTCCAGTGTGATTTCGCCCAGATCGGTAATCATCTTGTCAACTGCTCCTGCGATCTGCCAATCTTCGTCAGTCACATTCAGCGGCAGCATATACAGATGTGCCTGCTTGCCGTAGTACAGTTCACCATCTGCGCCAAAGTCATAGAACTGGGGTGCATCGCCCATTATACGCCTGTTGGATTTTACCTTTACGCTTCCAATCAGTGCATTCCAGTCCGCAAGCTCAATGCGCTGGAAGCCGCCGTTTGCGTCGAAGGAATAATAGAGATAATTTCTTTCGGCGTCAAACAGCACCCGTTTCGCCCACATATGCTTTGCAGCACTGCTATCATAGGCACTCTTGTCAAAGGAAATAACTTCCTGAACATTAAAGGTCTTGTTTTCCCTGTCATAGGTGAAGCAGAACAGTGTTTCAGATACAACTGCCCAGAAACGACCCGCTACCACCGGGTCCTGACCAAAACCGCCAATAAAGGCAACCGGGCTGGGAAGTCCCTTAATATAATCTCTGGGATCCATCGTTGCCACTACTTCACGGTTTTCATAATCGTATACGAAGATCTTTGCAGAACTGCCTGTCGGCTTTGCATCCGTAGTACCGGTACCGCCGGAGGTGCTGGTTGCACCGTACAGGAGTTTATCGTAGTACTCAAGTCCGGTAACTGCACAATCCTGCACCACATTCCGGTGGGTAAACCAGCGACCGGTCTTGGTGTCATAGACGGTAACGGAACCGCCGTATTCACCGGTATCCGGGATGGTGCCTGCGAAGATGTAGCCGTCACCGGCTGTCAGTTCGTGGACACGCTTCTGTCCGGTTTCCTCGTGATCCAGCCGCCAACGCTGAATGACCTCGTTGGTTGCCGGTCTGGGAGCATTATAATCGGTGATCACGATTTCATTAAGGGTGGTGGAGGAATAGTTGCCGCCGTAGAACTTACCCTCGTACCAGATCTGGCTATCGCCCTGGCCACCGGTCTTATAGTAGCCGGTGAGCTTGCCCTGATTTACATCATAAATACCGCCCTGATCGCTGTTAAAGACGCCGATATACAATCTGCCGTCATCCGGTCCAGCCGTCACATTGCGGATTCCCGCACCGCCACTGCCGTGGACCACCAGATCATCCCAGGACTTGTATTCCTTCGAGTCCATTGCAAAGTATCTGGGGTGACCGCCGGAGGTTGTGTAGGTAAACAGGCACTTCTGACCGTCGATGGTTACCAGGGAATTTGCCGTGCTTCTAAAGCCGATACCCTGGTTTCCGAAGCCGGGAACCTTCGAGAAGGTCTTGGTAGCCAGGTCGTATTCATAAAGGCCATAGCCATTGGATACCACATACTGCTTGCCGTCGATCACTTCGGAGGCATACATACCCATATAACCGAAGATACCTTCTACTTCCACCAGTTCCATGGTTTCCGGATTCACCGCCACAAAACCAGCAAGTTTATTGGAGCCTACACCGGCAACCAGCAGATCGCCGTCACCCAGCATAGACAGGGTCATCAGATAACCGGCTGTACCCATCAGATGGGTAGTATCCACAGAGCCGACCACCTGCTCTGTTGCCAGATCAAACTTGACAATGGTAGTTTCTGCGGTGCCTGCTTCCGTGGTCATATACAGGAAGCCATTGTGCTCCATAATACCGTGGATCTTGGAAATGTTACGGTCCGCCACCTTTCCTACCTTCCGGTAGGTATCGGTTTGAGGATCATAGACGCACAGGATACTGGAGTAGTAGGTGCCAAACCAGATCTTTCCGTCGGAAGCGGTGCAAATGCTGTTTGCACCGGAGTAACCACCCATCCAGTCCACCTTTGTAAAAGCAAGCGTTCTAAAGGTTTCCTTGGTGTAGGGATTGTAGCGGACCATATATTTTGCAGAGCCGCTGATCCAGATGTTGCCGTCCTTATCCTGCTGGATATCCAGCGTACGGGCATAACCGGTAGTAACCGTATCTACCAACTCACGGGTATCCAGATCGTACACCAGCATTGCGCCGCCTTCAATGGGCAGGAAGAAATAGTCGTGTCCGTAAATCTCTGTCACCACGCAAGAAGACAGAGCGTCGGCAACCGGCACCACATTTTCCTGCACCATAACAGCGTCCACCTGCTTATCCTCGGTGGTGGTGTAGTCGATCTTACCCTTCTGGGCGATCACCTGAGAAATGTTTACATAGCTGTTGTCGGAATAGGGGGATGCCTTATAGGACTCGAATACCATAATGTATTCCTTGCCTGCCTCAAAGTCAAAGTAACCCACAAAGGATGTCTTGCCGTCTTCTACATTGGGATTGATGCCATCGTTATACATCGCCACCTTGCCCACACGGTTCTTCGGGTCCATTGCAAACTCAATATCCTCTGTGTCACCGGGCAGAATATACACAGCGCAAGTGCCGCCGGAGATCATCAAAGCGTGGTTCATTGTCAGGGTATAGGTGCCGCTGCCGGGGCTCTTAATGCGAACTGCTGCCCAGGCATTTTCCTTGTGGAAGAAGCGCATACCGCCAACCCGGTAGAACCGATGGAGATTGCCGGGTTCTTTGCCGTTGGAGGAGGTTTCCCACTTCCACTTCAAGGTGCCGTTATACCACATTGCATTCAGCTCACTGATCACATCGGGCATATTTGTTCTGGACTTAGAGAAATAGCCGTTCAGGCTGTCACCCAGATCGAAGTCATACACAAAGCCGCTGAGGACTTTATCTGTCTTAACTGTGCCGTCAGAAAGCACGCCGTCCTTGGTCATCTTGATTTCATTGAGGAACAGTTGAGTGCCCTTGGTAAGCTCAAAGACCAGCACATACTCTTCTTCCATACCGAAGGCATACTCGCCTAAATAGAAGGTGTCCTTCTTGTCAATGATCGCACCCTTTACCAGCAGGTTTTCCTCCGTCATTGCCGCCTTGATCTTTGCTTCCGACATTGTCAGCGGAGAGGTTGCAGGAATCAGGTAAACATTTGCCACCATCATACCTGCCCCGCTGGTGGTCAGGCGGATGTCATACTTTGCCGTGCCGGGGTTTTCAATGCGGAATGCAAACCACTGGTCTGCCACGTCCCGGTAGTTGGTAGTACTCTTGAAACGGAAACAGCCGGTGCGGAAGGAAGCAGTGCTTGCCTGCCACTTTGCGCTCTGGGTCTCAAACTTCCAGTCAATGGTATTGCTCTTGTAAAGGCTCTCAATATGCGCATCTGTACGGATAGTGCCCTCCGCATCATAGCGGCTGCTGGGTCCCTTCTTAACCAGGGTAGGATCATCCTTCATCAGGTCGAAGTCATAAATCTTTGTATCCACTGCGGGGATCGGCTGATCCTCCTGGGGTACAGTCAGAGAAATGCTGTCCAGGTACATACGCTTGGAGCCGGTAGCCTTGATCATAATGATGTATTCACCGGCTGCAGCAAAGTTGTAGTCGCCAACCTTGCTGGTAGTCATTGTGGCAGTAAATTCCACAGCACCGACCCGGTTTTGCTCTGTCATTGCGCCGGTCAACTCGGCCTTTGTCATAGTCGCTGCGGGAGCGGGAATGATGTACATTTCACCCACCCAGCCGTAAGCGAAGGTCTTGGTCACAGAAACGGTGAATGTACCGGGGGTAGCAACCTTCAAACGGTACGCAACCCAGTTACCAACAGTTTCCTGGTATACATCCTTTCCGTCCTTTTGTCCTGCGGGAATTTTCTGACCGTCTGCATCAGTATCATAACGGAACCGGACGCCGCCGGTCACCTGAATGCGCATTTCTGCAAAGGAAGTGCCCTCCAGCACCCAGTTCAGGTTGCCGTCTGCCCAGTGCTTTGCAAGACAATCCTTGACTGTCTTGCCGCAGGCGTAGCACTTAGAGGTGTAGTCGCGGTCAGCAAGGCCTGAACCATTGTTGAACATAGGATGCCGATCTTCTTCCGTTGCCAATGCGAAGTTGAAGAAGTTATCGGTATATGTACCGGCGCAATCTGTATCCGTGGGTTCCTGGGGAACGCTGGGTGTGGTAGGACCTTCCGGGTCACCGGTATATTCCTTCAGACCAATGCCGGTCAGGTAAATACTCCTACCCTTGTCTGTACGAGCACAATGCAGCACAAAGGTATATTCACCGGCAGTAAAATCCTTTGCACCGATGGTGACCGGTCCGGATGTACTGGGCGTGATGTTGGTTGCCATCAGATCTGCCGCAATGGCATTCTTGTCTGCCATTTTTTCTGCCACCTGCTCCGGTGTCAGCGCACCGGCAAACATATAGGCATTGATGCTGTCCTGGGTGCTGGTGCCGGTCACATAAACGTCATGAAGTCCACTTTCGGTCACTTTCAGTGTGATCGCGACCCAGCCGTTTCCTTCTGGGGTAAAGCGGATGCCGCCCTTATCCTTACGGACGGAAATATTGCTCATATTCTCTGTAGAGGCAGCGGATACCTTCCAGCCAAGTTGGGCATAGAAGCCGTCCAAGTGTTCCTTTACTGTATGGCTCTGACCGCACAGGCAGTTATCGTCATAATTTCTGTTGCCTCCATCTACTACACCTTCGCAGCCGGCAGTTTCCTCCACCTTGAAGTTCCAATAGTTGCCCTCCGGCAGTGTGGGTGCAGTGGTCTGCTCCGGTGCTGTGGTAGCCTGGGTGGTCTCCCCGGATGTTTCTGTTGTTGCCGTAGAGGTGGTAGTCTCGTCTGACTCAGAATACTCGCCGGTTTTGGTAAGTGTGATCTCGTTAATATAGAACCGGCTGTCTTCACTGGAAATCTGGAACACAATAATATGTTCCCCTGCTGTCAGTGCCACATCCTCGCCCAGTGTTGCGGCAACGCCGCCCTCCACTGCCGCAAAGGCAATATCGTCCAGCTTAT
>JAZNDF010000079.1:0-6388 GCA_045587925.1 Faecousia sp.
GGGTCTATAGTTCTTCCAAGCTGAGGGCAGCGAAATTCCTCGTGGGAGCAGCTCATAATATTTCCGCGCAAATCGCAGATGAGATAATCGGAGGATGATGTTTTGCTCAATGTGGAAAGCACCATGCGGAAACTCAGGTCATCCAGTCTGCCGGTTCGGGAATAGGCAGTGGCAAGCTGGGAGATTTCCTCAACATTGGTCTCCAGATTTTCCTGACGCTCCGACTGCATATAGGCTCTGCCCATACCAAGAAAGGAAGCGCCGAAAACAATAAAGCTCAAAAGAAGCAAAAGAGCTGCCGTTATGAAGTTTTTGAAAAAATAACTGTGCATAAACTCTTCCTTCCGGCCAAAAATCCTACAAAATAAGTATACTCAAAAAATGACGATAATTCAACAAAAATGAAACTCCGGAATTTGTTGTTCCGGAGTTTAAATCAGACGACCTCAAACTTATAGCCAACGCCCCAGACAGTCTTCAGACTCCAGTTTTCGGATACGCCCTCTAATTTTTCGCGAAGGCGCTTCACATGGACGTCCCGGGTGCGGCTGTCGCCAAAGTAGTCGAAGCCCCAGACCTCGTCCAAAAGCTGGTTGCGGGTGTAGACCCGGTTGGGAGAGGAGGCCAGATAATACAAAAGCTCCATTTCCTTGGGGGGTGCGTCGGTTTTTTTGCCGTCCACCGTCAGCTCGAAGGCGTCCATATCGATGATCAGCTTGTCAAACACCAGGCGGCGGGGAGGGGGTCCGGCAACAATATGATTGCTCCGGCGCAAAACCGCCTCGATCCGGGCAAGGACCTCCCGCATTTCAAAGGGTTTTGTGATATAGTCATCGGCACCGGACTTCAGGCCGGCGACCTTGTCGCTTGTTTCGCTTTTGGCGGTGAGCATAATCACCGGGGTCTGATCCTCGGCACGGATGGCCTTGCACACGGCCCAGCCGTCCATTACCGGCATCATCACATCCAGCAGCACAAGATCCGGATGAATGGCCCGGAATTTTACCAGAGCTTCGCCGCCGTCAACGGCAGTGGTTACGGCGTAACCCTCTTTTTCCAGATACATTTGCAGAAGATCCCGAATATTCTTATCGTCTTCCACGACCAAAACAGAAATCGCCACGGTACACGCCTCCTATGATAGAGTTTCTCTTCTTATTATAATACAAAATTGCCATTTGGGATGAACATTTTGTAAAGAGTTGGGAGAAATTTGCTGGGACACAAGTTTCACTTGAAAATAATGCAAAATAGCGGTATTATAATTGACAGTTAACAGTGGACAGTTGACAGTTAAGGTGTGCGCGTTGCGCACGATATCAAAATCATTTCCGAAGGAAATACCGAAACTATCAATTATCAACTATCAACTGTCAACTACTGCGTAAGCAGAGGAGGTTTTTTATGAGTACATTTATTGAATTTTTGAAGGCGGTGCTGTTTGGCATCGTGGAGGGCATTACGGAATGGCTGCCCGTTTCCTCCACAGGACATATTATTCTGATGAAAGAGCTGTGTCCGCCGGATATGAGCCTTTCGGTTTACAATTTCTTTGAGATCATCATTCAGCTGGCGGCAATTCTGGCGGTCGTGGTGATGTTCTTCCGGAAGCTCAACCCCTTTGCCCTGAGTAAGACCCCGGAGCAGAAAAAAAGCACCTGGCAGCTGTGGTTCAAAGTGGTGGTGGCGGTTCTGCCTTCGGCGGTGCTGGGTCTATGGATCGATGAGAAAATGGACAACTATCTGGAAAATGTGCAGATAATGGGCACCACCTTGAAGGTAGTTGTGGTGGCGGCGGCACTGATCGTCTACGGTGTGATTTTCATCCTGCTGGAGCGAAACAGCAAAAAGCAGTTTCGTATTCAGGAAGTGGGGCAGATCGATTATAAGACAGCCCTGCTGATCGGCTTGTTCCAGTGCCTGAGCATTATCCCCGGCACCTCCCGTTCCGGTGCAACGATCCTGGGCGCAATATTGCTGGGCGTTTCCAGACCTGCCGGTGCAGAATTTTCCTTCTTCCTGGCCATCCCCACAATGCTGGGCGCAGGCCTTTTGAAGCTGCTGAAGTTCTTAAAAGAGGGCGTTGTGCTTCAAAGTAACCAAATTATGTTTATTGCGGTCAGCTGTGCCGTGGCATTTATTGTGAGCCTGATCGCCATCAAGGGCCTGATGGAATATGTGCGCAAGCACAGCTTCTCCGTGTTCGGCGTTTACCGCATTGCCCTTGGCGTGCTGGTGATCGGCTATTTTGCAGTAAGTAATTACGCATAGGCTGCCGCTTCCTACGATTTGTTTACTAAAAAAGGAGAAAAACTATGGAATATATTTTGGAAAACGATATTTTGAAAGTAACGGTCACCACCAGGGGGGCGCAGTACAAGAGCATTATCCGCAAGGATGACGGGGTGGAGCATATCTGGTGCGGTGATCCGGAGATCTGGCCTCTCCACGCCCCCATTTTGTTCCCCTTCTGCGGCAGGATCAAGGACGGCCTGCTGGAGGCCAAGGGGCAGGTGGCGGAGCACTGCAATTCCCACGGCTTTGACCGCACCATTGAGCACACCTTCGTCAGTCAGGACGAAACCAGTCTGGTGCTGGAGCTCAGGGACAACGAGGTGACCCGGAAGCTGTGGCCCTATGCCTTCCGGCTGGTGACCACCTTCACCCTGGAGGGGGACACGGTCCACCACACCCTGACCGTGGAAAACATCGGCGATGAGAACATTTCCTTTGGCATCGGCTATCATCCTGCCTTTGCCCTGCCCTTCGACGAAAACCACACAGCCGACGACTACGAGATCCGCTTCGACAGCCTGGAAAGCCCCATTTGCCTGGGCGCGGGCACCTTCGGCTATCCCTTGGGTCAGAATATTTACTCTGTGCCGGTCACCGAAGAGGTGTTCGCCGGCGGCGGCTATGTGATGACCGCCCTGCGGTCGAAGACCATCGGCCTTTACGAAAAGGACAGCGGCAGAGGCGTGGTGTGCGGCATCCGCAGCTTCCCCTTTGTGGTGCTGTGGAGCAAGGAGCATATGACCCCCCGTTATGTGTGCCTGGAGCCCTGGAATACCATCCATTATCCTCTGGACTGCGCCACCACAAACAAGTGGGAGGACAAGACCGCCTGCGCGGTCCTCGCCCCCGGCCAGGACTGGAGCACCACCCTGAGCGCCTCTTTTGTCAGATAAAGGTTCTATAATAAATATTGGGGTCAGGCTTAATGAGCCTGACCCCAATATTTATTATAGAACCTTTTTTGTGATTATCTTACATACTCGATGACAACACGGCGGTTAGGCTCGGTGCCAACGGAGTAGGTGGTGATCCGGTCCATATCCTGCAGGGCGGCGTGGATCACATGACGCTCGTAAGCGTTCATAGGCTCCAGGGTGGTGCGGCGGCGTGCCTTGAGCACCTGCTGTGCCTTCTTCTGGGCATAGCGGCACAGGGAGTCCTCCCGCTTTGTCCGGTAAGCCTCGGCATCCACATTGATCCGCACATGGCCTTCAATGCCCCGGTTGACGGAGTAGTTTGCCAGATGCTGAATGGCGTCCAGGGTATCGCCCCGACGGCCGATCAGGTAGCCCAGGTCCTCGCCTACCAGATCAACAAAGTAGGTGTCCTCTGCTTCCTTGTATGCCTGGGGAACGGCATTGGAGCCCATATGCTCCAGAAGACCCTTGATAAAGGTCTCGATCTTTTCCTCCACAGAGCCGGGCTGTGCGGGAACATAGTTGCGCACGACCGCAGGTGCGGCAGGCTTTTCGGCCTTGGGAGCCTTCTTCGGGGCAGGCTTTTCAGCCTTGGGCTGGGGCTTGGGAGCCTCCGGCTTGGGGGCTTCTGCTTTGGGAGCCTCCGGCTTCTTGGCCTTGGGCTTACTGCGGGAAGCGGAGCCCAGCGCACTCTTGGGAGCGGGATCGGGCACCTGATAGGTCACCTCGACCTTTGCAGGCTGAGCGCCAATGCCCAGAAAGCCGGACTTGGCCTGGGCAAGGACCTGAACGGAAACACTGTCCCGGTCCAGACCCAACTGGTTAAGGGCAGACTCGATGGCAAGATCGATGGTCTTACCCGTGGTAACGATCGTTTTTTCCATTTTATTCTTCCTCCGTTTTTCCGGACGCATAACGGTTGGGATCGTAAGCGCGACCCTTGGCAAAGGGACGGTTGGGATCACCGGAAAGGGGTGCGTCGGACGAGGTTTCTTCCTCTTGTGTCAAAATTCCTTTTTTGGCGGCATATTCCCGCGCGGCTTCCCGCTTGGCTGCCTCCTGCTCCCGCTGTTTCATCTGCTGGAGCTTCTTTTTGCTGGTGTTTTCGGTGATGCCATCGGGATTTGCGGCGCGCTTCTCGGCGCGGATGCGCTCCTTTTCTGCCAGAGCAGCTTCCTCTGCCAGAGCCTTCTCAAGGCGGGCGGCATCCTCTGCATCGTAAATGGCGCGGTACTTACGGGTGAGCACCACATCGATCAGCAGAGAAATGATACCCTGCACGATCCAGTACAGACAGATGGCCGTGGGGAAGCTGTAGCCGATCAGAAGGGACATTATGGGCATCATCCACATCATCATTTTGCCCTGCTGGTTGGACTGGGACTTCTTGGCGGCTTCCTTATCCTGCAGGCCGCGCTCGTCGGTCACCAGAGAGTTGTTCATCTTCTGGGAGACCAGCATACTGACCACCTGGATACCGGCGGAGATGATGGGCAGGATAAACGCACCGATGTTCGACCAGCTGTAGGATGCCCAGCTGAAAATGTGGTAGTCAGCCTTCTGGCTCAGGTCGATACCCAGGAAGCTGAAGTTGATGCCTTCCAGGGTGGCGGGGTTGGATACAATGTCCTTCAGCTCGTTCTTGAATTCGGAGAGCCAGGGGGCGGCGATCATCTGATGATAATAGGTGTTGCCTTCGGTGAGCAGGCCTTCCTTGCCGTTGCCCACGATTTCCAGAATTCTCTGAACAACTGCGCTGTCCTCGTGGAGCATATAGGTAAGGGGCTGCTGAACTACGCGGTACAGAGGGAACATAATCAGCAGGGGAACCAGACTCCAAAGACAGCCACCGGTCATAGTGACGCCTTCTTCCTTGTAAAGGGCCTGGATCGCCTGAGATTGCTTTGTCTGGTCGTCCGGATACTTTTCCTTGATGGCATTCAGACGGGGTGCCAGACGGGACATTTTCATAGTACTGCGCTTGCCCTTTGCAGTGGCAGGCAGCAAAATGACCTTAACCAGAATGGCAAACAGGATCAGGGCAACGCCGTAGTTGTTTGTAAACTGGTAAAGCCAGGACATCAGATATCCGAAGGGGACTCGGATGATGTCTGAAAACTTGAATGCTGCAAGAATCATTCGTATTTCCTCCAATTTTCGTTACGGTACGGGGTCGTAAGGGTCGCCCTTGTAGAAGGGGTGACAGCGGCACAGCCGCTTGACTGCCAGCCAGCTGCCCTTGGCGGCACCGTATTTGCAGATAGCTTCCTTTGCGTAAGCAGAACAGGTGGGGGTAAAACGACAGCGGGAAGGGGTATAGGGAGAGACGGCACGGTTATAAAAGCGGATCAGAAGAAGAAGGAGCTTTTTCATACATCCTCCTGCAATATACCGGCTTTTTCTGCCAAGGAAAGGTAGGCGTTTGTCAGCTCGGGAAAACGGGCCCGGATGCAGCGGCTTCTGGCAACGACCACCAGATCCCAGCCGGGGGCAAATTTACCCTCATTGAGACGGTAAACCTCCCGCAGACGGCGGCGTACCCGATTGCGGACCACGGCGTGGCCCAGTTTTTTACCAACAGTAATGCCCACCCGATTGCCATCGGTGCGGTTGCGTTTGGCATAAAGCACCAGATAGGGGTTCGCATAGCCGGAGGTGGCATAGAGCCGCCGGAATATGTGATTGAGCTTCAACGCGCTGGAAAATTTCATAAATATCTCTCCAATATGGAATTTCCTGGAGATTGCCACGGACCTGCGGTCCTCGCAATGACAATGAAAATCCAGGACAGCCGAGAAAAAGAAATTATCGTCATTCGGCAAGGGATTTTTTCGCAGATCAAGCTTTGGAGGCCGCAGACATACTTTGTGTATTTCAAGGCCTTCAAAGGGCAGATATGCGGAAAAAGACCTGCCGCAGGATGATAATTTATTTTACGAGGTTGTCCCCATAAAAAAGGGGGCGGGGCGAATGTCCTTCGCCCCGCATTCACTCCCGTTTTGCTCTGAGCGAGCAATGCTGTCATTTCATTCCCTGAAGTTATGCTCAGGCAGACAGAACCTTACGGCCTTTGGCACGGCGGCGGGCAAGAACCTTGCGGCCGTTGGAAGTAGCCATTCTCTGACGGAAACCGTGAACCTTGGAACGATGACGCTTGCTGGGCTGATAGGTACGCT
>JAZNDF010000080.1:0-21559 GCA_045587925.1 Faecousia sp.
TCGCTATTCCTGCAGACAAAAAAGCTGATTCCGTTTCTGTTATAAAATCTCGACCCAGCCAGTTCAAAATCCACAATTGCTTCCGTTTGTTCCTGACTGACCCATACAACGCAGTCATCAAATGTGCCGTAGTATAAATAACCTCCGCGAGCAAGCCCCTTAGGCTTAACACCTTCCCAATGCATTTGCACTGTATCATCCGGAATATCAAAGGACGCATTCCCTATCAGTCGGTTCTTATATGCTACTTCAAGCTCTGCCACTAATTCATCGGAGAGCTCCAGTTCAAACAAAGACAGTGTGCGTTCCTCTGCCTTGCCGTTATCTGACAATGGAATTATTTTTTCAACTGTCTCCACACTGCCTGCGGTATAAATGGGGGCAGCTAACATCTTCCTTCCGTCTTCCGTAAGGAACACCCGGCAGGCTTTGATATTATCGTCACTTACCGATTTCTCCAATAGTTCCTGATACCAATCGGCAGTATCCATCTTTGTATGCGTTTCCTGATAGCAGGCTTCCACAGCATTTATGATAACTTCAGTTTCCACAGCAAGCTTTTCTTGCGCCGTCTCCGGGCTCAATCGCTTTCCGGTGATCAGATCCAGATAATACACATAGCAATTTGCATTTTTGCTCTCTTCAATATCAAATCTTACCGCAATGGTAAGCACATTCTTGTCAAAGCCTGCAATGTAGGTATAGCTTCTTGCAAGGGAACTGTCAAAAAATGCCCCCTTCGGTACATTAAACTGCCGGATGTTTCCCTGATGCCGGACCTGGAGCGCCGTTAAATTATCATACAGACGGTTTGCATACAATTCATAAATCTCCTTTTGACAGGTTACCGCATCCGCACTAAAGGGATAGATCTGAGGAATGGAAACATAGTAAGTTAAAGCCGTATTTTTATCCCCGAAATGCAGGCCCTGTGTCCAATAATCGGTCACCGGCTCAGACTGATCCGGAAGCGGCTTTTCTACCTGCGCCTCCGGTGCGGCCGGAAAAACAACAATATCTGCTTCCGGCTCGGTGGTTTCTTCCTGAGAAGCTGTTGTTTCTGTCTGTTTTACCGGCTCCGGAGCAGTTGTTTCATCCGGAATTTCCTTGACACAGCCTGTCAGCAATAAACCAAATGCAAGCAATATTGTGATTATTTTTGCCATTCTCATATTTATCCCTCCTATACTCGTTTTGTGTGTCTTTTTGCTTCTTTGACAATGCATCCCTTTCTTTCATTTTTAGTATCGCATATTCGATATTTATTGTCAACTATTATTTTTGCAACAAAGGTATTGCTTTTTGTTAACAATTGTGTTATTTAATATATGTAGATGCATAGGAGGTGGTTACTATGGCTTCAGATAATAGCCAAAGCCTGTTTCGGCGAGGTGTGACCTCTATGGTTATTCTTGCCTTGCTGAAACGGGAAGATATGTATGGCTATCAGCTTGTTCAGGAAACTGCCAGAATCAGCGGTGGTAGGCTGACTACACAAGAAGGTTCGTTATATCCCGTGTTGTACCGCTTGCAGGAACAGGGGCTTATATCAGATCGCCGTGTTTTGGTAGGAAAGCGTATGTCCCGTATTTACTATCATTTAGAGCCCGCAGGCGAAAGCCGCCTGCAGGAAATGATCCGGGAATATGAAGAAACCACGCAAGGCGTGTTTAGAATTATTTATCCCGAAGGAGAAATATAATATGACGAACCTTGATCGTACCGCGCTGCGAAGCTATTTTCGCAGTATTCGCAGTTATCTTACTTGTCCCCGGAAGCAGAAAAAGCAAATCCTTAGTGAGTTGAAAACCAATATAGCCGCTTTTCTGGAAGAAAATCCCCAAGCAAGCTTCGAAGCAATTGCGTCCCATTTTGGGTCTCCCCAGCAGATCGCATCTACATATTTGGGAGACCTGACCGATGCCGAATTGCTGCACAAGCTACAGATCAGAAAGAAGATCGTTGCAATAATCGCTGGTGTAATGGCTGCGATTTTAGTGATTTGGCTTGCTGTTGTAGGATGGGCAATCATTAACGAACGAAAAATCGCAAACGGCGGCGCCGAAATCGGCCCAGCTGTTGAAGCTACGCAATAAAACATAAACAGCTACAGCCGGAATGTGAATTCACATTTCAGCTGTAGCTGTTTGTTTATATATGTCTGTATATATCAAAGCCAGCCAAGGCGTTTGAACCAATTTAAGAGCAAGCCGAACCACTGGGCAGTATGAGGGTGATCGGGGGCAACACCGAGACCGTGACCGCCATCGGGGAAAATATGCATTTCAACAGGAATATTCTTTTTGCGCAGAGCTGTTGCATACACATAACTGTTGATCACGGATACGCCGGGGTCTGCGTTGGTATGGAAGAAAAATGCCTCCGGCGTTGTTTCGCAGACATTGTTCACCGGATTGATCTGGGTTTCCAGCTCCGGATCGCGCTCACCGATCAAATTCATATAAGAAGCGGTGTGGGAATGCTTTTCTTCACTGGGCTGATCTATGGCGGGATAACACATAATCTGAAGATTGGGCATATAATCTTCTTCGTCAATGGCATCCATACCCTCAAAGTCAATGGGCTTGGTATAGGTGGAAAGCATAGCAGTCAAGTGACCGCCGGCAGAAGAACCCATTGCCGCGATCTTGTTTTTGTCAATCCCAAACTTTTCTGCATTTGCGCGGATGTAGCGCATACAACGGCGGGCATCCAGCAAGGGCAGGGGGAAACGGTGGGGCGATACGCGGTAGCCGGCAATA
The DNA here is from genome assembly GCA_045587925.1 of Faecousia sp. GTDB lineage: Bacteria > Bacillota > Clostridia > Oscillospirales > Oscillospiraceae > Faecousia. Next base: position 2,763 of record JAZNDF010000080.1, read on the forward strand.
AAGGCGGTCATACCCAGTTCGCTTAAGAATTTCGCATAGTTTTCCCGTTCGTGTTCGGCGCGGCGAATATAGCCACCGCCGGGAAATACCAATACGGCCGCATTGGTCTTCTTGTTTTCCGGAATGTAAATATCGATGTAAGGTGTTTCCTCACACATACCGGGTGCATTGTCCCATAAATAAACTCTTTCCATAAGCTTCTCCTTTTAGGCGTATTTCTCTTTTAAGTATAGCAAGGCTTGCCGGTATCCGTCAAGACCCTGTCCCTTAATTGTTTTTTCACAGGCAAGACCGGCATAGGAAATCTGCCGGAAAGGCTCTCTTGCATCCACATCGGAGATATGGACCTCCACCGCGGGTATGGCTACTGCTTTCAGTGCATCCAAAATGGCAATGGAAGTATGGGTGTATGCACCGGGATTGATGACGATACCGTCGAATTTTCCGTATGCAGATTGAATTTCGTCCACAAGATCACCCTCGTGATTGGACTGGTATTGTTTTACGGATAATTCATATTCTGCTGACCAGGCATTCAGCAAATCGAGCAGATCTGCGAAGCTTTGTTTTCCGTAAATTCCCGGTTCCCGAATACCCAGCATATTTATATTCGGACCGTTGATCACCAATATGTTCATATTTGATTCTCCTTTTCGAGAATTTGAAGGAGTGCGTGCTCCGGCAAGCCGTTGTTGTCAACGATAAAATCTGCAAATCGTTCATACAACGGCTTGCGGACTTTGTACATTTCTGTAAGGCTGTTTACCTGAGACAGAGGCCTGCCTTCCGTAGGAAGGAAAGCGATATCCCTTTTCAGCCATAGGATCCGACCGTTTTGGTGCAGATGGGCGTAATTTTCCGATCTTGTTACACAGCCGCCGCCGGTTGCGATGACAAGGCCTGATTTCTTACCCAGCTGTGCAAGAACATCCGTTTCTATCCGGCGAAAACCGTCTTCGCCGGATTCTTCGAAGATCTCCGGGATGGACATTCCGGCCTTTTCGATGATTGCGGCATCCGCATCCACAAAGGTCATACCCAATTTTTCTGCTAAAAGTGCACCTACCGTTGATTTGCCACAGCCGGGCATACCGATCAGAATGATATTTTCCATTTGCCGGCGCAATGTATTGTAGATGGTTTCGATCGCAGACTCCGGAATTTCTTTGCCCGTAAACCATTCGGCACTTTCCTTTGCCTGGGCCACCAGCATCCACAATCCGTTTTTGCCGATCAGCCCCCGTTGCTCTGCATCCATAAGGAGTTTGGTTCTGGCGGGGTTGTATATCAGGTCCAGCACACCCTCCAGGCGGGGGAACATATCAAGCATTACCGGGCTTTCTCCTGTGTTTGGATACATCCCAACAGGTGTGGTGTTGACGATCACAGCGGCATCCGCGTGTTTATCGATGTTCCCGTAATTGTCAGGGCCGGAACGGGAGATGACCGTAACATCCGCACCAAGCGCCTGTAATACTGCCACGACCGTTACAGAGGCACCGCCGCTTCCCAATACAAGAACCTTCTTGCCCGTAACAGATAATCCGCTTTGCTTCACCATTGAAAGGAAACCGAAATAATCGGTATTGTGTCCGATCAGTGTATTATCAGACTGGCGGACGATTGTATTGACAGAACCCAGTTGTTTTGCCCGTTCTGACAGGTGATCACAAAGGGACAGGACATCCTTCTTATAAGGGATGGTCACATTCAGACCGGTGAAATTGCCGTTTTTTAAGAAATCTGAAAGCGCCTGGGGCTCTTTTTCAAACAGGACATAGGAATAATTGCTCAGGAAACTGTGAATTTGAGGGGAGTAGCTGTGACCCAGCTTTTGCCCCAGCAATCCGCACTGCATCATACCACCTCTGTGTAACTGCCCAAATACTTAAATTCTTCGCAAAGGTCATCCAGCTCGCACATCAGCTGAACAAATTCCTCGGAATAGATAGAGGTTTCCAGATCAAAATAGAACATAAATTCAAATTCACGGTCCGGAATGGGTCTGGATTCCAGCTTGATCACATTAATGCCCAGGGTATACATTCTGGCAAGCACCTTGTAAAGTGCGCCGGGCTTGTGGGAAAGGATCATCATAATGCTGGTCTTGTCCGAGCCGGGGTATATCTCAAGATTTTTGCTGATACAAATGAAACGGGTGCGGTTGTTGCCCTTGTCCTGGACAGAGTCTGCAAGACTGGTAAGGCCGTAAAGCTCCTCACAGGCGTGACTGCAAAGTGCGGCTACATCCGTCCGATCAGACTGCGCGACCATACTGGCGGCAACGGCTGTGTTTTCCACGCTGATCACCTTGATGTTGGGATGATTTGCCAGGAAATCAGAACATTGATTGATCGCCTGCTCGTGGGAGTAGATTTCTTTGATATCCGATAGCTTCGTGCCCTTCTTTGCCAGAAGGTTATGGTCGATCTTCAGGCGGAAGGTTCGCACAATGGAGAAGTTATGACGGATCATCAGGTCATAGACCTTTTTCACAGAACCGGCTGTGGAATTTTCAATGGGCAGGATGCCGTATTGGCACAGACCTTGTTCAATGGCATTGAAAATACCCTCGAAATTTTTGAAGTACATAATCAGTGGGGACTTGAATATCTTCTCACAGGCAATTTGGGAATAGGCGCCCTCTACGCCCTGACAAGCCACCATAGGCGCCTGGGGGAACAGCTTGGGTGTATTCTCAATGGAATTTGTGATCGTCTGATACAGGGGCGTTGCCTCTGCGTTGCGCTTGCTTTGATAGCTGCGGCTCAGCTCAAAGAGCAGTGAGTACAAAACGCGGGTATAGTTTGCCATATCGGGACCTGCTTTTTTTGCAACATCCTGTAAAATTTCCCGTTCTCTTGCGGGCACATAGATGGGCATATTGTTTGCCTTTTTATAGTCTGCAACCTGGGCGGACAAGCCCATACGCTCTACAAACAGTGCAACAAGCTGATCATCTACTTTGTCAATTTGATTTCTGATTTCCTGAATATCCATAATAAACCTCCTGATTATTTGCCAGACAGATAGGCATCGAAAATAGCAATTGCGGCGGCTGCTTCAACTACCGGAACAGCACGGGGGGCGATGCAAGGATCGTGACGACCTTTGATTTGAAGGTCGACAGCCTCCAGCTTGCTGAAGGAAGCGGATCGCTGCAGCTTAGCAATGGAAGGGGTGGGCTTGATGGCAACCTGGAAACATAGGGGCATACCGGTGGTAATACCGCCTAAAATTCCACCTGCACGGTTGGTTTGGGGACAAATGACGCCGTCTTTCACGGTATATGCATCATTATGCTCGCTTCCACGCATATAGCCTGCGGCGTATCCGGCTCCGAATTCCACCGCTTTGACTGCGGGGATCCCGTAAATCAACTGGGCAATTCGGCTTTCCATTCCGTAAAACATAGGGTCTCCGAGTCCGGCGGGCAATCCGGTAACAGCACACTCGATTATTCCGCCCACACTGTCGCCGTCTTCCTTGGCTTTGGAAATGATTTCCCGCATTCTGGCACCTGCGGCTTCGGAAAGAACAGGGAAGTCGGTGCGGACTTGATCCAGCTGTGGCGCCATAGGATCGAAGGGGTCATCGGCGGCACCGCCAACACAGACAAGATGGGCACCAATTTGAATGCCTTCTTTTTCCAGCCACTGTTTGCAAAGACCGCCTGCAATGCACAGGGGAGCAGTGAGCCTGCCGGAAAAATGTCCGCCGCCGGCTACATCCTGGTAGCCGCCGTATTTGATCTGTGCGGTAAAATCTGCGTGTCCCGGTCTGGGGCAGTCTTTTAATTCTCCATAATCACCGGAGCGGGTATTTGTGTTGTGAATTACCGCGGCAATGGGTGCGCCACAGGTGTAATTGTCTAAAATACCGGATAAGAATTCCGGACGGTCTGCTTCCTTGCGCGGGGTAGAGTAGTCATTGGAACCGGGCGCGCGGCGATTCAGAAAGGCTTGCAATGCATCAAAATCCACAGGAAGTCCGGCAGGTATGCCGTCCAGGGTCATACCAATGGCTGGCCCGTGAGATTGACCGAATATGGAGAGCTTTAATCTTTCACCGTATGTACTGCTCATAATTACCTCCTGATCTTCCGTATTCCTCCCAGAAAGAGGGGTAGGATTTACAAACGCACTGTGCGCCAAGAATGGTTACGGGACCCGCCGCAATCGTTGCGGCAATGGCCGCTGACATTGCAATTCGATGATCGTTCACAGCATCAACTATGCCGCCTCGCAGCTGACCGGGATATACGGTCAAGCTTTCCTGGGTAGCCTCGGCACGAATGCCCAGAGCATCCAGCATTGCAATGACAGAAGCTACACGATCAGACTCCTTCAGCCTGAGTCGCTGAATATTTGTAAAGGTCGCACCCTTGTTTGCCGCCGCGACCACCGAAAGAACTGGCACAAGGTCTGGAATATCTGCAGCAGAAAGGGTGATGTTTTCTTTTAGATCGGTTATGATTGCGGATACGGCCCGGTCACCTTGGGCAGAGCTTGGATCCAGACCGCCGATCTGAAGGTCGCTTCCCAGCGCTTTTGCGGCAAGGAAAAATGCACCGTTGCTCCAGTCGCCCTCTACATCCAAAGTGCCGGGGGAACGGAAGGGAAATGCGCCGGAAATCTGATAGCTTTGTGTGGAAACACCGAACCTGGATAAAGCCTGGCGGGTCATTTCAATATAGGGGGCAGATTCTGTTTTCCCGGTGATCTCTAGGCTGTTCGTTCCGGGGATCAGAGCCAATGCAAACAGCAATCCGCTGATAAACTGGCTGGAAACGCTGCCGTCTATGCGGTAATGACCGGAAGTCAGCTTGCCTGAGCATTCGAGAGTTTCGGCTGTGGGGCGGGATAAGGTACACCCCATTCGTTCCATTTCTTCCCATAAAGGAGAAAGGGGGCGGCTACTCAGTCTGCCTGCCATAAGAAAGGTGGCGTTCACGCCCAGTGCACCTGCGACCGGAAGCATAAATCGAAGGGTCGATCCGCTTTCCCGACAGTTAAGGAGTGCGGTTTGGGGTATTTTGCGGACCGGCACCACCTGATAGCCATCCTCGCTTCTGCAGATTTCCGCACCTAAAGCACGCAGACAGTCGGCAGTTGCTTCAATGTCTTCGTTTGTCTGCGGGCAATGCAGAAATGTTTTCTTGTCAGAAAAGGCAGAGCAGATCAGCAAGCGATGCGCCTGGGATTTGGATGGAATCGCATCGATTTTGCCGCTTAGTTTGCCCGGTTGAATAATAATGTCCATTATAAACCTTCCTCAATAAAGGATTGAAGTGCCGTTATCGGTATAGGATAAATGATACACGAACCGATTTGCTCCGGAAGGATCAGATTTACAGAACCGCCACTGCGCTTTTTGTCGGACAGTGCAGAGCGATAAAGCTGGTTAGCAGAATAATCCGTGGCGCAGGGAAGTCCGAACGACTGAAGAACTGTGTGAATTTCTGAGACGAGCGTTGTGTCACACAGCTTGTTCTGACAGGCCACTTTCGCCGCCATTGCCATTCCAATCGCAACGGCTTGGCCGTGGGAAAGGGAGAAGTTACTTTCTTTTTCTACTGCGTGACCAAAGGTGTGTCCCAAATTCAGCTTTTGACGCGCGCCGGTATCAAATTCGTCCTCAGCAACAACATCCCGTTTCAGCTCCACACATCGGGTAATGACGGCCTCACGGTCAAATTTCAAACCCTTTTCCTTCAGGTGTGCAAACAGGGCAGGATCGTAGAGAATACCGTATTTGATGATCTCAGCACAGCCGTCCCTAAAAATACTTTCCGGAAGGGAATTCAGCACATCCATATCACAAAGCACCAGGGAAGGCTGATAAAATGCACCTGCGAGGTTTTTTCCGGCAGGTAGGTCGATGGCGGTCTTGCCGCCAACAGAGGAATCAACCATTGCCAGTACGGTTGTTGGGACCTGAATGCAGGAGACACCACGAAGATAAGTAGCAGAAGCAAAACCGGTAATATCACCCACTACGCCGCCGCCAAGGGCGATCACAACATCGGAACGGGTAATTTGGTTTTCTGCCAGAAAATTTAATATATTCAGATAGGTTTCGGCGTTTTTACTGCCTTCGCCTTCGGGGAATATATAACGGCATACTTCAAAACCGGCTTTTTGCAAGCTCTTTTCTGCATCATCGCCGTACAAGGGCCATACATTGCTGTCGCTGATGATCGCGGCTTTTCCGGGCGCTTTTATGGCGGCGGTATAACTACCAAGCTTGTCCAGCAGGCCGTTGCCGATGACGACCCGGTATTCTTTAGATGCGCGAACGGTAACGGTATTCATCCGTCAACCTCCTCCTTACATTTACGCCCTTCTGCAAGAAGTGCGATCAAAGCATCCGCATCCTCTTTTTCAATGGCGGTGCGGTATGCGGTTAAAGCATTTATATACTGATTTAACTCAAACAACACGTTTTCCCGGTTGGAAAGAAACAGCTCTGCCCACATTTGGGGATTCAGCCAGGCGACTCTTGTCAGATCCTTATAACTGCCTGCTGAGAAGCCTTTGTGGTTTTGTGCAGTCGGGGATTTGATAAATGCATTGCTGACAATATGGGGCATTTGCGAAGTGAAAGCGATCATTCGGTCGTGCTCCTGGGCCGTGGTTACAGAGAACGATCCGAAACGGCAGGGAGCAAGGGCATCTTGACAGCGTTGCAGAAGTGCGGCATCGTCAAAACGGGGAGGAACCAGAACCATTGGCGCGCCCTGGAATAAGTTGGAACGGCTGTATTTGAAGCCGGAATTGTGGGAACCTGCCATAGGATGTCCTCCCACAAAGGTAAAGCCGTACTTTTCTGCGACGGGAAAGCATCGGTCACAGATTTCACTTTTGATACCACAGCAGTCAATGACCAGGGCATCGGGGGAAATATATTTTCCGTTTTCCTCCAGCCACCGGGCAGAGCCACCGGCATAGATGGAAAGAAGAATTAAGTTGCAGGACGGAATGGTGCTGGAGTCCAGAACACCGCCGCAAGCACCTGCCAGCTGTGCGAACATAAACATAGATGTATCCTGCTCGCAGGCCAGAACGGTATGTCCCGCTTTGGTATAAGCACGGGCAAGAGAACCGCCGATCAGACCCAGGCCTAAGATTCCAACGGTCATAAGATCGCCTCTCTGACCTTCTGCACCCGAAGATTCAGATCTGCGAACTGATCGGGGGTCAGGGACTGTGCGCCGTCACAAAGGGCACAGGCGGGATTGTTGTGAACCTCCACCATAATGCCGTCGGCACCGGCAGCAGCTGCGGCCACTGCCATAGAGGGAACGAGGAATGCCTTGCCTGTGGCGTGGCTGGGGTCGACCACAACGGGAAGGTGTGTGATCTCGTGAAGCACAGGAACGGCAGAGAGATCAAGGGTGTTGCGGGTGTAGGTTTCGTAGGTACGGATACCGCGCTCACACAGAATGATATTTTCGTTGCCTTCGCTCATAATGTATTCCGCACTCATCAGCAGCTCCTGAAGGGTGTTTGCAAGACCGCGCTTTAACAAAATAGGCTTTTTGGTTTTGCCCAGCTCCTGCAGAAGGTCGAAATTCTGCATATTTCTGGCACCCACCTGAATGATATCCACATCTTCAAACAGGTCCAGTGTGCGGATGTTCATTATCTCTGTGATGATAGGAAGGCCTGTCACTTTTTTTGCTTCCAGCAGCAGACGGATTCCTTCGCCTTTCATACCCTGGAAGGCATAAGGGGAGGTGCGGGGCTTAAAAGCGCCGCCTCTGAGGATATTTGCACCGGCCTGCTTAACGGCAGTTGCAACCTCGATGATCTGATCTTCACTTTCCACAGAGCAGGGGCCGGCGATCATTGAAAAATGTCCGTCGCCGATTTTGGCATCCCCAATGGAAATAACTGTATTGTTGGGGTGGAATTTGCGGTTTGCCTGCTTGTATGGCTCGGAAATGCGCTTCACTGTTTCTACGATCTCCAGACTGCCGAGCAGCTCCATATCCACACGGCTGGTGTCACCGATCAGGCCCAGGACCGTAATTTCCTGACCTTCTGAAATGTGAACATCCAAATTCATATGATTCAGCCATTTGATCAGATGCTCTGTTTGTTCCGGGGTTGTACCACTTTTTAATACAGCAATCATTTTTTTCATCTCCATAAAAAATTAGCGCCACACAGATACGATCTGTGCGGCGCCGGAAAATACACGGTTAGCTTAAAATCATTGCAGCACAAATCTCTATTACTTTTTGCTAAAGAAAAAGTAATAGTAGCTAAAAAAGTACTGCGCAGCAATGTTGAACATGACCGATATGGCCTCCTACTTTTAAGCTTTTGTTTACTATAACACAATACAATCCTGTTTGCAAGAGTTAATTTCAAAATCATTGAATTCTTCTTTGCAGAACAGAGCAACCGGATTTTTTTCGGAAAATAATCGCAAAGGCGATCGCCTGCGCAAAAAGGGTCGCGATCCAGGAAATTGGATAGGACAAATATAAAGACTCCGGTGTGTGGTATTGCGGGATTCGGAAAATGGTAAAGATCCAGGCAAGACGAATACCGCATACGCCTAATATACTGATTAGCATAGGGGTAAAGGATGACCCCATACCTCTCAGAGCCCCTGTAAAAACATCCATAATTCCACAGGCAAAATAGAAAAGGCACACATAGGAAAACCGAAGCAGTCCGTACTCGATCGCTTCCTGGGAGTCTACAATATAGGTGCCAAGAAGCCTTTCTCCGAATATATAGACAATTGTGCTGAGGAAAACGCCTGTGATGAGGGTATATAACAGACTGACACCGACACTTTTGCGAACCCGGTTATATTTTCTTGCGCCCAAATTCTGTCCGGTGTAATTGACTGCAGACTGGTGAAAGGCATTCATTGAAGTGATGATAAAAGCCTCAATATTTACAGCAGCACCGTTTCCGGACATTAAAGCTTCAGAGTTAAAGCTGTTGATGGAAGATTGGATCAGAACATTGGATACGGAGAACATACAGCCCTGAATGCCGGAGGGAATACCGATACGAAGGATTTTGCCCAATGATTTCTTGCAGATCCGCAGTTTTCTCAGGCAGAGCTTACAGCTGTCGGTTCGCTTCATCAGTGCCCGGACAGTCAAAAACGCAGAAATACCCAGGGAAATCGTAGTGGCCAGCGCAACGCCGTCCACATCCATATGGAAGGCAGTTACGAAAATGATGTTCAGGATCACATTGGCGACACCGGATATGACTAGGAAGATCAAAGGACTTTTGGTATCACCGGCAGCTCTGAGAATGGCGGCGCTGAAATTATAGATCATAGAAAAGACTATGCCGCCAAAATAGATCTTCATATAAAGGGCAGAAAGGGGGAGTACGCTTTCCGGTGTTTTCATTAAGATCAAAAGATCTTCTGCAAAAATAATGCCGCCTACAGTCAAAACAGCACCGCTGATCAAGGCTATGGGAATTGCCGTATGCACAGCCCGGTGCACATCTTCTGTGCGGTTTGCACCAAGACCCTGGGCTACCGATACGCCTGCACCGACGGATAATCCGATGAACAGGTTGACCAGAAGGTGTGTGATGGAGTTGGTGCTGCTGACAGCGCCAACACAGATACTGCCGCAATAACGACCGACGATAACAAGATCTGCGGCATTAAACAGAAGCTGTAAAACGCCGGTAAGTATAATGGGAATTGCATAGAATACGATCCCGGAAAACAAAGGTTCACTGGTCATATTCCGCTGGGAAAGCTTCATTTGATATCTCCTTAATTCTATTTCCTATCTGTGCAGATGTTTTCCATTTTGAGCAGCTTGCAGGCATTTTTGTACAAAACAGAAGCAATTTCTTCTTTGGAAAGGGGAAGTGCCATAAAGGTGTCGATACAATCCTTCTGACTTGTCCAGGGTGTATCAGAGCCGAATAAGATCCGATGGGCACCAAATTGCCGAAGCAGGGGAAGAAATGCGTCCGGTTCCATCAAAAATGCAGGTGTGTACCTGGAGGAATTGCCGTTTAACCGTTTTAGAGGACCGAGCACGCAGGACGCATCCAGATAAACATCTGTATCCAGCAGATATTCTGCTACCGTATCCCAGCACCAAACGCCGCCCATATGCGCGGCGACCATCTGAACGCCGGGGACTTGCGTCAGCACATTGCGAAGCATTTTCGGATTGCTGAGATCCCGGTCGGGGAAGGCTCCCTCAACACCTGCGTGGGTAACGACCACAAGCTCCAGCTTGGCGGCATATTCCAAAATTCTCAGATAGCGAATATCGTCGATAGGCGTGTTTTGGTACTGCGGATGAATTTTGAAGCCGGCAATCCCTGCTTGTTTCAGGCGGTCTAATTCTTTGCGGAAATCTTCTGTATCCGGGTGGATACCGCCCAGATAGATCAGTCCGTCTTTGCCGTTGCAGGCAATGGAGAGATTGTTGATATTGCCGGTTTTGGACGGGTTCGTAACCACCGGTAGAACCACACTGTAATCGATTTTGGCCTCTGCCATAGAGGAGATTAAATTTGCAGCAGTGCCGTCCGTATAAAAGGAGCACTTTGCCAAATCCCCCATATGCCCAAGGGCAACAGGCGCAACCGCATCCGGATAGGCGTGGGTATGGAAATCAATGATCATAACTTGTTAACTTCTTTCACAAATAATGTGGTTTCTTTAACAGAAAAACGGACATCAAAGCCGGCAAAGGTCAGCCCATAAATGCGATCTTCTGCGTGCTGATAGGAAGGACGGGGATCGTGCGACAGGACACCGAGCAGAGCCTCGCGCTTATCCGATGGGATGCAGGCAAGCAAATTCTCAGGGAAGTGAACATTCAGCAGGAAATCCTTGGCATAATCTGTAAAACCGCCGGTTGCATCTGCGTGGCAGTCGCTGTAGGGAATGTACGGTTTAATGTCAAAAATTGGCGTTCCGTTCATAAGGTCAGCACCGGAAACTTGGATGACCGTTCCGTTATCCGCAGTCTGTTCAAGACCGATCAGTTTTACACAGGACATTCCTATGGCATTGGGGCGAAAAGGGGAGCGGGTAGCAAATACGCCCATCCGGGTATTTCCTCCCAATCTGGGCGGGCGGACAGTGGGGGACCATTCCTGCCGGACAGACTCGGAAAACTGCCAGATGATCCAAAGGTGAGAGTAGTCTTCTATTCCGCGCAGAGCATCCGGATTTCTGAATTCCGGTTCGAATACGATCGTGGAACGAAGGGCCTCAACAAGACCGCTTTGACGGGGAATGCCGAATTTTGTGGCAAAATCGCTTCTCATATGGGCGATTACCTGCAGATTGACGGTTTCCATATTATCTAAAGACCTTTCTCAGGGAAAAAGTAACAGCAAAAATAATGGCAAGCACCAGGGAAATTGCGGCACCGGCAGATGTTCCCAGGAAGTAGGAGATGCAAAGGCCGGCAATACCGGACAGCAACGCAAACAGTACGGAAAAAAGACTGTATTGCTTTAGATTTTTTGAAATGTTTTTCGCGGATGCACCGGGAAGTACAAGTAAGGAGTTTAGGATCAGCAAGCCGACCCAGGAGATTGCCAGAGTCACGATCACAGCAATTGCCGCCGTAAATACCGTTTGGGTCAAACCGATCGGAATTCCGCGGGAGGATGCCAGCTGTGGGTGGATAGCGGTTAGTGTCAGCCGGTTTGCACTGATCACCCAAAAGATCACGACGCCGATCAACAAAAGTGCCAGCAAGCCGATCTGTGCCGGTGTAACAGACAGAATGTCACCGATGAGATACTTGTTGTATTTGGTGAAGCTTCCACCGTCAAATGTAGCAATAAAAATTCCCAAGGCGACAGCTGTGCTGGAAAATACACCGATCAAGGTATCTGCCGCCTGATTGCTTTTGCTGCGTACATAGGAGAACAGCAGTGCAAATGCAAGGGAGAATATGACTGCCACCCAGGTTGGTGCGGCAACGCCGCAAATACAACCGATGGCGATTCCGGTGAATGCGGAATGTCCCAGCGCGTCAGAGAAAAAGCTCATACGGCCGGTTACGATCATTGTAGAGCACAGTCCAAACAGAGGTGCCATTAAAATGACTGCCAGCAGGGCGTTTTTCATAAAATCCCACCGGAGCATTTCTACAGGCAGTACATCGCAGAGCCAGTACCATATACCCATTATAAGATACCTCCTTTTCGGTTGAAGACCTTGCGGAAGGCATCAGAGGCGAGAACCTCAACAGGGGTTCCGGAGCAGACCAAAGTGCGGTCAATGAGAGCTACCTGATCAGCATACTTGGGAAGGGTAACAAAATCGTGGGTAGTCATCAGAATGGAAAGATCATAATCCTTTCGGATATCATCGAGCATATCCATCAGTGTTTCAATACCGTCTACATCCACACCGGAAAGCGGCTCATCCAATATTAAAATATTGGGGATCGGTTCCAGTGCCAGCGCAAGAAGCACCCTTTGCAATTCGCCGCCGGATAAAGTCCCTATCCGCTTGTCGATCAAGTCTTCGCCTTGCACCCGCTCAAGACAGGTCAGTATTTTACTGCGCATAGATCTGGAAATGCCGAGAAAAGCAGGGCGCTTGCTCATACAGCAGGAAAACAGGTCAGCCACGGTGACAGGGTCGCCGGGATCAAAAGCAGGGCTTTGGGGCACATATCCGATTTTCGGTGTACGGTTTCGCTGACCTGGCACAGCAAAGGAGATCACGCCATCGTATTCCTGCTGACCTAAAATCGCTTTAAGAAGGGTGCTTTTACCGGCTCCGTTTGGACCGATCAGCGCAACCAGCTCGCCGCAATGCATATGAAGGTCAATATGATTTAAGATGGTGTCATTACCGATCTTAACGCAAAGGTCCTGAACACGCAGACAACAGGAGTGTCCGCAAGGGCCACCGTGGGAAGAAATGTTCATCCCAAAGCCTCCTTTATGGTATCGATATTATGGTACATTGCATCAAAATAGCCACTGCCGGACATTGCCATATCCAATGAAAACAGACTGGCGCCGGTTTCTGCACAAACTGTTTTTGCCGATGAAGTACTTCCGTTTGTTTCTGTAAAGATAGCGGGAAGGGAGTGCTCGTCTATCAATGTAACGATCTCTTTTAATTCCGATGCGGACGCCTCGCTTCCGGAGTCTTCCTCTATGGCTTTTAATATTGTCAGGTCAAAGGCCTGGGCAAAATAGGAAAAACCGTCGTGGAAGGTAATGAGCTCGCGGCAGGACAGGGAAGACAGGGTTTCTTCTCCGTAAAGCTGGAGTGCCTGTAATCTGGCGGTCAGATCAGTAAGGTTATCTGAAAACAGATCGGCGTATTGGGGGTACTGCTTGCTCAGTCCTTCACAAATATTTTCTGCCATCATAATTGCATTAGCAGGAGACAGCCAGATGTGAGGGTCGTGGTCGTGGTGATGACTGTGATTGTGGTCGTGACTTTCTTCGGCACATTCCAGTGTAATATGCTCCGATGTGTCAATTACCGTGTTTTTTCCGGATAACACATCTGTGAGAAAATCCTCCAGACCGCCGCCATTGATGATAACGGTATCCGCACCCTCCACAAGCCGCATCTGCGATGATTGAAGGGTATAGTCGTGCAGACAGGAAACATTCTGTGTGACGATCTGACAAACCTTTAGATCTGTACCTTGGCACAGCGTAGATGTAAACTCATAAACGGGCAGGGTCGTGGCTGCGATTTCGCAGGCTTCGGTACCGCTTTGACAGCCGGAAAATAAGCTCAGCAGAAATATGATAAGGCATAAAATTACTGTTTTCTTCATAGATGAGTCCTGAATTTCCTAAAATTACTTTACTATTTATAATATCACATTCTGTCAAGAAAAAATAGCCACAGCAAGGATGTTCCTGTGCTGTGGCTACATATATTTTTTTAGTGCGCATTCAACCAGTCATTTACTTTGGTTTTGGCAAGGCGAATAATGTCCTCACAAGGATAAGTGGACTGCTCACCGCCGTTTACATAAAGAAAGTACAAGCCGGACGGTGTCTGGTAGAGGGTTTCTTCAAAACCGGCGGGATCGCCGAAACAACCGTAAGTATACTTTTTGATCAGAGCAGCTGTTTCAGTATCGTATTCCTTTTTGCAGATGATCTTCTTCACAATATGACCTCCCTTCGTGGCTTATTACAGCTACACATTATAAAGACTTTTTGTGAGAAATCAAGTGATATTCATTTTATTTACAGATTGTATGAAATCTTGTGGACGATTATGCGGTTTCGTGGTACAATTAACAAAAGGAGGGCTGATATGAAGGATTTTCCTTTTTTTAATACGGATAACGGAATTGCAAGTCTGACATTAAAAGAAATTCCCTATACGAGTTCTGCATATATCAAAATACTCGATTCCCAGGAACCGGAAAAGCTCCTGGAAGAGTGTATAGATTTTTGTAAATTTGCCGGTGCTGAAAAAATATTTGCCGCCAATCACTGTGTTTTGGAAAAATATCCTGTGCATACCCGCATATATGAAATGTCCAGAATGCGGGAGGGTTTGTCGGATACGGATGCGTCATTGTTTCCGGTAACAGAGCAGACACTTGCGCAGTGGCGCAGTATTTATAATGAACGGATGTGCAAGGTGCCGAATTTTTCTTATATGTCTATTTTGCAGAGTAAAAAGCTCTTACAGCAGGGCGGCGGATACTTTGTTCACAGGGATGGCATACTGCTTGGCATCGGTATTGCCTCCGGGGAACGGATCGATGGGGTGATTTCCCTTCAGCCTGGAGGGGGAGAAGCAGTAATTCTCGCGCTGAATTACGCCCTTGGTGGGGAACGGATGATACTCAATGTCGCTTCAGAAAACAAAAAGGCGATGGCACTTTATGAGCGGATGGGGTTTATTATCACAGCGGAAATCGACTGCTGGCATCAAATCGAATAAAAATATAAAGGTGTAATGTAAAAAAGCTTGACAGCGGCGGATCACTGTGTTATAATACCGCAGGTATAAAGCTTTGAACCTTGACAGGAGGCCCCTGATGAACGGTACAGAACTGATCTTACTGTATGATTATTATGGCGCACTGCTTACCCAGCGTCAGCAGCTTTGCTTTGAAATGCGCTATCATCAGGATCTTTCTTTAGGCGAGATCGGTGAGGAATTGGGGATCAGCCGTCAAGGCGTTCACGATAATTTAAGCCGCACGGAAGCATTATTGCGCAAAATGGAAGAAAAAACCGACTGTGTCCGCCGGGATATTTCCTGCCGAAAGGCATCAAAAGTGATTTTGCAAAATGCCCGTATTTTGGCGCGGCACGAAGATGCAAATGTTTCTGCTTTGGCCAGTGACATTGTCACAGCGGCTGAGGCACTGGGAGATTAGTATGGCATTTGAAGGATTGACTGAAAAAATTGCTGCAACCTTCAGAAGACTCAGAGGAAAGGGCCGGCTGAAGGAATCCGATGTGAAGGAAGCAATGCGTGAAATTCGTATGGCGCTTCTGGAAGCGGATGTAAGCTATAAAGTGGTTAAGGATTTTACAAAATCTGTAACGGAACGGTGCGTTGGCGCGGATGTTTTGGAAGCGTTAAGCCCTGCGCAGATGATTATTAAGATCGTTAACGAGGAGCTCACTGCCCTGATGGGAAGTGATACCAAGCATATTAAAACAAGTCCCAACGGACCGACCGTTGTAATGCTGGTTGGTCTGCAAGGTGCCGGTAAGACCACAAATGGCAGTAAGCTTGCCGGACTGATGAAGCGGCAAGGCAAGAATCCTCTGCTGGTGGCTTGTGATATTTACCGACCTGCAGCGATTACCCAGCTGAAGGTTTGCGGTGAGAAGCTGGGCATTCCTGTGTTTGAAAAAGGACAGGAAGACCCTGTGAAGATCGCAAAAGAAGCTGTGCTATACGCAAGACAGCACGGTCACGATATGGTGTTTTTGGATACCGCAGGTCGCTTGCATGTGGATGAAGCGCTGATGGATGAGCTGAAGAATATTAAATCTTCGGTGAATCCGGATGAAATTATGCTGGTTGTGGATGCAATGACCGGTCAGGATGCGGTGAATGCGGCACAGAGCTTTAATGAGTGGCTGGATATTGATTCAGTTATGCTCAGCAAGCTGGACGGTGACGCCAGAGGCGGTGCGGCACTTTCGGTTCGGGCAATTACCGGCAAGCCGGTTAAATTTGCCGGCATCGGCGAAAAGCTTGAGGATATCGAACCCTTCCATCCGGACCGTATGGCTTCCCGTATCCTGGGTATGGGCGATGTTCTCAGCCTGATCGAAAAGGCAGAGAAGGCTTTTGATGAAAAGAAAGCCGCCGAAATGGAAGAAAAGTTAAAATCCAACAAGTTTACCTTGCAGGATTTTTACGATCAGCTTGTTCAGATCAAATCAATGGGCTCTATGCAGGATATTCTTGCCCATATGCCCGGCGGTGCAGGTCTGAAAAATGTTCAGCTGGATGAAAAAGCAATGGGGCGCACGGAGGCGATCATCCTGTCTATGACACCCAAGGAGCGGGAAAATCCAAACATCATTGGTGCAAGCCGCAAAAAGCGAATTGCCGCCGGCTCCGGTGTGAAGGTAGAGGATGTGAACAGACTGCTCAAATCCTTTGAGCAGATGCGTTCGATGATCCGGCAGTTCTCCGGTCCCGGTGCCGGAAGAAAAATGAAGCGTATGCGGGGCTTTGGCGGTCTCGGTGGCTTCCCTGGCTTATAAGCCCTGTTATATTGTTCGCTGAAAGCAAATTGCTTTGCGATATAAAGACATAAATTTACTTGGAGGTGAAACTGATGGTTAAAATCAGACTTAGAAGAATGGGTGCAAAGAAGGCTCCTTTCTATCGGATCGTTGTTGCTGACTCCCGCAGCCCCCGTGATGGCCGTTGCATCGAGGAAATCGGTACCTACAACCCCCTGACCGAGCCCGCTACCATTACTATCGATGCCGAGAAGGCACAGAACTGGATCAAGAACGGCGCACAGCCTACTGATACCGTTCGTGGACTGCTGAAGAATGCCGGCGTCCTGTAATTGCTCAAAGGAGTTGTACAATGAAAGAACTTTTGCTGTATATGGCAAAGAATCTGGTGGACGATCCTGACGCAGTTACGGTTAATGAGGTGTCCGATGAGGACGGAAAAGTACTGGAGCTTCATGTTGCCCCCGGCGATATGGGTAAAGTGATTGGCCGCCAGGGCCGAATTGCGAAAGAAATTCGCACAATCGTGAAAACCGTTGCCCAGCGCACCGGCGAAAAGATCACGGTAGAAATCGTGGATTAACGGGTAATGCGTGACGGTTTGCGTCACGCATTTTCCTTTCCGAGGTGTTTTATGAAACTGAAATTTTTAGACTCCGGCGAGATCGTAACCACCCACGGCGTTCGCGGCGAAATGAAGGTTTTGCCCTGGGCGGACGGTCCGGAATTTTTGTTGGATTTTAAGCGCGTTTATATTGAAGGCGTGGAATATAAGGTGGAAAGCTGCCGCGTTCAAAAAAGCTGCAATTTGCTTAAATTGTCCGGGATCGACACAATGGAGCAGGCTCAGGCAATGCGTGGAAAAACGGTGCAGATATTCCGCGAGGATGCAGATCCTGACATTATTTTTGCGGCGGAGCTGATCGGCGTTAAAGTATTCGCCGAGGGCAAGCAGATCGGTGCCGTTGCGGATGTTCTGGACTATCCCGGAAATAAGGTATATGTGGTCCGCGGAGAATATGAGTATATGATCCCGGCGGTAAAAGCATTTATCCTTTCTACGGATTTGGACGCGGAGGAAATGCATATTCGATTGATCGAAGGGATGCGGACAGATGAGAGTTGATATTCTTACCCTGTTTCCGGAGACTGTGGGGGATGTGCTGTCTGAAAGCATCCTGGGCCGCGCCCAGGAGCGGGGTTTTATCCGTATCGAGACCCACCAGATCCGTGACTATACCGCAAACAAGCAAAATCAGGTAGATGATTATCCCTACGGCGGAGGAAGGGGAGCGGTTATGACTGCGGATCCCTTGTACCGTTGCTGGGAGGCAGTGTGCGATCAGGCTGGCGGTCCTGTGCATACCATTTACCTTTCTCCCTGCGGAAAAACCTTCCGCCAGGAAGATGCCATCCGCTTAAGTAAGCTGGATAACCTTATTTTAGTTTGCGGACATTATGAAGGCGTTGACCAGCGGTTTATCGATGAGTGTGTGGATGAGGAAATCTCTCTGGGAGATTTTGTCTTGACCGGTGGTGAGATCGCGGCAATGGCTGTGACAGATGCTGTGTGTCGTATGGTCCCCGGCGTGTTGGCTGATCCGGAATGTTTTGAAGATGAAAGTCATTTTAACGGTATGCTGGAGTATCCCCAGTATAGCCGTCCTGCCGTCTGGCACGGCAGGGAAGTGCCCCAGATCCTTCTGTCCGGAAACCACGAAAAGGTGCGCCAGTGGCGGCGCAAGCAGTCCATACGCAGAACCAGACAGCGCAGACCGGATATGTATGAAAAGCTGGATTTGTCATCCAAGCAGGATAAAAAACTGCTGCTGGAGATCCAGCAGGAAGACAGCGCAGAGTACGATTAACGAATGGAAAGCAAATAGAAAAAGGCGGGGAGCGCAAAAGCACTCCCCGCCAGATTTGTTTACTATTCTTGTGAATTTTCCTTTTCCTCAGGAGACAACAGAACATCCATGCCGTGATACCGCACACACGCCCAATGAACCCCTTATATGCTATACTGTAAGTGCGGGGTAAGACCGAGGGACGGTTTGTTGCAGCAAGCACGCCTGATAGAACATGGTCCGGCTTTCTTTGAGCACA
>JAZNDF010000081.1:0-2907 GCA_045587925.1 Faecousia sp.
ACCCGGCCAGGCCGTAACAGAAGGCCAGGTCCTGGTAGTGCTGGAGGCTATGAAAATGGAAAACGAAATTATGGCACCCAAGGCCGGCACCGTTTCCCAGGTTCTGGTGACCAAGGGCTCCTCCGTGGACACCGATGCACCTTTGGTAGTTCTGGCATAAGGAGAGGCGCAAATGGAAATTCTGTATAAAAACCTGCTGTCCTTTGGCTGGCAGGAGCTGGTTATGATCCTGATCGGCTGTGTGCTGATCTATCTTGCGGTTAAGAAGGAAATGGAGCCGTCTTTGCTTCTGCCTATGGGCTTCGGCACGATCCTGGTAAACATCCCCTTCTCCGATGCCCTGGTAGGCCCCATTCAGGAGCTGTACTCTGCCGGTATTGCCAACGAGCTGTTCCCCCTGCTGCTGTTCATCGGCATTGGCGCAATGATCGATTTCGGTCCTCTGCTTTCCAATCCCAAGCTGATGTTCTTCGGTGCAGCTGCCCAGTTCGGTATTTTCTTTACCCTATGTATGGCAAGTATGTTCTTCCCGGATTTTCGGGACTTCTTCTCCATCGCCATCATCGGCGCGGCGGACGGTCCTACCTCCATTGCGGTTGCCAATAAGCTGGGCTCCCAGTATGTAGGCGCCATCACCGTGGCCGCCTACTCCTATATGGCGCTGGTGCCGGTGATACAGCCGCCGGTGATCAAGCTGCTGACCACCAAAAAAGAGCGCCTGATCCGGATGCCCTACCAGCAGAAGTCTGTTTCCAAGCTCACCCGCATCCTGTTCCCCATTATCATCACCATCGTGGCATCCGCCATCATCCCCCAGGCCACTGCCCTGATCGGCTTTTTGATGTTCGGCAACCTGATCCGGGAGTGCGGCGTGCTCAATTCCCTGTCTGACACTGCCCAAAATGTGCTGGCAAACCTGATCACCATTTTCCTGGGCATTTCCGTCGCCTTCAATATGACCGCGGACAAGTTCCTGCAGGTGGATACCCTGCTGATTATGGGTCTGGGTCTGGTGGCATTTATTGTGGACACCGCCGGCGGCGTGCTGTTTGCAAAGCTTTTGAACCTGTTTACGAAGAACAAGGTCAATCCGATGATCGGCGCGGCAGGCATTTCCGCCTTCCCAATGTCCGGTCGTATCGTGCACAAAATGGCCCAGAAGGAGGATCCTCAGAATTTCCTTCTGATGCACTCCATCGGTGTCAATGTTTCCGGACAGATCGCATCGGTGATCGCCGGCGGCATCATCTTAAACATTGCCGCGCGGCTGATGGGAGGTTAAGTAAATGCATTTTTTGACCAACAGCTTTTCCTTTAATCCCGCCGCCTTTGTGGAAAACCTGAAGCATATGGGCGTGGGTATGCTGGTGATCTTTGCCATTATCGGCATCATCATCCTGGCAACCAAGCTGGTAAATTACCTGTTTTCCGATAACGAGGAAGAATAATTCCAAAAAGCACACCACCCAGGGGCGCACATCCGCACCTCTGGGCTTTTCTTGTCAAAAGCCCGATAAACAGGGATTTACCAATTTCGTAGCAGTCTTTATCTTTTTCTTCATTTCGTGAAAAAAATGTTTACTTTTGTATGTTCTTATGGTAATATTGTATTCGGTGGAGGATGTGGCTTTGATGAAAAAAGCACATCCGCATATAGTATATTTATTTCTACGGAGGTTTTATAAATGGCACAAAAAGTTCAGTTTGTGGAGACCGTTCTGCGTGATGCGAACCAGTCTCTGATCGCGACCCGTCTGCCCTTCGAAAAGTTTGAGCCTATGCTCAAGACCATCGACAAGGCCGGCTTCTATGCCGCCGAGTGCTGGGGCGGCGCAACCTTTGATGTATGTCTGCGTTATCTGCACGAAGATCCCTGGGAGCGTCTGCGGAAGATCCGCAAGGCAATGCCCAACACCAAGCTGCAGATGCTTCTGCGTGGTCAGAATGTTCTGGGCTATTCCCACTATCCCGATGATTTTGTTAAGCTGTTTGTTACCAAGGCTGTGGAAAACGGCATCGATGTGATCCGTATTTTCGACGCCCTGAACGATGTGAAGAACCTGAAGGTGGCTATGGAGGCTACTGTCAACGCCGGTGCCATCGCTTCCGGTACCATTTCCTACACCACCTCTCCCGTCCACACCCACAGCAAGTAGGTGCAGACCGTGAAGGAACTGAAGGAAATGGGCGCTTCCACCATCTGCATCAAGGATATGGCCGGCATCATGGGTCCCCAGGAAGCTTACGACATGGTTTCCGCTATCAAGGACGCTGTTCCCGGCATGCCCATCGACCTGCACACCCACTCCACCACGGGCCTGGCCTTCATGACCTACCTGAAGGCTGTTGAGGCTGGCTGTGACATCATCGACACTGCCATCTCCCCCATGTCCGGCGGTACTTCTCAGCCCGCAACCGAGACTCTGGCTTACGCTCTGCGTCAGCTGGGCTACCAGGTTGACCTGAACGACGACGCTCTGACCGCTATGGCTGACCACTTCAAGGTTGTCCGCGACGACTTTGTTAAGGACGGCACTCTGATGCCCAAGGCTATGGCCACCGATACCCAGTGCCTGACCTACCAGGTTCCCGGCGGCATGCTGTCCAACCTGCTGAGCCAGCTGAAGCAGATGAACGCTCTGGACCGCTTTGATGAAGCTCTGGCCGAAACCCCCAAGGTTCGTGCCGACATGGGCTATCCTCCCCTGGTTACCCCCACCTCCCAGATGGTCGGTGTGCAGGCTGTCCGTAACGTCATCGACGGCCAGCGCTACAAGACCGTCTCCAAGGAGATCAAGGCTTACTGCCGCGGCGAATACGGCCATACTCCCGCGCCCATCAACGCCGACATTCAGAAGATGATCCTGGGTGACGAGCAGCCCCTGACCACCCGCTATGCCGACGGTC
>JAZNDF010000082.1:0-26785 GCA_045587925.1 Faecousia sp.
CAACTTTATTGTTTTTTGCAAGTAAAATCTGTAAAATCAACGAGGTTTTTGCGAAAAAACTTGATTTCCGTCGCTATCGAGCGACGGTTTTGCTGTTTGTTCAGCAAATCTTGTGCTTCGCAGACGGACAAATGTGTATTCAATAAGTAATTTATATATATGGAGGTAAGCAATGGCACATATCAATGAGGCCGGTGACAAGAAGATCAATGAGATCAGCGATCGTTACATCGGTGAAAAGACTCCTCTGATGATGATCCTCAGCGACATCCAGAACGAGTACGGATACATTCCGCTGGAGGTCCAGCAGATCGTTTCCAAGAAGACCGGTATCTCTGTTGCTGAGATCTACGGTGTTGTCACCTTCTATTCCTTCTTTTCTTTGGAGCCGAAGGGTAAGTACGTCATCGGCTGCTGCCTGGGTACTGCCTGCTATGTTAAGGGTGCTCAGCAGATCATCGACAAGTTCTGCGAGATCCTGAAGGTAAAGCCCGGCCAGACTACCGAGGATGGTTTGTTCACCATCGATGCCCTGCGCTGCATCGGCGCTTGCGGTATCGCTCCCGCTGTTACCATCAACGGCAAGGTCTATCCCAAGATGACCGTGGATGCTGTCCAGGGTGTTGTGGATGAGTATTTGGCTAAGGAGGGCAAGTAAATGAAGAATTTTGCTGAACTCGATCAAAAGATTTGTAGTTGCACCGATGCGCTGACCGCCAAAATGGACGGCAGTAACGGCAAGCGTGCTATTTTGCTCTGCGGCGGTACCGGATGTATCTCCTCCAACTCCATGGATATCAAGGCCAAGTTTGAGCAGTTGGTTGCAGAGAATGGCTTGCAGGACAAGGTGACCGTCAACATCGTTGGTTGCTTTGGTTTCTGTTCTCAGGGTCCCTTCGTGAAGATTTTCCCCGAAGATACTCTGTATCGTCTGGTTTCCCTGGACGATGTGGACGAGATCTTCGAGAAGGATATTATGGGTGGCGAGATCATTGAACGTCTGCTGTATGTGGAGCCCAACTCCGGTGAGAAGGTTGCCAAGCAGGAGGACATCAATTTCTACAAAAAGCAGAAGCGTGTTGCGCTCCATGGCGGCGGTGTCATCAACCCCGAAGACATTAACGAGGCAATGGGCTACGGTGCGTTCCAGGGTCTGAAAAAGGCGCTGTCTATGCAGCCTCAGGAAGTCATCGACGAGGTTCTGGCTGCCGGTCTCCGGGGCCGTGGCGGCGCAGGTTTCCCCTCCGGCCGGAAGTGGTCTTTTGCTGCAGCCAATGCTGCTGACCAGAAGTATGTAGTCTGCAACGGTGACGAAGGCGACCCCGGCGCATTTATGGATCGCTCCATTCTGGAAGGCAATCCCTATGCTGTTATCGAAGGTATGATGATCGCCGGCTATGCTATCGGCGCTACCGAAGGTTATTTCTATGTCCGAGCAGAGTACCCCATTGCCGTTAATCGTCTGCGCAATGCCATCAAGCAGATGAACGAGGCGGGTATTTTGGGCGAGAACATTATGGGCACCGGCTTCAGCTTCCAGGCTCACATTCGTCTGGGTGCCGGCGCATTTGTCTGCGGTGAGGAAACCGCTCTGCTGAACTCCATCGAGGGTAAGCGTGGTATGCCCCGTCCCCGTCCTCCTTTCCCCGCTGTGAAGGGCCTGTGGGGCAAGCCCACCATCGTGAATAACGTGGAAACTTTGGCTTGCGTTCCCTACATTCTCCGTGAAGGTGCTGCTGAATTTGCTTCCTGCGGTACTGAGCGTTCCAAGGGCACCAAGGTGTTCGCATTGGGCGGCAAGGTCAACAATGTTGGTCTGGTTGAGATCCCCATGGGTACGACCCTGCGTGAACTGATCTATGACATCGGCGGCGGTATTCCTGATGGCAAGAAGTTCAAGGCGATTCAGACCGGTGGTCCCTCCGGCGGTTGTCTGACAGAGAAGGATCTGGACGAGCCCATTGACTTTGATAACCTGGTCGCTCGTGGCTCCATGATGGGTTCCGGTGGCGCGATCGTTATGGACGAAGACAACTGCATGGTTGACGTTGCGAAGTTCTACATGGAGTTTATCTGCGACGAATCCTGCGGTAAGTGCTCTCCCTGCCGTATCGGCACTAAGCGTATGTTGGAGATCCTGACCCGGATCACTGAAGGCAGAGGCACAATGCAGGATCTGGAGGAACTGGAAGAGTTGGGTCAGACTGTTAAGGCCAACTCCCTGTGCGCTCTGGGTCAGACCGCTGCCAACCCCATCATTTCTACCCTAACCCACTTCCGCCATGAGTACCTGGCACACATCCAGGACAAGACCTGCCCCGCAAAGGTCTGCAAGCATCTGATGACTTACACCATTGACCAGGATAAGTGCGTTGGCTGTGCCCGTTGCGCTAAGTTCTGCCCGGTGGATGCTATCGCTAAGACCACCTACACCGCCCCCCATAACCGTCTGGCTTCCTATCAGATCGATGCAGATAAGTGTCTGAAGTGCGGCGCTTGTATTGCGACCTGTAAGCTTGACGCTATCTACAAAAAGTAAGGAGGAAACGAGAAATGGTAAATATTAAGATCGAAGGCGTTTCCTATCAGGTGGAAGAGGGCCTGACCATCCTGGAAGCTGCCAAAAAGTGTGGCTACGAAATTCCCTCTCTGTGTGCATTTAATCACGGTGAGTGCAATAACGGTTCCTGCCGTGTTTGCCTGGTTGAGGTGGTAGGCGCAAGAGGTTTGGTTGCCTCCTGTGTGTATCCCGTCAATGAGGGTATGGAGATCATCATCTCCAGCCCCAAGGCTACCGAAGCTCGCCGTGCTTCCGTAGAACTGCTGCTTTCCAATCATAACATTAACTGCCAGCAGTGTGATAAGAACGGCAAGTGCGAACTGCTGCATGTTGCCGGTATCACCGGTGCCCGTGAGGGTCGCTACCAGGGCAGCAAGACCGAGACCACTTATGACGAACTGTCTCCCGCTATCATCCGTGACACTTCCAAGTGCATTCTGTGCGGTCGCTGTGTTGCTCGCTGCAAGAATGCCCACGGTGAGGATATGGGTATCCTTGGATTCGAGAATCGTGGTTTCAACACCATTGTTGCTCCTGCCGAGAACCGCTCTTTCCTGAACTCTCCCTGCATCCAATGCGGCCAGTGTGTCAGTGTTTGCCCCACCGGTGCTTTGATGGAGAAGTCCGAAATTGGTAAGGTTGACGCAGCTTTCAAGGCTGGTAAGCATGTTGTGGTGCAGACCGCTCCTGCTGTCCGCGCCGCTTTGGGCGAGGAATTCGGTATGCCCGTCGGCACTCCCGTTACCGGCAAGATGGTTACTGCTCTGAAGCGCCTGGGCTTCCACAAGGTTTACGACACCAACTTCGCAGCTGACCTGACCATTATGGAAGAAGGCACCGAACTGCTGGGCCGTATCCAGAACGGCGGAAAGCTTCCCATGATCACTTCCTGTTCTCCCGGCTGGATCAACTATGCTGAGTATAACTACGGCGATCTGCTTGAACATCTGTCTTCCTGCAAGTCTCCCCACCAGATGCAGGGTGCTATTCTCAAGTCCTACTATGCAGAGCGCAATGGCATTGACCCCAAGGATATCTTTGTTGTGTCCATTATGCCCTGCACAGCCAAAAAGGACGAGAAGGCTCGTGACCAGCTGAAGGTGAATGGCCTTGCTGATGTGGATGCAGTCCTGACCACTCGGGAACTGGCCAAGATGATTAAGCGTGCCGGCATTCTGTTCACCCGCCTGCCTGACGAAGAATTCGACCAGGATCTGATGGGTGAGTACACCGGCGCAGGTGTTATCTTTGGTGTCACCGGCGGCGTTATGGAAGCTGCTCTGCGTACTGTTTATTTTGTGTTGACCGGTAAGGAGCATGAGGCCATCAAGTTCGAGGCTGTACGTGGTTTCGAGGGTGTCCGTGAGGCTTCCCTGGACATTAATGGACAGACTATCCATGTGGCCATCGCTCACGGCATGAAGAATGCTAAGGTGCTGTTGGACGAGATCCGTGAGGGCAAGTCCAAGTATCACTTCATTGAGATCATGGGTTGCCCCGGCGGTTGTATCGCAGGCGGCGGTCAGCCCATTGTCCGTTCCTGCTTCCTGCCTAATGAAGCTGATGATATCCAGGACACCTTCCGCGCAAAGCGGGCGGCTGCCCTGTACTCCGAGGACGAGCGCCAGCAGCTGCGCCAGTCCCATAAGAACACTCAGGTACAGAAACTGTACGATGAGTTCCTGGGCAAGCCTAACTCTCACAAGGCCCACGAATTGCTGCATACTACTTATCAAGCAAGAGTCGGTTACAAGTAATCGGCAACAAAACCGGCTGCGGTTATCGGTGGATCTTTTGCCCCAGTCTATCAGCTTAGAAAATGCGAAATACACAAAGTATGTCTGCATTTTCTAAGCTTCATTCCGGAACAAAATCTCTCACCGATAAAACTTGCCGGTTTGTCACCGATTACTTGACGACTAACTTTCTGCTGTGCTATCTATTAACCCCCTTGATGGTAATAGCACACCTTCCTTCTGGGGGTCCCGGATTTGCCCAATCCCCGGGATCCCCATTCCTTCTTTTGTTGTTACAGAAAGCGAGCATTGAATATGAATGTATATGAAGTTGGCAGGCTGACAAAAATGCTTGCTGAAAATGATTATCCTGGCCGTGGCATTGTGCTGGGAATTACTCCTGACGGCAAAAAGTCCGTTGCCATTTATTTTATTATGGGTCGTAGTGTTAACAGCCGTAACCGCGTCTTCGTAGAAGAACCCGATGGCATTCGCACCCAGGCTCACGATCCCAAGCTGATGCAGGATCCCCATCTCATCATCTACCATCCTGTGCGGGAAACCGGTAGTGGCCTGATCGTCACCAATGGTGACCAGACTGATACTATCCGGGATTTTCTGGGTAGAGGCGAGAGTTGGGAAGCTGCTCTGCGTACCCGCTGCTTTGAAGATGACGGTCCTAACTGGACTCCCAGAATCTCCGGATTACTTGCCAAGGATGGCAGCTATAAGATGTCCATTTTGAAGGCTTCCGATGCCCACGGTACCGGCTGTGTCCGGAATTTCTATGAGTATCCTGCCGTTCCCGGTCTGGGTCACTTTATTCACACCTATGTCTGCAATGGTACCCCGGTCATTCCCTCTTTTATGGGTGAGCCGGAGCGGGTAGCCATCGGTAATGATTTGAGTATGTTTGCAGATATTTTGTGGGATCAATTAAACAGCGAAAATAAGATTTCTCTGTTCGTGCGTTATACCGATCTGCAGAGCGGCGAGTACGAGCAACGGATCTTTAACAAAAACGAGTAAGGGAGTTTAGATTTATGAAAGAATTTGAATTGAAGTATGGTTGTAATCCCAACCAAAAGCCTGCGCACCTGGATTTGTTGGACGGCGGTGATTTGCCCTTTGAGATCCTGAATGGCCGCCCCGGCTACATCAACTTTATGGACGCCCTGAACTCCTGGCAGTTGGTCAAGGAACTGAAGGCAGCTACCGGTATGCCTTGTGCGACTTCCTTCAAGCATGTTTCTCCCACCTCTGCTGCTGTTGGCAAGGTGCTGCCCATCGAGCTGAAGAAGGCATGCTTCGTAGAGGATGTGGCTGGCCTGGATGAGAATCCTCTGGCTTGTGCTTATGTTCGTGCCCGTGGTACTGACCGTATGTGTTCCTTCGGTGACTGGGTCGCGCTAAGCGATGTCTGCGATGAGCTGACTGCTTCTTTGATCGCCCCCGAGGTTTCTGACGGTGTGATCGCTCCCGGTTATACCGAAAAGGCTCTTCAGATTCTGAAGGGCAAGCGCAAGGGCAGCTACAATGTGGTAAGAATTGATCCCGATTATGTGCCTAAGGAAGAGGAAATCAAGGAAGTCTTTGGTATTGCTTTCCACCAGGGCCGCAATAATTTCAAGATCGATGAGGCATTGCTCAGCAACATCGTTACTGAAAATAAGGAACTACCTGAGGATGCTAAGATCGACCTGATCGTATCCCTGATCACCCTGAAGTACACCCAATCTAACTCCGTTTGCTTTGCTTATGACGGTCAGGCAATCGGCGTGGGTGCCGGTCAGCAGAGCCGTATCCACTGTACCCGCCTGGCAGGCACCAAGGCAGACACCTGGTTCCTGCGTCAGCATCCCAAGACGCTGAACCTCAAGTTTCGTGCAGATCTGGGTCGTGCTAACCGTGACAATGTGATCGACGGCTACATCAACGGCAACGAAGAGGATGTTTGCGCTGACGGCATTTGGCAGAACTACTTCACCGAACAGCCCGAGCGCCTGACCGAAGGTGACAAGAAGGCTTGGCTGGCTTCCCGCCGCAATGTGGCGCTGGGCAGTGATGCATTCTTCCCCTTCAGTGACAATATCAAGCGTGCTTTCGCCTCCGGTGTTAAGTACATCGCAGAGCCCGGTGGCTCTATCCGCGATGATCTGGTCATCGAAGAGTGCAACAAGAAGGACATGGTCATGGCCTTCACCGGCATGCGTTTGTTCCACCACTAATAAGGAATTGATTATGCGCAAGAAAATTTTATGGATTACAGAAACAGCAGTCATGCTGGCATTACTCGTTACTTTGCAGGCACTCACTAAGCCTATGGGACAGTTGGTTACAGGTTCCTGTGTGAATGCCGTTTTGGCAATCTCTGTATTATTGGTGGGTATGAGCAGCGGTATTACAATCGCTCTGATCAGCCCTGTGTGTGCATATCTGTTTGGTATTGCACCTAACTTCGTGACAGTTTTGCCCATTATGATCGGCAATGTGTGTTTTGTGGTGCTGCTGCGGTTGATCGCCGGCAAAACCCACAAACCTATTTGGCGGCAGCCTGTTGCGTTGGTAGCCGCAGCCGGTGTCAAATTCGGTGTCTTGTATCTGCTGGTGGTCAAAGTCATTTGTGGCATTGCCTCCGGTGCTCTGCTGGGCAAGAAGCTGGGCGATATCGTTGTGCTGGCACCTCCCATGCTGAAGATGCTGCCTACAATGTTTGCATGGCCCCAGCTGTTTACTGCGCTCATCGGCGGCGTCGTGGCACTTTTGATCGTGCCGGTGCTGCGGAAAGCGCTGCATAAATAATCGAAAGGTCTGATATAAAATGGAATTGTATGATTTGATCGTCATTGGCGGCGGTCCGGGAGGATATTTGGCAGCTGAGCGTGCTGCCCATGCTGGCCTAAAAACTTTGCTTTTTGAGAAGAACTCTCTGGGCGGTGTGTGCTTGAACGAGGGATGCATCCCTTCTAAGGCACTTTTGAACTCTGCAAAGACCTATCTTCATGCCAAGCATGCATCAATGTATGGTGTCAACACCGAGAATGTGACTGTTGATCAGGCAAAGGTCATTGAACGCAAGCGTAAAGTCGTCAAGACTTTGGTGTCTGGTGTTGGCGCAAAAATGAGACAGCACAAAGTTACTGTTGTAAAAGAAGAGGCAACGATTGATGGCAAGTGTGCTGATGGGTTTAAGATCAAATCTGCTTCCGGAACTTACACAGGTAAGAAACTGATCATCGCTACCGGCTCTTCTGCCGCTGTGCCTCCCATCCCCGGTGTAAAGGAAAACCTTGGCGATTTCGTATGTACTAACCGCGAAGTGCTTGAACTTACCCAGATTCCCGAGCAATTCACAGTTATTGGCGGCGGTGTTATCGGTCTTGAGATGGCTGCCTACTATGCTGCTGTGGGTTCCAAGGTCACTGTGGTAGAAATGCTGGATCATATTGCCGGTCCTACCGACCGTGAGATCAGCACCCGGCTGCAGAAAGAACTGGAAGCCATGGGCATTACTTTCCTGCTGGGTCACGCTTGTGAGAAGGTTGAACCCGGTAAGGTGTATGTAAAAGCACCTGACGGAACGCAAAAGGTTATTGAGGCAAATAAGGTGTTGCTGTCTATTGGTCGCCGTGCCAACTACATGAACATCGGCTTGGAAACCATAGGTGTAAAGACCGATCGACCTGGTATTGTTACGGATGCTATGTGCCGGACGAATGTGCCTGATGTGTATGCTATCGGCGATGTAAACGGTCACCATATGCTGGCCCATACCGCATACCGTGAGGCAGAGGTTGCCGTTAATACCATCCTTGGCAAGAAGGATTATATGCGCTACCACGCAAATCCCTCTGTGATCTACACAATGCCTGAAGTCGCATCTGTTGGCTTGACCGAGCAGGAGTGCAAGGAAAAGGGTAGAGAAGTCGAAATCAAAAAGCTGTCTATGATGTACTCCGGCCGCTTTGTGGCGGAGAATGAGGGCGCAGATGGTCTGTGCAAAATCATCGTGGACAAAAAGACCCGCTTGATTTTGGGCATCCACCTGATTGGTGCCTACGCAGGCGAGATGATTTGGGGCGGCGCACAGATGTTGGAAACCCAGTTGCGTGTTAACGATGCCCGTCAAATTATCTTCCCCCATCCCACCGTTAGTGAGATCGTCCGTGAAGTTCTCTGGGAGTTCTCGGATAAATAATTTAAATATATTATCCCCTCCCTCTATGCAAAAACTGTGTAAGGGGAGGGGTATATTAATAATTGTATAAAAGATACGTTTTGGAATTCATCTAATAAAACACTTTGAAGGGATGTTGCTTTTGCGATGTCCTCCTTCAAATGTCTTTTTTAAGCACGGGAAAGGGGAAAAATGGGGGATCGCAATGACACAATTATCCACAACTTTTCGGTCTTGAAAAGTTAAAAATTGTAAGGCATAATAGAGACAAGAAATAGTTGTTTGGAGGAGAATTATATGGATCATAACGCAAACGAACACGACAATGCTTATTTCAGTAAACATATTGTCCGAGAACCTTATTGCGAGTATCCATTTAAGGTGGATTTTTCGGTTCTTTTTGTCAACAAGGAAAAGAATATAAGCAAGCAGATCATCGATCAAGACGGCAACATTCTCAATTTTCCGGGCGTGGAATACACGGATAAGCTTATTGAAGAGTGGGGGCACAGGGATATAACGCCTGTTGTAAAATTTGAAGCTGTTTTTGAAAAGGTCACAGAAGATAAGTTTATTATGGTGTGGACTGTGCGGCCTGATGGAAGATACTGGATGGATTCCTGGGGCTTTGGCGCAGAAGATTACGAGTCGCTGTCTCTTTATACATACATTGATTCGGAAGGCAACTTTATGATACCATTTAAGCTGTACAGCATTGGTTACCAATGCTTTGGAGAGAGCCGCTTGAAGGATGATGCAAAATGAAAGTCATATTTCTGCTGTTCTTGGCAACAGGCTTTTAAGCGCATATTATTAAAAAAAAGCAATGGATATATTAAACTGTTAAAAAGGTGATTTTATGGTGCAAACAGCATTGTTTAAGGAAATTCTTAAAAAAGCCAACGAAGTGAAAGAGGAATTTAACGCAGAGCATCTGATGGCCTCTCATATTGCCGTAGCAGTTGCAGATTTTTGCGCAATTCGGTATACCGGCCATACGCCCTTAGCATTACAGAGTTCGGTCCGCTTTGAAGAAGAACGATTGCGGTACCTGTTTTCTAAGGAGGTAAAGGTTGCATCTTATTTAAGAAAAAAACTATCCCATAATACAAAAGCAGGTGTGCAGGAAAAAGCATTTGATATTGGGTGCTGCGAGCGTATCGTTTCCTGGCGGAATAACGACCTGCTGACAGCTGACATTCTGTTTTTGTCTGCATTAAAGGAATTGGACGATGCATATAGAGTGACCGCCAGAAACATCGTATCAGATGACAGTATTTTTTCTGCTTTGCAGGATGCAGACAAAAGTATCTATGATTATGTGATTGAAAAAATCGAGGCGATCTGCTCCGAGCTGCAGGAAAAAGCAGATGAAGCCAAGGCAATACGGGACTGGAAGCCTGCCGCAAAATTTGCAGAGCCGGAAGATTTACTAAAACAGCTTTTTGACAAAATCTGTGTGGCCAGCGAAAGCAATGTTTTACAGATTACGGTTCCCGGGTTTCTGCGGGAAGCGGATTTGAATTTAAGCATTTATAAAGTAAAAGATCACTTTGTTGTCCACGACAATGGGTGTGCGGTGAAAAGCCTATCGAAGCGGCTCGACAGCATTCGTATTCAAAAGGTTTTGGATTTGCTGTGGGATAAGTCAAACCTGCAGGACAACAAGCTCTTTACGCAGATCACAGATGTGAAGTTTATTTTGTATTTTGTTCAAGAAGTGATTTTAACTGCCAATGCCGATTTATACTATGAATATTTTAGGGAAGAATCCTTTGGACGCCGGCGCTATATTGACCCTTGCAAGACTTTTGCAAGCGAGCAGCAGGCAGAAGTGTTTGATGCGAATGCGTTTCTCGATGCATTAAAAGAAAGTGTAACAGCATTTTACGACGAGAACAAAGGCATTACGCTGCGCTTTGATGCTAAATACTGTCATTGCAGTTATGGAATTAGGGTACTGATTGAATCCCTCGATGACGGAATGGTTCGGTTCAGTGATGCTTATAAAAACAAGCAATATGAAACCGGAGAAATGCTGGAAGCATTTTATTTTAGCAGCAGCGAAGAATACGATGATATGTATTACGAGGTTATGCAGGAACTGGCAAAGCCTTTCGGTATGACATTTGATATGACATCAAGCATTATCTTCCCTGAATACAACGGTCGTAAGCATAAGCATAAGAATCCATATATGCTTTCAACGGTGCCAAATTGGGTGCGGGATTTCTATAAGTTTATGAACAGTGCTGTTTTGATCTCGGTGGTTGCTGATCGTATCCATTACGAAAAAGTCAGGGAGTGGTGAAAATGAAAAGTAAAAGGAAACTGTTTGTGGTTTCCGATGTTCACGGGCACTGTACACTTCTTAAGGAAGCACTGGAGCAAGCCGGATTTGATAAAGACAACGAAGACCATCTGCTTGTTTGCTGCGGAGATTACTTCGACAGGGGCAATGAAAATGTAGAGGTTCTGAAATTTTTTGAACGGCTGAAGCATAAGGTGTTACTTCGGGGAAACCACGAGGATATGCTGCTGAAGCTGTTTCGGACAGGTAAGGTGCTGCCTCACCATTACATAAATGGTACAATGCGTACACTGGAAAACTTCTTTGGCAAATATTCCATCAACCCGGAGGATGACACTATCGACTTTTCCGGCAAGACCCGCATTGTGGACAGGATCTGCGAATTTATCGAGGAAACGGCAGATTATTACGAAACTGAAAAATATGTCTTTGTCCACGGTTGGTTGCCTGAGAATGCCTTAACACCGGAGGAACGCCAAAAAGCGAGCCCAGAGGCTTGGGAAAAAGCGCGGTGGGTGAAATGGAACGAACGGTATGTTGGGCTGAGACCCCTTGCAGATAAGACACTGGTCTGCGGCCATGTGCCCACCTGGTATGCCGGTGTTTTTGATGGCAACCGGGATCAAAAGGATATTTCTATTTTCTGCGGTAATGGTATCATAGCCGTAGACGCAGGGACTGCCGATACAAAGCAGGTGAATGTATTGGTTTTACAGGATGTCCTGTTTTCCGGAGCAACGGATTTTATCTAGGGTTATTTATACAAAAAGAAAGGGGCTTTTTAGATGTCTTTCTTTGAAAAAAAGCAAAAAAACCTCCCCAGAAAAAACAGAAGCATATCTTGACTACAAAAAGAAAGCGAAAAAGGGAGATGTAGCTGCACAATTCTACTTGGGCGAATGTTACTATAACGGAACCGGTGTGGAAAAAGACCCGCAAAAAGCCTTTATGCATTATTCTAATGCTGTTTTTATATGGGAGTGCTTGCATTCCACAGAAACTCAAACTCTTTTTGGTATATTCCGTAATACTTTGAAAAGCTGCTCAGTTCATGCTCAAAGGAATTCTCAAGATTCATATTTTGATAAACATAGTATTTAATATGCATTCTGTCATATGTGTTTTTTTCGGGATCGTCATTAAATTTGACATTATGATAAACACGCAAAAGAGGGATCGGACAGGTACGCACCTGCAATATATCTGCATAGTCTAATGCGTATTTTCCCCACAGCTTTGTTACCTGTTCAAAGGGGAAATAGAGGGCATGCTCATCTCGCATATATTTTGCGATACTCTCCGCCGCCTCAGGTGTGTTTATCAAAATACGTGCAGGTATTTTTCTTTGGATAATGGTATCAAGGATGTCCTTTTGATTTCCGGCCCTGAGCCATGCCGCACCTGCATGAAATGCCATATCAATGCTTTTTACAGACAAATGGGTTTTCTCGTTTAGGTTGCTGTTGAAAAAATCCACCGTGTTGACAAGGGGCTTTACGGGATTGGCATTTTTCAGTGCGATATCGCACAGTTTGTCCAGATCGGTATCGAGAGCATAGTCCTTATGTATTACAACATTCTGAAATGAAAGGGCCGTATTTAAACAATCCGGCAGTTCTACCTTGATATCCTTTGTTTCAAACCCTTCACAGAAGACGGGAATGAAGTTCATATTCGGGATAGCTGCTGCCCATTGGGCTTCTTTTCGAAGCCAATCACTGTCGTTATTGCTGCCATCCAAATCTTCAGGGAACAGCACAAGAATAAAATTACGGCTTTTTTCGATGGCATCCTTGATCTGCTGTGCAAACTCTCCCCGCTCTAACCGCTTGTCCATAAATACCGAGTAGCCGTTTTGTACAAGCTTATCATAGATCACCTGTGCCATATAAAATCCGGATTGGTGCTTATAACTGATAAATGCGTCATAGTTGTCAGGGATAAACTTTTCTGCTTTGCTCATACGGATACCCTCTTTCTGTTATTCATCTTTTTCTGTATTTCTTCGTTGGTGAGGTAAGCGGCCTGGATTCGTTGCGGTTTGTTCAGAATGCTGTCGCACAGCAGCATATCGCCTTTTAATAGCAAGCATTCTGCATCACAGGAATCCATAATGGTCCGGGATTCTATTGGGGTGCTGACAGACAGAGCGATCCTTGTGGGAATGTTTGCTTTTATGATGCCGGTAATATTTTTTGCAGTCAAGTCATTTGTAGCAAGAACTAAATGGATACCGGCAGCTCTGCCTACTTGCGCTATTCGGCTGACAGCAAGCTCAAAATCACGCAGATTATGATTGGTAAGGAAGGACATTTCATCAACAATGGCAAGGATTCTGGGCAATGGTTGCTCCGCTGCGCTGTTATAGGTATCGATATTTCTGACCGAATGAGATTGAAACAGCCGATAGCGGCTGACACATTCCTCCACCAGGCGCTCCAGACTGTCAATGGCGGCTTGTGCATCATAAAGGATGGGTTCTAATAAATGATCTGAGTTTTTAAAAACAGCAAATGCCTGTTTGGGGGAGTCTACCAAGAGAAGCTTCGCCTCAGAGGGCGCATTGCTGCAAATCAAGCTGACGATCATATTTTTCAGCACAGTTGTTTTACCGGAGCCGGCTTGCCCGCCGATCAGAACATGGGGTGCTCTGGAAAGTTCCAGACAGACATTGTCGTTGGTGAGGTTTTTGCCTAACACCATGCAAAGCTTATCAGAAGATCTTGCAAAGGTATCGGAAGTAAACACCTCATCAAATGTTACTGATCTATCTGTCCCGTTTGGGACTTCAATGCCAAAGGCTGTTTTACCTGGTATTGGGCAAATCAACCGGACCTTAGGTACGGAAAGTAAGAGTGAGATGTCGTCCCGTAATTGTGTGATTTTGGATGTTTTGGTGTTCGGAGTGACTTGAAATTCGAATCGTGTTACTCTGGGACCGGACAAAACACCGAGCAATGCTTCAATCTTTATATTGAAGTGAGAGTAGAGCTCCATAATTCTGTCGGCCATTTCTCTTTCTTTCAGGGAGAGACTATTATCCATTTTTACACCTACTTTTTGTAGAATCTGAGAAATCTTTCTGATTATGTCAGTTCTTTTCGATATTGTATCCTAGTTTGATGATCAGCTTGATGGTTTCCAAGGCGGTGTTTCTGTCAAAGCCTTTTTCGTTTTCGGGCAAATCCATATAAGGTACAAGACAAGGGGTTTCTTTTTTGGCGTCGTCCCGCACTGCACCGTAAGTCCAACCTTCCTTGATGCGACCCACAGACCAAACCTCGTGGACATTTTCTGCGATTTTTTCGGTTAATTCCAGCAGGTCGTCAGATAAGACAATGTCTGATGTGTCAATTGGATTGGGGTTATACATATTCGTCCACTCCGTTCATTTGTTGTGCTACTGCCCAGATTTCAGAAACCTTTTCTACAATCGCCTTGTCGTACTTTTTGAAATTCTTGGACTTGCCATAGGTAGAGTTATAGACGTGTTCCAAATTATCCAAGTCAGCCCAATCGACGATGCAGGGATGCAGCATAGACAAGTCATCCTTATGGCTGTCTACCGACTGGGCATATTGGTGCATCTGGTCAATAGAGGCGGGCAGATAACCTTCGGTAAGCATAAAGGCATTCCAACGCCTATGCTCGTTGATGGCAAGCCGATCACGCAGTTTAGTGTTATTTGCAATACGCTCAGAATAGATCCGAAGATTCCCGGGTGTTAGAATAGGACCCTCTGTTCTCAGTGCATCGTCGCACATCCACAGCTTTGCCGGAATATGCAGTGCGGCCGCCATAGACGAACGGCGGTCATACTCGTTGGTTCTGAAATCCTTGAGCGCCTTGGTGTAATTTAGAGCGTTTTTGTCCGGGGGCATCTGATCCCAGTAAGTCAGATGTACAGCAAGTGCCAGGTTCTCGAAGTCTGTATTAAACAGAGTCTTGTCCGAGAAAACAGATTCCGTTGTGCCAAAAAGATGAATGTTGCGTTCCTTCAGGAAGCTTGCGTTATGGAAGAGGGAATTGGATTTGGCCTGGGATCGGACCCGGGTAAGGATTTCCGGCAGGCGATCCTTTTGAAAAGAAAAATGCCTTCGGTAAATCTGATATAGCCGATCAGAAACGGACAGGTTCAACTGATCGTCGCCCATAGCCACCACAATATAGGTTGCATCTTCGCTGTTTTCTGGTTTTAACAGATTTTCTTCAAAAGACAACGAGTCTACATCCACTTCCACGAATTGGATAGATGTCTCATCCTTCAAACCGGGACATTGTCTATGAAAATCCGCTTTGCAGGCATTGGCATGTTTGTCATAGACCCGTATTTTTAAACTATAGCCGTCGATCTGTCCTGCCCAATAGGCAGTTTTCAGCATGCGCATACCCATTCTGCCGCAACCGATGATGGCAATAGAAATGTCTGTGCCGTTGCCCTTAGTATCGTACAACGGGTGGTTGTAAATTAAGTGATTGCAGAACAGAGCAATCTCGTCAATACAGCGAAGCTCAATATTTGTGTTTTTGTTCTTGTCTTTAATGACACTTTCCAAGAACTTTACGTTGGTGCCGCTTTCCATAAAAGCATTAATAAGGATGGCGATATCTTTGGAACCGTCCTGTTTCGCAATAATTGCTTCTGCAAGAGAGATGTTTTTATCCTCATCAGTGGAAATTAGGAAAAACTCACACGTGTCAAAGCGGTGGAGTTTTGCCAGCTTGCTGCAGGACTTATACAATACAATGCCACCCAGTTTTTTTGCTCTGACCACTTGCTCTTTATCTGCGTTTTTTCCTTCGCAGAAAACAATGGTTTTTTTCGCTTCTTTGCACTGGATTCCTTCTGCCAGAGCAAGGGCATTTTCACTAATTTCCGAGAATACATAGCACTTTGGGGTTCGTTGGAGCCCAAAGCGTATCTTTTCGCCTGTGTCACCAACGAAGCTCAAAATTAGGCTAGAAGCCAGTATGGGTGCCAAAGCAAAGCAAATGTAATTTAAAACAATGTAAACTGCCTTAAGAATGGGAGACAGTGTCATCGTCTCCAGTTGTGCGATGTCCTGTCTGCCGCCAAGTGCCTTCAGGCTGTAAAGCAGAGAGGAGAGTGCTGCATAAAGCGGCTCACAAAAAACCTCTTTTCCTTCTTTAACCCACTGAGTAGGCAACACCATAAAAAAGGTGGCAAAGAAAACACCCAGGGTGATGGCTGCAATGCATTTCTTGGCATCGTATCTGTTTTTGTAGGCGAAAAACGCAGCAATACCTATAGCTGCCAAACCCAAGATTAAAAAAAGTATTTCCATTATGTTTCTTCCTCCTGTTGATTTGGGTTGATTCCCAAAAGCTGTGATAGTACCAGTGCGATGTGTTTGTCGTTAGGATTTTCCCTAAACAGCACTAAGAGTTGCTCAATGGCTTTTGGTTTATATGTATCTGCTTTTTCTGGAATGAACATAGCGATATAGTAGGAAGACATAGCATATTGACGCCTGTTTTGATCGGTTACATTATCCCCAACGAGAATAATATAATCTTCAAAATATTTGGCTGATTCTTTACCTTTTTCCTGATGTAGTAGGCAGGAGCCTAAATAATAGTGGTACTCTATCCATTCCTCTCGGGAATCTGTTTCCCAAGTATCCAAAAAGCTCCGCAACAGCGGCTCTTCTTTTTCATATTGCTTGGTTGCGTGGTATGCCCAAGACAGATAAGTAAGGCATTTTCGAAATTCGTGAGCGAATGTGTCATCATCTTTCTTTGCAATCAAAAGCTTCTCCTGGTGGGCTCGTTGATAATCCATAAATGTCCCACAGGCATTCAAACACCCTTCACACAAAGTGACCGTACTTTCGTAGTTGCCGTTTTCATACTGGTATTGGGCAAAAGCATTATGGGTTTCTGCCACAAGAATAATATTCTTGACGGTAAAATAAGCGTTGCAGAGTTTAACCGCAGTTTCCGCCGCCACGTCATAGAAAGCAATCGCATCTTCCTGCTTGTCCTGCAGCTTAAAGAATGTAGCAAAGTCGGTGTAAATATTTACCAGTGCGCATAAATCAACTTCATCCGGCTGCTTTTCACAGATTGTTTTCCATTTTGTATATGCGGCCTTGGTGATGCGGAAAGCTGCTGCGGGATCGTTCCGCTTCAGAGCGTTCTTTGCAGCAAGGTGGGTGAGGTCAAAATAAGTCTTGCGGTTGGTTTTACTGTTATGGCGTCGCAATATTTCCTCGGTGACAAGGATGCACTTGTTTTCTGCACTAATAACGGCAGGTAGATTTTCATTTCTTTTCGCAAAATCTGCGGCAATGGAATACAGTCGAACGCGGATGGCCAATATGCTGTTGTCCGCCTCCTTCAAGGGAATACTCTCAAAAACAGAGAGAAAGCGGTATACATATTTTTCATAAACAGAAATCAACTTGTCAGCAGTTTCATTCCGGAATAAGGTGGCGATAATGTCGGCAAAATCTTTTACAAAGGGAATCAGACAATCGGGGGTGCCCCCCATGGTCTCTACCGTTTGGAGATAGAGTTCCATATAGTCCGCTACACCGTCAAAACTTGACCAGTCGATTTTCTGTTTCAGGTCATCCATTTTGCGGTATTGCTCAAAATCCACCAAGCCCTGGGGATAGTGCGCCTGACAGAAAGAGACAACTTTTTCATGATATCTGGCAATGTTTTCTTTGTCCTCAATGGCGAAAAACAGGGCGTAGATACCTACCAACAGGAAACAGATCAGCGAAGCAAGGGCAGGATCGGAAGTGTGTTGCTGAGCCAGTTCCTCTGCCTGCATCAAGGCAGGAATACCTGCTCGCTGGATTTCTGCAATACGGGGAAGCTGTTCTTCAAAGGGGAATTCTTTTGCCTTCTGTATCTGCTTAACATCCCTTAAGAACATATACAGTAAAATGCGCCGCTCTATACTGTCGGGGGTGGGTAGGTACTGGGCATAATAAATCGCATCCAGAACTGTTTGTTCACTTGAAGCTGCCTCGTTCATTGCGGACAGCAGAGAAAGATGGGAAAAATAGGCGTCTACCAATAAAGAACCGTAGAGCTTGTCCGATTCAAAGCGTTTCTTATATTGGTCAATAACCTGACTTGACCAATATAAGGCGGCTTTGTAATCGATGGACGTACCGATACCATTCTGGTAAATTTCGACCAATTTGACTTTTGCTTCTAACAGATTGGCGTTTGCTGCGCCGGTAATCAAGGAGATGGCACGATCGTAATCTATTTCCATATCGATACCGCCGAGGTAACCCAGACCGATTAGGAAATTATGTGCCGGGTCATCCCGTTTTCCCATCAGCACCACATTTTTCAGGGAATCCCGTAACGAAGCTTCAAGGGCATCCGGAGTATCAGCACAGGCGCAGGGAGGGATGTTTTTATAAACGGCGCGTAGACTCTGGGCGTCGGTTTTTACACACTCCACAGGCAGAATAGGCAGTTGCTTCTTTTCCTGAAGTTTTTGTGCCATGGGGTATTCATGCTGGATGATATAATTATCCGGCTCTACAACATTGGGAGTAACCATTAGGGTAAACAAATGGCTTTTCTCCATTGCCTCAGCGATGGTGCGGTTAAAGTCTTCTCCCAGAATTAAATATTCGTCGTACCAGATAGCAACATCCCGGCAAAAATCATTTTGATGAATTTGGCGCATCAGTTTTCTGGCTTCAGCCCGGTCCTTTTTGCGGTAGCTTAAGAAAATATAGGCATCAAACTCCAGCTTGATTTTGGCTCTCGTTGCGTCATTGATCAAAGTGTCACACAAATAATCTGCTAGCTTCTTTTCAAAGGGAATTGCAGTTAAATCTGCATCTAGCGGATTTAAAAATTGTCGGTCGCCAAAATTTTCCGGGCTGCTATATAGTTCCACCAGACCGTTTTCCAGCATAATGGGCAGAATTGGCTTCTTGTATTCCTTTGCAAGACGGATTTCGTGCTCCATTACGTTATTGGCATTTGTCAAAAGGCTATGCGTGACAGGTGCAATAACCAGTTGAGCTTGGGACAAAAATTCCCCAAGCAGGTTGACCTCATCCGCCGATAAAGGATTAAAATGCTTTCTAAACCAAATTGTGCACGTGGTTTTGCTTTTTGCGGTTAGATGCAGAATTTGTTTTTCGATGGCTTCAAAATGCGTCTTATAAGTTTCTTCATCGCATGCAAAATAAATCTTTGCGCTGTTTTTGGGATCTGCGTAAACCGGATGAAAGGACAATAGTTCGCAAAAGTCCATATGTATCCCCCCTTTTCTATGAAATATTGTAACATATCCCTCTATATATTTCAATTCAGACGGAAATATTAAATGAATAGCGAATTATGTTACTTCGCTGAATTTTTTGTGTATAATTATATGAAAGGAGTTGATATGTATGATTTTAAATGAGAATTTTTTGAGACAGCGCAATGTTTTAGCACATTCACGCTTTGATAGCAGAGAAAATCAGATTCTAAATGAGAACCATCAGATTTTTGAAAAAACGAAAAAATATGATCTCTTTGTTTCACACAGTTATCTGGATAAATCATTAATCCTAAGTCTTGTAGAGCTTTTTAATGAAGCAGGACATAGCGTTTATGTAGATTGGATCAACGATTCCACACTGGATCGTAATAAGGTAGATCAAAAAACCGCAGAATTGCTTCGGACAAGAATGGATGAATGCAAAGGTTTGGCCTACATTGTAACATCCAATATAGTGAATTCAAAATGGTGTCCTTGGGAATTAGGATATGCGGATGGCTCGAAGAATGGCAGATGCGCCGTCCTTCCTATATTAAAAACGGAAAGCAACATATATAAGGGGCAGGAGTATTTAGGGTTATATCCTTACATAGATTACGAAAAGACGAACGATCAGAGTAAATATGTATTTTGGGTTAATGATCCTGTTGATAAAAATAGGTATACATCATTAAGAGCTTGGTTGGCAGGGGGAGATCTCAAGACATATGCATAGTAAAGAAACACTTTGAGAGGAAGGCGTTCCTTTTAGACAAGATTCTCCTTTAGAATGTATGTTATGCCAGCGGTTGGGAGAAAAAATAGGAAGAGCGTGTATCAGTTATCTTTATGTCGTTGGTTCGAGTCCAACAAGGGGAGCCATGGGGCTGTAAAAAAAGTCCCTACAAAAAAGCAGGCTGTGCCGAAAGGTACAGCCTGCAAAATATTTACAGAGAAACGGCTGGATCAGTAGAAGATCCAGCCGTTTAGTGGTATAATTTAACTGCTTATGAAAAACCATATCACCAAGGTGTATTCTACACCAATCCAACTGAAATTACCAGTGGATTTAGAAAAAATTATTAAAATAAATGATCCGGTATATTCTTTCAGCGAGGTAATGGACCATATCGACCTACAAAAATATTTCGTGGAGAAGAAGGATCACGAAACAGGTCGCCCCAGATATGACCGTGAGAAGCTGTTAAAGATCGTACTGTTTAGCTTTATGGAGTTTGGCTATTGCTCCGTCCGCTTCATTCAGAAGTTGTGTGAAACTGATATTCGTTTTCTGTGGTTTCTGGATGAGCAGGAGGCACCCAGTCACACGAAAATCAATGACTTCATCAAGTACGAGCTGTCCTGCAGTCTTCAAGATATCTTCAACGATATCAATGGCTATATATTTGGACAGTTGGGCGTAGATCTTGAGCATGCATATATTGACGGCACCAAGATCGAAGCCAATGCCAACAAATACACCTGGGTTTGGAAGAAAATACGAACGGCTATCATACTACCGTGTCATTGCGAGGGCGTTTACGCCCGTGGAAATCCCCTACAAATCGTGCCCGGCGGGACGATGTGGGCATCGTCCCCTACGAATGGGTATCGATACCCTCCCGTAGGGGCGGATGCCCACATCCGCCCGACAAGGTCGGTTGATAACGGGGCTGTTTGGGACGATGTGGGCATCGTCCCCTACGAATGGTTTTGTGGCGGGACGGGGAACCCGTCCCGAGGAAAATCATTCCGCACTCTGCATTAAGCATTAAGCATTAAGCACTATGCATTAAGCATTTTATCCGGCAGATGCCGGATAAAGAGGAAATTGTCGGTAGGGGGTGACGGTGGCTGTGAGCATTGTCCACAAACAGCCAAATGGAAGCAAGTGGAAAATTTAGAGGATTTATGGAGTGCAAATATCAAAAAAACAAAGAAAATTCTTATATACTATCAATTGTTTCAAGGAAACACGGTTAAATTTGATTTATACTAATTTTAGTATGGCATAATACGGCGAAAATTAATTACAGGAGGATTATGACAATGGAAAGACAAGGCAAGAAAGTAGTAAATCTGGGCGTTCGCATCTTTGACGACCGCAAGGAAATGGGCAAGGCTGCTGCAGAGGATGCCGCAAAGCGCATCAATGCGATCATTGCCGAAAAGGGTGAGGCAAATCTGGTATTTGCGGCTGCTCCCTCTCAGGACGATGTGCTGGAGAACCTCTTGAAGCAGGATATCGACTGGACCAAGGTCCGCGGCTTCCATCAGGACGAGTATGTGGGCATCGACGCCAGCGAGCCTGCAGGCTTCGGCAACTTCTTGCGCAGAGCTATTTTTGACAAGGTTCCCTTCAAGGAGCTGCACTATCTGCTGTGCGCTGCCGATGAGGCAGAGGCAAAGTGCGAAAGCTACACCGAGCTTCTGAAGAAGTACCCCATCGATCTGATCTTCCTTGGCATTGGCGAGAACGGCCACCTGGCATTCAACGATCCTGCGGTTGCAGATTTCAACGACCCCAAGATGGTCAAGATCGTGGAGCTGGACGATGTTTGCCGTCAGCAGCAGGTCAACGACGGCTGCTTCCCCAATCTGGATGCTGTGCCGAAGAATGCAATGACTATGACAATGTCCCTGATTATGAGCATTCCCCAGGCTATCTGCGTGGTTCCCACCGTCCGCAAGGCTGACGCAGTACACAACGCAATTTACGGCGAAGTGACCACCGCCTGCCCCGCAAGCATCCTGCGCAACCACCCCAGTGCAACCCTGTATCTGGATGCTGACAGCGCTTCCAAGCTGTAATCGAAAGGAAGATTGCAATGTATCGGAAGACTG
Organism: Faecousia sp.; assembly: GCA_045587925.1. Classification (GTDB taxonomy): domain Bacteria; phylum Bacillota; class Clostridia; order Oscillospirales; family Oscillospiraceae; genus Faecousia. The sequence continues at coordinate 21,880 of JAZNDF010000082.1, forward strand.
CATACGAAATCGCGGAGATCGATCCGCAGATCGCGGTAATTCCCGTAGGCTCTCTGGAGCAGCACGGTCCCCATCTGCCGATGATGACCGACTGGGCGATCGCTTCTGAGCTGGGCAAGCGGGTGGCAGATAAGCTGGGCGCCTATCTGATCCCTGCACTGCCTATTTCCACCTGTCGGGAGCATATGGGCAAGAAGGGCTCTGTGTGGATGGAGGCTACCACCTTCTATCAGATGATGACGGACATTATTATGTGCTTAAAGACTCAGGGCTTTAAGAAGGTGGTCATCGTTCAGGCCCACGGCGGCATTTTTATGATGACGCCCCTGCTCCGGGACTTAAATGCCCGGAACAATCCGGATCTGATGGTAGCGCTGGCAGATATCACTGCCTACGGCGCAACACTGTATGCCGAAGGCATTTCCGAGACCAACACGGAGCTTCACGCCGGCGAGGGCGAGACCTCCAAGATGCTGGCGATCGCACCGGAAACGGTCCATATGGACAAGGCTGTGGACTTCGTTCCCACAGTTCCCCGTCCTTACTTAAGCTACGGCAGCATTTTCCGTGCCACACCCACCGGCGTGTGGGGCGAGCCCACCAAGGCATCTGCGGAAAAGGGCGAAAAAATGCTGGAGCGTCTGTCTGAGATCTGTGTAGAAGAGGCTAACAAGGCCTTCGATTATATGTCTAACAAAGAAAAATTCAATTATAGTTACTTCTAAGGAGGAACAATCAAAATGGAAAAGTTAAGAGTTCTGCTGGTCGGCGCAGCATTTTCTGCTGACCTGCATTCCGACGGCTACAGCCGTATGCTGGACAAGGTGCAGATCGTTGGTATCTGCGATAAGGACTTAAGCCGCATTGAGGCACTGGCAAACCGCTATGGCTTCACCGGCTACACCGCTTACGACGATTATAACACCGCTATCGCTGAGTGCGAATGTGATCTGGTGGACATTTGTATGCCCAACTTCCTGCACCACGATGTTGCCATCAAGGCAATGAAGGCAGGTCACGACATCATCTGCGAAAAGCCTCTGGCTACCACCGTTGAGGATGCACAGGATATGGTGGACACTGCCGATAAGCTGGGCAAGCACATCTACTACGCAGAAGACTGGCTCTTTGCACCTGCATTCCGCAAGGCACTGGAGATCATCAACTCCGGCAAGGTAGGCAAGCCCCTGTATGTCCGTGCCCGTGAAAGCCACTGCGGTTCTCACAGCCCCTTTGCCCAGTCCATCAAGTACTGCGGCGGCGGCTGTATGGTGCACCTGGGTGTTCACCCTGTCAGCTTTATGCTGGCTATGAAGGACAACAAGTGGAGCGAGCTGACAGCTATGACCTCCGGCGGCGGCGAGAACAATATGGTCCATCAGAAGATGGAGGGCGAGGACTGGGCAGGCGCATTCCTGCGTTTTGCCGACGGCACCTACGCCACTCTGGAAGCCAACTATGTGACCGTTGGCGGTATGGAAGATGTTCTGGACATTTACTGTGAGGAAGGCTGTGTACACGTGGACCTGAGCTTTAGCGGTCCTGTTAAGGTATTCTCCATCCCCGGTCTGGACTACACCGTGGAAAAGGCTGAGATCACCACCGGCTGGTCCACCCCCGCTGTGGATGAGAAGTACAACCTGGGCTACTGCGGCGAGATCAACCACTTTGTTGAGTGCTGCAAGGCCGGTGTGGATGCACAGGTAGGTCTGCGTGGCGTAGACGGCCTGGAGACCCTGAAGGTCATCAACCTGATCTACAAATCCGCTAAGGAAGGCATTCACATAAAGAACGATAAACTGGAGGCTTAATTATGAAAAAGACTCTGCCTGATATCCAAATTCCGGTTACCATCGGCGGCGTTACCTTCAAAAACCCCTTCTATGTAGCTTCCGGACCGACTACCAAGAATGTCCGTCAGCTGCTGGAGATCGAGCGGACCGGTTGGGCGGCTGCCAGCATCAAGCTGAGCATCGATCCCGCGCCCTACATCAACCGCAAGCCCCGCTATGGTATTTTCAAGGACCGGGATGCCCTGGCATTCACCACAGAAAAGCGCCTGACCTTCGCAGAGGGTCTGAAGCTGATCCGGGATGCAAAGCCTCTGCTGAAGGACCTGAAGCTGATGGCAAATATGACTTACGCAGGTGACGACGGCGTTGCCGGCTGGGTCAATATGGCGGTCGAGTTTGAGAAGGCCGGCGCAGATATTATTGAGCTGAATATGTGCTGTCCCAATATGTCCTACAATCTGGAGCTGACCTCCGGCGGCACCCAGACTGCTTCCAAGCAGACCGGTGCAAGTATGGGACAGAATGCAAACATTGCCGCTGAGATCGTGGCGGCAGTGAAGAAGGCGATCAACATCCCCCTGTTCGTCAAGCTGACTCCGGAGGGCGGCAAGATCGCTCAGGTGGCAAAGAGCCTGTATGCGGCAGGTGCAGATGCCGTTGGCGGCACCGGCAACCGTATGGGCATCCCCCCCATCAATCTGGATAACCCCGAAAAGGCATTTTATCACCTGCAGGACGAGGTCAGTATGAGCTGCTACTGCTCTACCTGGCTCAAGCCCCTTGCCCAGCGGGATACATACGAAATGCGTAAGGTCTGCGGCAAAGAGCCTCCCATTATGGCTTGCGGCGGCATCACCAACTGGCGTGACGCAGTGGAAATGGTGATGTGCGGCGGCAACCTGGTGGGCGTGTGCGCAGAGACCCTGATCTCCGGCTACGATATCGTCCGTCCGATGATCCAGGGTATGCACGATTATATGCAGGCCCATAACTACAAGTCTCTGGATGACTTTAGAAGCATTCTGGTGGACGAGGTGAAGACTGCCAACGATGTGACACTGTACGCAGGCTACGCCAAGATCAAGGAGCCCAACCTGTCTGCTCCCTGTAAGAGCAGCTGTCCCCATCATATTCCTGTGCAGGCCTATGTGCAGAAGATCGCAAAGGGCGAGTACAAGGAAGCCTACGACCTGATCACCGGCAAAAATGCCCTGCAAAATCTGTGTGCACTGGTGTGCACCCATCCCTGTGAGGACGCCTGTATCCGCGGCAGTATCGATGCCCCGGTGAAGATTCGTCAGCTCAAGCGCTTTATCCTGGAATACGGTAAGGCACAGGGCTGGAAGCCCGCCTGGGCGAAGGCTGAGCCCAACGGACATAAGGTGGCTGTGATCGGCGCCGGTCCTTGCGGTCTGAGCTGTGCCGCTGAGCTTGTCAAGGGTGGCTATGCAGTTACCGTCTTCGAAAAGGAAGCCACCGCCGGCGGCGCACTGCGCTACGGCATCCCCAACTATATGGGTCACAAGGCGATCCTTGCCGAAGAGGTGGAAAACCTGGCGGCCTGCGGCGTGGAATTTAAGTTTAACGCAAATATCACAAATGCCGACAAATTAAAGGCCCAGGGCTACGAAAAGGTATTCGCGGCAGTGGGCGAAAACAAGCCTGCCTACTCCGTCTGGGAAGGCACCGATGCAAGAGCATTCCTGTATCAGATCAACTGCGGCGAAAAGGTTGCTGTCAGTGAGCGCGTGGCAGTGATCGGCGGCGGCTTTGCCGCTGTGGATGCGGCCCGCTGTGCCGTCCGTCTGGGCGCAAAGAATGTGACTGTCCTCAATCCTGCAGGCTTCTCCCAGCGCAGTGGCGAAGCAGAAATGCTTACTGCGGCCAAGGAAGAAGGCGTGGTGCTGATGGACAAGGTGGTGCTGGATGAAGTTTCTGCAAATGGCATTTCCTTCACAAAGGATGGGGCACAGATGACCCTTTCCTGCGATCAGGTGATCGTGGAAAATAACTATGTGACCGAGCTGCCTGCCGGCGATGTGGTGGCAAGCAATGAGAAGATCCGCAATGTGATCTCTGCTATCTCTGCCGGTAAAAATGCCGCCGCCGCGATGGATGCGGCTATCCGGGGCGAAGGTGCTACCCTGACCGGTATCGGCACAGTCAAGACCGTCAATGCAGAGAAGGTCCGTCAGCGCACCGGTTACTTAAAGCGGGATATTCACCCTGTCAAGCTCAACCGGAGTGCAGAGGAACGGAAGGCAGACTTCGAGGCATACAGCCGCGTGCTCAGTGAGGAAGAGGCAGTGAAGGAAGCATCCCGTTGCCTGAACTGCGGCTGTGGCGAAGGCTGTCAGCTGTGTAAGACCATCTGCACAGACTTTGCACCGGAAGTTGCGGATGCAGATACAATGCATATCCGCAAGGAAGAATGTGTTGCCTGCGGTATGTGCTTCAACCGCTGTCCCAACGGCAATATTGAAATGGTAAATCTTGGATACACCGTGTAATTTAAGGAGGAGTTAACAATGTACAATGTAAGCTTTGATATCAGCGGTCAGGTGGCCGTGATCACCGGTGCCGGCGGCATCATCTGCGGCACTATGGCAAAGGAAATGGCCAAGAAGGGCGCAAAGATCGCACTTCTGGACCTGTTTGTCGAGAGCGCACAGAAGATCGCCGACGAAATCAACGCAAATGGCGGCGAGGCAATTGCTGTGAAGGCAAATGTTCTGGAGCGGGAGAGCCTGGAGGCTGCCCGTGACGAAGTGATCGCACACTTCGGTCATATCGACATTCTCATCAACGGCGCAGGCGGCAACAAGCCCCAGGCTACCGTTACCCCCGACCGGGACTTCTTCAATCTGGATATGGCCGCTTTCAAGTGGGTCTTCGACCTGAATGTTACCGGTGCTGTTCTGACCACTATGGTCTTCGGTGAGCTGCTGGCTAAGCAGGGTCACGGCAATGTGATCAACATCGCTTCTATGTCCAGCTACCACCCCCTGACCAATACCGCCGCTTACTGCGGTGCAAAGGCGGCTGTTGCCAACTTTACCGAGTGGATGGCTACCCACTTCAATCAGAATTATTCTAACAACATCCGCGTTAAC
>JAZNDF010000083.1:0-12647 GCA_045587925.1 Faecousia sp.
GCCGATCTCGGTACGGCCGGGAGCGGAGAAATAACGTTCGGGGGCGCCGCCGAAGGCAGCGGCGAAGCCGGCATCCAGAGCCTGCTTTTTCTGGGGAGCGAGTTCAAGAAAAGCCATGATGACCTCCAAAGCACCGCGGACCCGTGGTCCGCCATTTTATGCTCCTATTATACAGCCATTTTTCAGAAAATGGAAGAGGGATCTTTGAGATACAGAAAAGGGGCGCACCCAGAGGATGCGCCCCTTTTGTTATTCGGCTTCGGGAGTCTTGGAAGCGTTGACGTAGGCCATGAATTCGTCGCCGGTGATGGTCTCCTTCACCAGCAGATACATTGCGATCTCATCCAGCAATGCCCGGTTGGAAGACAGGATATCCTTTGCTTCCTGATAGCACTTTGCCAGCAGCTTCTGAACTTCCTTATCGACCAGCGCAGAAGTCTCCTGGGAGCAATCCAGGTATGCCTGACCCTCCAGGTACTCGTGGTTTACAGAAGCAGGTGCCATCAGGCCCAGGGCGTCGCTCATACCGTACAGGGTCACCATATTTCTTGCCAGTGCGGTTGCCCGCTGAATGTCATTGGCGGCGCCGGTGGTCTGGACACCGAATACCACTTGCTCAGCGGCACGGCCGCCTATAAGGGTGCGAAGCTCGGTCATCAGCTCAGCGGCAGTCTGGAGATATTTCTCCTCCTCCGGCATTTGCATCGTATAGCCCAGTGCACCGGAGGTGTGGGGGACGATGGTGATCTTGGACACAGGCTGGGAATGCTTTTCCAATGCGGCGATCAGGGCGTGACCGACCTCGTGGTAGGCGACCAGCCGCTTTTCTGTATCGGTCAGAACGGTGTTTTTCTTTTCCGTACCGGCGATCACAGTTTCAAAGGATACCAGCAGGTCTTCCTGATTGACCGCCTTGCGGCCTTTGCGGACGGCCCGAAGTGCGGCCTCGTTGACAAGGTTTGCCAGATCCGCGCCTACTGCACCGGCGGTAGCCTGAGCAATCTTTCTCAGATCCACATCCTCGGAAAGCTTGATCTTGCGGGTATGGACCTTCAGGGTATCCAGACGGCCTTGCAGGTTGGGACGGTCCACAATGATCCGACGGTCGAAGCGGCCGGGACGCAGAAGCGCCTTGTCCAGAATTTCAGGACGGTTGGTAGCGGCAAGGCACACGATGCCCTTGGAGGAGTCGAAGCCGTCGATCTCGCCCAGAAGCTGGTTGAGTGTCTGCTCCTGCTCGGTGTTGCTGCCAAACTTGGTGTCGCGGGAACGGCCCACAGCATCGATCTCATCGATGAACACGATACAGGGAGCGACCTTTGCGGCCTGCTGGAACAGACTGCGCACACGGCTGGCACCCACGCCTACAAACATTTCCACAAAGTCAGAGCCGGAAATGGAGAAGAAGGGAACATCCGCTTCACCGGCCACGGCCTTTGCCAGCAGGGTTTTACCTGTACCGGGAGAGCCTACCAGCAAGGCACCCTTGGGCAGCTTCGCGCCGATCTCGGTGTACTTTTTCGGATTGTGCAGAAAGTCGATGATCTCCTGCAGAGATTCCTTTGCCTCGTCCTGACCGGCAACATCGGCGAAGGTAACGCCGGTTTGCTTTTCCATATAGACCTTGGCCTTGTTGCCGCCGATGCCGCCCATAACGCCGTCACCGCTGAAGCGCTTTGCAATACTGCGCATAAATACAAACAGCAGCGCGAACATAATCACATAGTAAAGGATCATCACGATCATCGAGTTATCCTCTGTGATCACCTGATTGACGGTGACGCCCTTTTCCACCAGATCATCTGCCAACGCCATCACATCTCCGGAGGGAAGTCCGGTGACGCAGGCCTTCTGCTGTGCGGCGGGCAGAGCGGCGGCATCCTTGGTCATATAAATTACATAATCGAAATTAAATTCCACCTCGGAAAGATTGTCTGCCTCGATCTCTGCCAGAAAATCAGACCAGGTGGTAGATGTGTACTGACTTCCCTTGATCGCGCTGAACAGACTGCTGACCATTAAAATGACAGCGACCGTTGCGATCAGTGCGAACCAAAGTCCCTTTGGCCGCTTGCCGTCACCGGAGGAGCGGTCGTTCTTGTTTTTGTTATTCTCCATAGAGTATCTCCTTACCCAAAAGGTATTTTGGCTATCATATCACATTTTGAGGCAGTGTGCAATGAAAGATACTGTCGTTAAGGGTAAATTTTCTGTGAATTTCTTGGGAAATTGTTAACAGCGGGGAAAATAGCAGTTGAGAAGCAGGGAAAAATCTGTTACAATGAATATAATTGCAGGCAAATTTCAAACAGGAGTGAAAAGGATGAAAGAGGAATACCGACACAGAAAGCCTCGTCCGGAGCAGCCGGACCGTGTGGAGGAAAAGGAAGGCCAGATCGAAGGCCGCAACGCCCTGACTGAGGCACTTCGCAGTGGGCGTACCATAGATAAAGTATTTGTTGCATCCGGTGACACGGACAAGGGCTTACAGCGTCTGGCGGCGCAGGCAAAGGAAGCCGGCGCAGTGGTGGTGCCGGTGGACAGAAGAAAGCTCGATGCAATGAGCACCACCCGTTCCCATCAAGGTGTGATCGCGCTGGTGGCGGCAAAGGAATATGCCTCTGTGGATGAAATTCTGCAGGTGGCAGAGGAACGGAGAGAAGCCCCTTTGCTTGTGATCTGCGATGAGCTGTCCGATCCCCACAATCTGGGCGCCATCCTTCGCTCTGCAGAATGTGCAGGTGCCCACGGGGTCATCATTCCCAAGCGGCGCAGTGTAAGCCTGACAGCTACCGTGGCCAAGGCCTCTGCCGGTGCGGTGGAATATATGAAGGTGGCAAGGGTGACGAACATCAGCGCCACTATCGATGAGCTGAAGAAAAAAGGTGTATGGATATTCGGAACTGCCGCTGAGGGCTCGATCCCTATGTATCAGGCAGATCTTACCATCCCCGCGGCGATCGTCATCGGCTCGGAAGGGGACGGAATGAGCCAGCTGGTTCGGAAAAAATGCGATGTGACTGTCCATATCCCTATGGTGGGGAAAATCACATCACTGAATGCCTCAGCAGCAGCTACTGTTTTATTATATGAAGCAGTGCGGCAGAGACTGGGTTAACCTGAGCAATAGAATCCGAACCCGTTTCTGAACCGCGATACTTCTCCATTGCGTTGTTATCGCTTTTTGAAGGGCGCAAAGCCCATCTGCAAAGCTCTGCCTTGCCTTGAAGCGATATCGTGGTTCAGAAATCTGCGACCCAAGGGGAAGGATAATCGGGACAGAAAAAGTTTGTGAAGCAGATGGGCGGGTGTCCATCAATGAATAAAATGAAGCCTGAGCTGATCAGATGCCCACTTGGGCGGGTTCGGATTGTATTGCTCAGGCCAGGAGGAAGCCTATGGACGAACAGGAAAACCAGGAATTTAATCTGGATGATATTATGCGGGAATTTTCTGACCACTCCCAACCGGAAGAGCCGGATGGGGAGCTGGTGGAGCAGATCAGTCAGATCATCGACCGGGAGCCGGAATGCGAGCAGCAGGAAGGTCCGGTGACCGGCGATACCATCCGTATGGATGCCATTGGGCAGGATACGGTCCGCTTTGAACCGGTCACACAGGACACCCTTCGGGGGGAGCCGGCAAGCAAGCTGCCCAAGGGCACTTACCGCGGCGCAGAGCCTCTGGAGGAAGAAGAGCTGCCGCCGGAGCCTGTGGTGCAGGATACGGCAAAATCGGAAGATTTCAACGAAAACTGGGAGCCGGAATACGAACAGCCTATGGGAGAATATGTGCCGCCCCAGCCCATCGTGTTCCATCCCAAGTCCCGCTTGAAGGAATTGAAGCGCAAGCTGGTAAACGGTCCGGAAAAACGGTACTATGCCTTAAGCGAAATTGGCGTGGGCAGATTGCAGGCGGCGATTTTTATGAGCGTGCTGGTGGTGCTGATCGGTGCCGGATCTACTGCAATGTATGCTATGGGTATGGTGCAGGAAAGCCGGCTGAAGCTGATGGTGTTCGGTCAGTTCTTTGCAATGCTTTTGTCGGCACTGCTGGGCTCCTTCCAGCTGATCGAGGGCGTTACGGACCTGTTTAAGAAGCGCTTTAGCTTAAATACTCTTTTGGTGTTTACATTCCTTGCCTGCTGTGCAGATGCAGTGCTGTGCCTGAAGGAATTGCGGGTGCCCTGCTGTGCCGCGTTCAGCCTGGAAGTGACGATGTCCCTGTGGAATACCTATCATCGCAGGAGCACGGAGATCAGCCAGATGGATACGATGCGCAAGGCGAACCATCTGGACAGCCTGTGCGCGATCCCGGATTACGACGAAGACCGCAAGGGCTTCGTGCGGGGCGAAGGTCAGGTGGAGGATTTTATGGACACCTACAAAGCACCCTCCGGACCGGAAAAGGTGGTGCGGCTTTATAGCCTGTGCGCCTTGCTGGCGAGCCTGGCGATGGGCGTGCTGGCATTTGTGCTGAAGGGCGCTTCGGCCGGTGTACAGGTGCTGGCAGTGACCTTGCTGGCGGCAATGCCTGCTTCGATGTTTATAACCCTTTCCCGTCCTATGGCGATCCTGCAAAAGCGCCTGCACAAGCTCGGTACGGTGCTGTGCGGCTGGCAGGGCGTGAAGGGACTGTGCGGCAAGGCAGTATTTCCCATCTGCCACGAGGACCTGTTCCCCTCCGGTTCCGTGCGGATGAACGGCGTGAAATTTTTCGGAAGCCGCAATCCGGACCAGATCGTTGCCTACTGTACCGCTGTGATCGCCGCAGACGGCGGTGGATTGACCCCCTTGTTTACCCAGGTGCTGGATAGCCGCAACGGCCATCATTACAGTGCCGAGAGCTTCTGTGCATATCCCGATGGCGGCTTGGGCGCTGTGGTCGAGGGAGAAGTGGTCCTGGTTGGTTCCATTGAATTTCTCAAGAGTATGGAAGTGGCAGTGCCGGAGGGCATCCGGGTCAATCAGGCCATTTGTGTGGCAGTGGAAGGGGAATTTTGCGGACTGTTTGCCCTGACCTATGAAAAAACAAAAGCCGCCACTGCAGGCTTGGGCGCACTTTGCTCCAGCCACGGGCTGTCGCCTGCGGTAGTGACCAACGACCTTACCCTGACAGAAAGCTTCCTGAAAAGCCGTTTTGGCATCAAGCCCCGGAAATTCCGATTCCCGGAGCAGGAGCGCCGTGAGATTATGCGTCAGATGGAAGCATCTGAGGAAAATAAGCCCTTGCTTCTGGTAACGACCGGCGGCTTGCCGCCCTTTGCCTATGGCGTTTGCGGCGCGAGAAGCCTGCGCACTGCCAGCATTCTGGGCACAGTGATCCATCTGATCGGAGGCACTGTGGGCGTGGCAATGATGGCGACTTTGACCTTGCTGGGGGCGCTGGAGCTGCTGACTCCGGCGAATATGTTCCTGTACCAGCTGGTATGGATGATCCCCGGTATTTTGTTTACAGAGTGGGCTCGTCAGGTTTAACAGGAAATAGTACAGAAAAATCACAAAAAAAGCATTGAAATCCATTTGATATTCGTGTATAATGTCTTTATTGCGGTGCTTCGGCACCCGGACTGCAAAGAGGAAGGCATGCCTTCCCGAAAGGAGATTTGAATCTATGTATACAGCCAACGCAATTCGTAACATTTGTCTGCTGGGCCACAGCGGAAGCGGTAAAACTGCTCTGGCAGAAAGCCTGCTTTATATGACCGGCGCCATCGACCGAATCGGTAAGAATGCCGACGGCAACACCGTTTGTGACTACGATCCGGAAGAGATCCGCCGCAACATTTCTATTTCCACTGCGGTTGTTCCCCTTGAGTATCACAACAATAAGATCAACCTCCTGGACACCCCCGGCGGCTTTGATTTCACCGGTGCGGTTATGGAAGCGCTCCGTGCGGCAGATGCAGCAATTATCGTCTGCTCTGCAAAGGATGGCATTACGGTTGGCGTAGAGAAGGCCTGGAAGTACTGCCAGGAGCGCAATATGCCCTGCTTTATCTATATTTCCAAGGTCGACGAGGAAAATTCCGATTACAATGCTACCTTCAATGCCCTGCGTGAAAAGTATGGCAACAAGGTCGCTCCCGTGGTCGTTCCCATTTGGGATTCCAACCGCAAGGTTACCGGCATTATCGATGTGCTCAACAAGCGCGCATACGAGATGCAGAACTTAAAGCGCGTTGAGATCGAAATTCCCGAAGGCAAGGAAGATGTGATCACTGAGTTCAACGATGCGCTCAAGGAGTCCGTTGCAGAGACCAGCGAAGAGTTTATGGATAAGTTCTTCGGCGGTGAGGACTTTACTTATGCAGAAATGATCAAGGGTATGCACAAGGGCGTTCTGGACCGGACTCTGTTCCCGGTTCTGTGCGGCTCCGGTGTGAACTGCCTGGGCAGCCTGATGCTGATGGACCACATTATCGACCTGCTCCCCAACCCTGTGGAGGGCAACTATCATAAGGCAACTCTGGCTGACGGCACTACCGAGGAATTCGTTGTTTCTCCCGGCGGCGTTCCCTCTGCCTTTGTTTGGAAGACCGTTTCCGATCAGTACGGCAAGTACTCCTATGTGAAGGTCCTCTCCGGCGACATCAATGCAGACACCACCCTGATCAATGCCCGTACCGGCGAGACCGAGAAGCTGGGCCGTCTGTACGCTATGTGCGGCAAGAAGGCAACAGAAGTCAAGCATCTGACCTGCGGCGACATCGGCGCATTCGGTAAGATGGATAAGGTTAAGACCGGCGATACCCTGTGTGATCCCCGCAAGGTGGTTTCCCTGAAGGGCATCCCCTATGCAGAGCCCTGCTACTCTATGGCAATCGCTCCCAAGGTGAAGGGTCAGGAAGAAAAGGTAGGCACCGGCCTGAACCGTCTGAACGAGGAAGATCCCTCCTTCACACTGGTGAACAATGCTGAGACCCATCAGCTGGTTCTCTCCGGCGCAGGCGATCAGCATCTGGATGTGCTGGTTTCCAAGCTGAAGAGCCGCTTCGGTGTGGACGCAGTGCTGTCCCCCGCAAAGATCGCATACCGTGAGAAGATCAAGAAGAAGGTTGAAGCACACGGCCGCCATAAGAAGCAGACCGGCGGTTCCGGCCAGTTCGGTGATGTTTGGGTCCGCTTCGAGCCCCAGGAGGAGCAGGATGATCTGATCTTTGATGTGGCTGTTGTTGGCGGTGCAGTTCCCAAGAACTTTAACCCCGCTGTTGAAAAGGGTCTGCAGGAAGCAGTCCTGAAGGGACCTCTGGCAGGTTACCCGATGGTTGGCCTGAAGGCTACCCTGTACGATGGCTCTTATCACCCCGTTGACTCCAACGAAATGGCATTTAAGCTGGCGGCGATCCTGTCCTTCAAGGAAGCTATGCCCAATGCCGCACCCACTCTGCTGGAGCCTGTGATGAGCCTGCAGGTCACTGTGCCCGATACCTATATGGGCGATGTGATCGGCGACCTGAACAAGCGCCGCGGCCGCGTGATGGGTATGAACCCGGACAGCGACGGCAACACTGTCGTGGAAGCAGAAGTGCCTATGGCTGAAATGAGCAGCTACGCCATTGACCTGCGTGCAATGACCCAGGCAAGAGGCTCCTTCACAATGGCTTTCGAGCGTTATGAGGAAGTACCCAAGGCTAACCAGCAGAAGATCATTGACGAGGCCAAGGAAGAGGAATAAACCTTATTGTATTAATAAAACTCCCCGAAATGCAGCTGCATTTCGGGGAGTTATCATTGGTTAAATTAAGCATTATAAAGACTTGCAATGGGACGGGCGCAATTTGCCGCTTCTGTGAAAAAATGTGCCGCTAAATTTTATTACAGAAGTTCCTTTAGGTAATATGCTCTGGTGGCGGCATAGGTGCCGTCCGGTGCGGTGACTGTCAGGTGAATATACATAGAGTCATCGGCATTTTCAAAGAATTTTGTCAGGTCAAATTCTGCTTTGCGGATAAAGGCACCGTCCTCACCGGCGATCCGACCGGCAAACCGTCCGCGGCTTTCCAATGTGATTTGCCGGGCATCGGAGCAGGTGATTTCCAGAATGTTTTCCCGGATGGTCAGGCTGAAGATCTCCGGACCGCAGGACATATAGAAATCGCCTTTTTCCAAAGCTTCAATAACACGGTCGTAGCGCAATTCTGAAGCCCCAACCATAATCCAGGATTTTCCCAGTGCTCTGGGTGTGTGCATATCGTCTGCGCCTATCGGATATATCCGGTTGCCTAAATTCAAAAGGTCCCTGAAAACCCGTGGATTATTTTCGTTGTTGCCCAGCATACAGCATTCACTGTTATGAAGCTCCAATCCCCAAAGACCCTTCAGCGGTGCATAGTCGTCATAGCTGTGGCAGGACCAGGTGGGGTGGTTGTATGTTACCAGAAAGCCTTTCTCGTTGGCTTTGGCGATCATTGCATTGGTGATATCCACATCGTAGCGCATATCCATTCCTTCGCAATGCATCAGCTTTTCGTATTCCACACCGCCGGCATATCTGCCGATGACCTTCCAGGGTGTCCAGACATTGTCCGGACGCTTGGCGATCAGATTGAAATGATAGGTTTTTCCGTCAAAACCGGGACGGTAATTTTCGTGATTATAAGTAAGCTCCATACCGGTGAGCATCAGAAGATCCGGCTCGTTCATATGGGAATGATCGGCGATGATATTATGATCGGTCAGGCAAAGGATCTGATAGCCCAGTGCTTTATAGGCATCCTTTACCGCTTGGGGAGTCAGCTTGCCGTCAGAAACCGTGCTGTGGGTATGTAAATTGGCCTTAAAATACCGGGAGATATTGGGAAGTAAATATTTCATCAAACGGTCCTCCGTTCACGCCGATTTATTTAAGTAATTATACCATAGGGCCCAATTAAAGTAAATATGCCGAAAATTTGCTTTTTATGTGTTTTCTGTATATAATGTAACAAAATGGGGTGATGGAATGTACAGGACGGCAAATGACTATTATAAGGAAAAATTCGGCTGTAAGGTGTACAAGCTGTCTTTGGATGGGGGGGTTACCTGTCCCAACCGGGATGGCAGTGCAGGCACCGGCGGGTGTATCTTCTGCTCGGCGCTGGGAGGCGGTGAATTTGCCGAACACGGAGCAAACATTGCACAGCAATTGGAAAAAGCAAAACAGCGGGTTGCGGCAAAGGTGAAGGACGGAAAAAACATAGCCTATTTTCAGTCCTTTTCCAACACCTATGCGCCTGTGGAAAAGCTGAAGGCTTTGTTTTCTCAGGCGATTGCCCCGGATTACATCGTTGGGTTGAACATCGGTACGCGTCCGGATTGCCTGCCTAAAGAAACGATTGCACTATTGGCGGAACTAAATGAAATAAAGCCCGTAACGGTGGAGCTGGGTCTGCAAACCGCCGATGACGCAGTGGGCGAATATATCAACCGGTGTTATAAAACAGAAGTGTACTGCGATGCAGCTGCCCGGCTGAAAAAGGCGGGAATAGAAGTGATTACCCATATTATTATCGGACTTCCTGAAGATGATCCGGTGGCGACCACCGAACTGGCGGTGGGGTGCGGAACGGATGGGGTGAAATTTCATCTTTTGCACATTCTGAAAAATACCCCTTTGGCAGAGGAATATGAAAAGGGCAGGGTGCAGGCACTTTCCATAGAGGAATATGCCGAAATTCTGGCAAACTGTATTTCCTGCCTGCCACCGGAAACGGTTGTCCACAGAATTACCGGTGACGGGGCAAAACGGGATCTGATCGCCCCCTTGTGGTCCGCAGATAAAAAGAAGACCCTGAATTATTTGCACAGGTATCTCAAAATATAAACAGGAGGATAAAATGAAACAGGAAATCAAGCTCTCAGATCATTTTGGATACAGGCAGCTGCTCCGCTTTACAATGCCTGCGATCCTGATGATGATCGTTACCTCTGTTTACGGTGTTGTGGATGGCTTTTTTGTGTCCAATTATGTGGGCAAGACGCCCTTTGCGGCAGTTAATTTCATAATGCCCTTTTTGATGGTGGTAGGCGCGCTGGGCTTTATGTTCGGCACCGGCGGTAGTGCGCTGATCGCCAAGACGATGGGCGAGGGTGACCGGGAAAAAGCACAGGATATCTTCTCCCTGTTGGTCTATGCCACGGTTATCAGCGGCGTAGTTATTGCGGTGGTGAGCATTGTATTCTTAAGACCCATTGCTGCCTTCCTTGGGGCAGAGGGGCAGATGCTGGAGGACTGCGTGACATACGGCAGGATCATTTTGACGGCGCTTCCGTTTCTGATGGTGCAGTATGCCTTTTCCAGCTTTGTGATCACGGCGGAAAAGCCTAAGCTGGGACTTTGGGTCACCGTGATCGCCGGTGTTACCAATATGGTAGGGGACTACCTGTTTATGGTGGCTTTCCGGTGGGACATCGTTGGCGCGGCACTGGCAACAGCCATTGGACAGGTGGTCGGGGGCGTGATCCCTCTGGTGTATTTTGCCCGGAAGAACACAAGCTGTCTGCGCATCAGAAAGCCCAAATGGGATGCGGGCGCACTTTTTCGTACTTTCACCAATGGTTCGTCGGAATTGATGAGCAATATTTCAATGTCTGTTGTGGGTATGCTCTATAATGTCCAACTGATCCAGTATGCAGGAGAAAATGGCGTAGCGGCATACGGCACACTGATGTATGTGAACTTCATCTTTATTTCTGTGTTTATCGGATATGCAACCGGTGTGGCACCGGTCATCAGCTTCCATTACGGCGCAGAAAATACAGGGGAAGTGAAGGGACTGCTGCGGCGCAGTACTGTGATCATTTTGATCGTTTCGGCTTTTATGTTTGCAACTGCAGAATTTTTGGCAACGCCCCTGGCGAAGATATTTGTTGGTTATGATACAGTGCTTCTGGAAATGACGGTTCACGCATTCGGGATTTATGCTTTTTCTTTCCTGTTTGCAGGATTTGCCATATTTGGCTCGGCATTTTTTACCGCCCTAAACGACGGCTTGACCTCTGCGCTGATCTCCTTTTTAAGGACACTGCTGTTTCAAAGTGCGGCGGTGATGCTGATGCCCCTTGTTTGGGATGTGGAGGGCATCTGGTATTCTGCCGTAGCGGCGGAAATTATGGCAGTGGCGGTGACCCTTCTGTTTTTGCTGGGAAAACGCAAAAAGTTCGGATACTAAGACTTGCAATTTATATCACCCGTGGTATAATCTATGTAACCAAAGAGAACCGAGGCAAAGCTATGCGCATCATTGACATTCACACACATATATATCCGGAGCCGGTGGCACAAAAGGCTACCGATTCAATTAAGGATTTTTATGAGCTGGAAGGCGCCGGGATGAACGGCACCGTGGAAATGCTCCGCAGTCGGGGTAAGGAAGCGGGGATATCCCAATTCGTGGTCCTGCCGGTGGCAGTGCTTCCGGACCGGACACGGCACATAAACGATTTCATTTTGGAGCAGGCCTCTGCCTATGATGAGTTTATCTGTTTCGGTACAGTCCACGCAGAGCAGCTGAATGTGGCAGAGGAAGCGGAATATATTTTAAGCAAGGGACTGCGTGGCATTAAGATGCACCCGGATTTTCAGCACTTTACCATTGACGACCCCCGGCTGTTCCCTGTTTACGAAGTAATTGCCGGGAAAATTCCGGTGATCTTCCATATGGGAGATGCCCGCTATGATTATTCCCAGCCTGCCCGGCTGCGGCATATTTTGGACCTGTTTCCCAAGCTGGAAGCCATCGGCTCCCATTTTGGCGGCTACAAAATGTACGAGGAAGCTTATCGGCAGCTAAAGGATACCAACTGTATTTTTGACATTTCCAGCTCACTGATGTTTATGGAACCGGGAATGGCTGAGGATTATATCGGTCGCTACGGGGCAGAACGGATGGCTTACGGCACAGATTATCCCCTGTGGGATCCGGTGAAGGAAGTGAACCGGTTTTTCCAGCTGAAGCTGACAGACGAACAGAAGGAGCAGATCGCCTGGAAAACTGCCCACAGCTTCCTGAAATTATAAAAAAGGAACGAGCTTATGAATTCCTATGAAAAAGTACAGGCATTGGTGGCATTGCTCGCCGTCCGCGGCTGGCGTATCTCCTTTGCAGAATCCTGCACCGGCGGTATGGCGGCGGCGGCACTGGTGGATGTGCCGGATGCTTCCAAGGTGTTTGATTTGTCCTTTGTGACCTATGCCAACCAGGCAAAAATAAAATATGTTGGGGTTTCGGAAGAAACGGTTGAACAATACGGAGTGGTCAGCGAGCCGGTGGCGGCGCAAATGGCATCCGGTGCGGCGAAGGCGGCATCGGCACAGGTGGGCGTGGGCATTTCCGGTGTGGCAGGACCCAGTGGCGGTACAGAAGCAAAGCCTGTGGGAACGGTCTGCTTCGGCTTTTTTGTTGACGGAACGGTGACTGCGAAGACCGTTGATTTTGGCAATATCGGCAGAAACGCAGTGCGCCAAAAAAGTGTGGATCTTGTCTACGATACCCTTTTGCAGATGTTAAATAATTAAAAAAAGGGGCTGTAAAGAAACGCATATTGATCCAAAGTGAATGAAAGTTATAGGAGGTGCTCGGTTTCGAGCACCTCCTAAATTTTGTATAATTCCTGTTCAACGCACAGCTTAAATACTTTTTCGCACAATTTGGCAAGGGAATTCCT
>JAZNDF010000084.1:0-8696 GCA_045587925.1 Faecousia sp.
GACCCATCTGTCCCGGGAACCCTATCAGCAGTTTGATTTCTTTTCCGGTATGACACCGGCGCAGTATGAACGGAAGCTGAAGCTGGATGAAGCGGTGGACGCATTGCGGGATAAATTCGGGGAAGATATCATCCGACGGGCCAAATTTGCCCAAAAGCCGGGGGAACATATGTCCGGCGGCCTGGATAAAGCCCGCCGAACCGGCATTACCAAACCGATACCGAATGAATTTTAATTCCGTCAGATTCGGCACGAAAACGGATAGAACTGGAAAATCAACAGGACAATATTCATTATTTGAAATAATACTTGTATATTCATAAAAAGTATGCTATTATACATAGCGACGGTGCAGTATCCTAGTCGGAGTGACCATCTTCCAGGAAGGGCCTAAAAATCCTTTGAAGGGCACATCGATGAAGTCCCTGGTGTCTGCTTTTTACGCCCAGTTTAGGGTGGATGCTGGGGGTTAAGGATTCCGGGCGCGCTCCAATGGCATGGAGCATACGACCCGGCTTCCGCGGAGACCTGGTGTTGTGTGACGAAGTTTGAGAACTCCAATGTTGGAAGCCTCTTCGCACACGAGCCGGGTATGAACCTGCAAGGCGGTGCGCAGAATCGCGTGCTGCGTGCAGTGTAGCCTGCCTTGAGTGAGTATGTGGGGAAAGAGGACAAATAGCCCGCTGTTGTGGCCAGACAGTGACTGTTATCGCTTCTGGAAACCATCCTTGCAAAAGAGGCTAAGAACCGGATCGTTTCGCTGTGGAAAACACCTAGGCTGTCGTAACTGGGCAGACAGGGGATTACAGTACGGACTAAGTGGCAATCGGGTACTTATGTTGGTAACACTTAAGCGAGCAGATTAAACGGAAACGGCCTGCGCGGCAACGGCAGGTTCTGTTCGGGGAAAACCAACCCGACCTAAGCCGTAAGATTTATCCTGTTTGCTGCCGTCATTTATAAAAAATAAAGGGGATATTCCTTTGTCTAAATCAGACCCATCTGCGTCAAAGAAAGAGCGCAGAAAAACGACCCTCTGGGTTGT
Organism: Faecousia sp.; assembly: GCA_045587925.1. Lineage (GTDB taxonomy): Bacteria > Bacillota > Clostridia > Oscillospirales > Oscillospiraceae > Faecousia. The sequence continues at coordinate 1,046 of JAZNDF010000084.1, forward strand.
TAAGATTTTTCTTATAACGATTTTAGTGTCCGGTACGATTTCTTTTGTTTCGGACGCAATTATGGCGGCCAGCACAATGACGGTTGCGTTCATTATCCTGCTGGCGATCGTTCTTGTTGGCATTGTGTTTGATGTGATCGGTGTTGCCGTGACCTCTGCGGATGAGAAGCCGTTTCATTCTATGGCTGCGCGGAAGGTTCCCGGTGCACTGGAATCTATTCGATTGCTGCGCAATGCGGAACGGGTCAGCTCCATTTGCAATGATGTGGTAGGCGATATTTGCGGTGTTATTTCCGGATCGGCCTCGGCTACCATTGCCGTTCAGGTTATGGATCGGTTTGAATTTTCCCAGGAGAAGCTGATCGCTTTGATTATGTCCGCCCTTGTTGCCGGTTTGACCGTTGGCGGAAAGGCCATCGGCAAGACATTTGCCATTCATTCCTGCACGACGATCGTCCAGTTTGTTGGCAAATTGAAATGGGGCTTAAGCAATCTTCCCGCTTTGTTCAGAAAGAAAAAGAAGTAAGGTCGTGTTGCCTGTGAGTATATTAGAAAATATCAATGGCCACCGGAACCTGTTGGAATTAGATGCCCAGCAACGAAAAGAGCTGTGCCGGGAGCTTCGGGAATGCTTGATCGCAGGCGTTTCGAAAACCGGCGGCCATGTTGCTTCCAATTTGGGCGTTGTTGAATTGACCGTGGCAATTGAAACTGTTTTTGACACCCAAAAGGACCGCCTGGTATTTGATGTGGGTCACCAGTCTTATATACATAAGCTGCTGACTGACCGCCGGGCGGACTTTCCTACATTACGCCAATTTGGCGGTATTGCGGGTTTCCCCAAGCCTTCCGAAAGCAATGCAGATGCCTTCGTTGCAGGCCATGCATCCAGTTCTGTTTCCATTGCGCTGGGTATGGCCAGAGCGAGAACCCTCAATGGCGAGGATTATCATATTCTTGCGTTGATGGGTGACGGTGCGGCGACCGGCGGTATGGCTTATGAAGGCTTAAATGATGCCGCTGTTAGCGGAGAACCGATTATTGTTATTCTTAATGACAATGAGCTGTCGATCGACCGCAATGTTGGCGGTATGGCATCTCATCTTCGTCAGCTTCGTACCAAGAAGAAGTATCTGGGTATGAAGCGCAAATTCAGAAAGTTTCTAAACAAAATTCCCGGAGGCAGATGGATCTACCGCATTACCCATAATTTCAAGGATCGGATGCGCCGTATGCTGATCGCGCCGACCATATTTGAAAGTATGGGCTTTACCTATCTGGGACCTGTGGACGGACACGATACGGAAAACCTGATCTCTCTGCTTTATAAGGCCAGAGATCTTAAGCGTCCTGTTGTCCTTCATACAATTACCCAAAAGGGCAGAGGCTATGCCCCCGCGCAGGAGCACCCGAAGCTTTTTCACGGAATAGGTGCCTTTGATCCGGTCAGCGGAGAACCTCTGAAAAAGAGTGGAGATACTTTCTCTGCAAGCTTTGGCCGGACTATGGTTGCCCTGGCAGAAAAAAATCAGAAGGTTTGTGCCATAACAGCGGCTATGCCCGGCGGCACAGGCTTGCTGGATTATAAAGCGCAGTACCCGGATCGTTTCTTGGATGTGGGTATCGCCGAGGAGCACGCGGTTTCTATGGCCGGAGGGCTTGCCAAGCAAGGGTTGATACCTGTGGTTGCCATATATTCTACATTCCTTCAGCGGGCGTACGATATGATCCTGCAGGATGTTTGTATGCTAAACCTGCACATTGTTTTTGCGGTTGACAGAGCCGGGCTTGTTGGAGAAGACGGTGAGACGCACCACGGAATTTTTGATATTGGCTTCCTTCGACAGGCACCGAATATGACAGTTCTTTGCCCTGCTTCCATTGCGGAGCAGGCAGATATGCTTCGCTGGGCAATTTCGGTGCATAACGGTCCGGTTGCAGTTCGTTATCCCAGAGGCGGCAACAGGGATTATGCACAGTCAGCTTGGAAAGACTGTCCGTTGATCTCCACAGAAGGTCTGATCGCCTGCCACCGTAAAGGCAAGGATGCAACGATCCTGTGTTACGGAACGATGCTTCAAAACGCTATGGACAGTGCGGAGCTGCTGTCTTCTCAGGGCGTGGAAGTAACAGTTCTGCGTCTTCTGACGGTCAAACCCCTTCCGGTGGAGGCAATTGCAGAAAATATGGCACAGGATGCGCCTTTGATCGTTGTGGAAGAGGCAAGTGCTTACTGCGGAATACGGGATACACTTGCCTATGAGATCGGCAAGATCAGAAAAAAATGCATTGTAGAAGGTATAGATCTTGGAGACCAGTTTGTTCCTCACGGAACAACGGCGCAGTTGTATGAACATTGTGGATTAAGCGGTCAGAAGATCGCGGAATTTGTGCAGGAGGTATGCGGGAAATGAAAGTCAAGAAACGGCTTGATGTTCTTCTTGTAGAGCAGGGATATGCAGATACGCGTACCAAGGCACAGGCGATCATTATGAGCGGACTTGTTTATGTGGACGGGCAGAAGGCTGACAAGCCCGGCACAGCCTTTGAAGAGACTGTACAGATCGAGGTTCGCAGCGGTGGTTGTCCTTATGTGAGCAGAGGCGGCTTGAAGCTGGAAAAAGCACTCAGAGATTTTGGCGTAGACCCGACCGGATATGTTTGCAGCGATTCCGGCGCATCCACCGGCGGATTTACAGATTGTCTGCTTCAGCAGGGTGCCAGCAAGGTTTTTGCCATAGATGTAGGCTACGGTCAGCTGGATTGGAAAATCCGTTCCGATCCCCGTGTTGTTGTTATGGAACGCACCAATGTTCGCTATGTAACACCGGAGCAGTTGGGCGAACCTTTGGATCTTTCGGTTATTGATGTCAGCTTTATTTCTTTGAAGATCGTTCTTCCTGTTATTAAAACCTTTCTCAAGCCGTCCGGTCAGGTCCTGTGCCTGATCAAGCCTCAGTTTGAGGCAGGGAAGGAGAAGGTTGGAAAAAAGGGTGTTGTGCGGGAACCGGAAACCCATAAAGAGGTTCTTGATAATTTTGTTGCACTTGCCAACGAATTGGGATTTCATATTCTGGGACTGACTTTTTCTCCTGTAAAAGGTCCGGAAGGAAATATTGAGTTTTTAGGGCACCTGACACTGGCGGACAAGCCCGGCATTGAGCCGGATACAGCTGCCGTGGTTGCGCAGGCCCATAAAACGCTGAAGGGATAAGAGAAATGGATAAAGTTATTTTGACCCCCAATCCCTATCGGGATAAGGACTTCAAGACATTGCGCGAGGCAATGCGTGTTCTTAAGGAAAATAACATAGAAACCCGTGTCTGCTTACCGTTTATGGTGGACAAAAACTGTCCTCTGCCAAAGGATATTTACTTTTCACGGTTGGATCGGGAATTGCCGACTGCTTCTATGGTGATCTGCTTTGGCGGCGACGGTACGATTCTTCATATGTCCAAGTCCGCTACCCGTAACAATGTGCCGGTGCTGGGTGTAAATATCGGAACAATGGGCTTTATGGCTGAGCTGGAAAGCAGTGAAATTTCCTTGCTTTCCCGTATTGCTACCGGTGAATATTCCGTTGTTAACAGAATGATGCTGGATGTGACTGTAATGCGCGACCGGGACATTATCTTCCACGATATCTGCCTGAATGATGCAGTGATCACCAAAGGTGCCATTGCGAGAATTATTCATACTGCAGTCAGCTGTGACGGCGTTCAGGCTATGGAATGCGGTGGTGACGGCGTTATTGTGGCAACACCCACCGGTTCGACGGCTTACAGTCTATCTGCCGGCGGCCCGATCATCGAGCCGGAGGCACACAGCATATTGATCACACCGATCTGTGCCCACGATGTTGTCAGCCGCAGTATGGTTGCGTCCGATAAGCGGATCATCAATGTAAAGCTGACACAGCATCCCCGGCAGAATGCTTTTTTGTCTGTTGACGGCGGTAAGGCTTTGAAAATCGTTATGGGTGACAAGATAACCATTAAGAAGTCCGATTTTGTGACCCGTCTGGTGCGATTGAAGGACCGCAGCTTCTATGATGTGGTCAACCATAAATTAAAGATTGTTTGAGGTGAATATCGTTGAAGAGTCAAAGACAGGCTAAGATTATGGAGATTATTTCCAATCAAAATGTGGAAACCCAGGAGCAGCTTCTTGCCGCACTTCAGGCAGAAGGCTTTCAGGGCACACAGGCAACGATCTCCAGGGATATAAAAGAGCTTAGAATCGTTAAGGAACTGACTGGTCTGGGGACCTATCGCTATACCACACCGTCCACAGAGATCACCGGTTCCTTTACCTCCAGACTGAACACGATCTTCCGGGAATGTGTGATCGGTTTTGACTATGCCCAGAATATTATTGTTATTCGTACCTTACCCGGTCTTGCATCTGCCGCAGGCTCTGCGATCGATGCAATGAATTTACATTCTGTCGTGGGCTCGCTTGCGGGTGACGATACAGTTATGGTGATTATGCGCGATGGCAATGCTGCAGCTGCATTTTGCGGTGAGATTAAAAATTTACTGAATTGAGCGTAGGGGGGATTAGGCGTGCTGAGCCTTCTGCATATAGAGAATATTGCGGTCATTGAGTGCGCTGACATTTCCTTTGACGCAGGTTTTAATATCCTGACCGGTGAAACCGGTGCGGGTAAATCCATTGTGATCGATGCCATCAGCGCGGTGCTGGGTGAGCGGGCTTATCGGGATATGATCCGTACCGGCAGTTCAAAAGCGTCGGTTCGGGCTGTTTTTACGGAGGTTCCGCAGTTTCCGTGGTTCGCGGAAAATGGCGTTCCCTACGATACCGAGACGATGATCCAAAGGGAAGTTTACCTCGATGGAAAAAATGTTTGCCGTGTAAACGGAACACTGGTTACAGTTTCGATTTTGCGTAAGCTGGGAATGCTCCTGATTGATATCCACGGTCAGCACGATTCTGCATCTTTGTTTGATGAAGCCAATCATCTTGTATTTCTTGATGCCTTTTCTTCCAATCAGGACTTACTGCAAAGCTATGCACAGCATTACGGGGAAGTGTTACAGCTGCGGGATCAAATTGCGCGAATGACTATGGATGAAGGCGAAAAGCTTCGCCGTATGGAAACCCTGCGCTATCAGATCGAGGAAATTTCGAAGGCTGATCTGCAGATCGGTGAGGATGACTCCCTGGAAGATCGAAGAAAGATCCTCCAAAATGCTGAAAAGCTGAGCGATGGCATCCACACTGCTGTGGAGCTTCTTTACGGCGGTGAAGATACAGATGGCGCGGCATCCTTGCTTGCAGACGCGGAGCGGGAGATCGCAAAGCTGAGCCGGTATACAGATGCTTACGGATCTATCCGTGAAAAGCTGGCTGATTTGATGTATCAGGTTCAGGACATTGCCGAGGAGGTTCGGGATGCCAGGGACGATCTGACATATTCTGCTGATGAATTGGAGCAAATTGAAGCAAGGCTGGATGTGATCCACCGGCTTCGAAGAAAATACGGCGCGACCTGCGAGGATATTTTGAGCTATCTTGAAAATGCCAGACAGGAGCTCGATGAAATTGAATTTGCGGACGATCATCTTGAAAAGCTGAAGAAGAAGCTCCAGCAGGCAGAAAATTCAGCCTGGAATGTGGCTTTGGAGCTCAGAAAATCACGCCAATCAGGCGCACAAAGCCTGTCGGAGCAAATCTCGGCAGAGCTTTCCCAGCTGGATATGCCAAAGGCTCAGTTTTCCTGCGAATTTATGCAAACAGAACTGACACCCAACGGTGCAGACGGGGTCGCCTTTTATATGTCTGCCAATGTGGGTGAAGCACTTAAGCCACTTAGCAAGGTAGCCTCCGGCGGTGAGCTTTCCAGAATTATGCTTGCGATCAAAAATGTACTTGCCCAGCAGGATACGGTAGCGACCCTGATTTTTGACGAGGTGGACACCGGTGTTTCCGGACGGGCGGCGCAGAAGGTTGCAGAAAAGCTCAGAAGTGTTGCCAGGGCAAAACAAGTGCTATGTGTTACGCACCTACCGCAGCTGGCGGCGCTGGCACAAACGCACCTGCTTATTGCCAAGGCTGTGCGGGATGGTCGTACATATACTTCCGTTACCGCTCTTGACTTTGAGGGAAGAAAGCGGGAGCTTGCCCGTATGATCGGCGGTGCGCAAATTACAGATACGACATTAAAGAGCGCAGAAGAAATGCTGTGCTATGAATAATTTTCTATGGAGGAAAGAGAAATGAAACTTTACGATGAACTGGTAGCCCGTGGCCTGATCGCTCAGGTTACAAATGAAGACGAGATCCGGGAGATGATCGACAATGGCAAGGCTACCTTCTATATTGGTTTTGACCCCACAGCAGATTCTCTCCACGTGGGTCACTTTATGGCGCTGTGTTTGATGAAGCGCCTGCAGATGGCAGGAAATAAGCCCATAGCTTTGATCGGCGGCGGTACTGCAATGATCGGTGACCCCTCCGGCAGAACCGATATGCGCTCTATGATGACCGTAGAGACCATCCAGCATAACTGCGATTGCTTCAAAAAGCAGATGGAACGTTTTATTGAGTTTGGAGAAGGCAAGGCACAGATGGTCAACAATGCAGACTGGCTGCTGGATCTGAACTATGTGGATGTACTGCGGGAAGTGGGTGCGTGCTTCTCTGTGAACAATATGCTTCGTGCGGAGTGCTACAAGCAGAGAATGGAAAAGGGCCTGAGCTTCCTGGAATTTAACTATATGATTATGCAGTCCTATGACTTCTACCACCTGTATCAGCACTATGGCTGTAATATGCAGTTCGGCGGTAACGACCAGTGGAGCAATATGCTTGGCGGCACAGAGCTGATCCGCAGAAAGCTGGGTAAGGATGCCCACGCGATGACTATTACACTGCTGCTAAATTCCGAGGGTAAGAAAATGGGCAAAACAGCATCCGGTGCTGTGTGGCTGGATCCCAATAAGACCACGCCCTATGATTTCTACCAGTACTGGCGCAATGTGGAGGATGCAGATGTGCTTAAATGCATCCGTATGCTGACCTTCCTGCCTCTGGAGCAGATCGACGAGATGGACTCCTGGAAGGATGCCCAGCTGAATACCGCTAAGGAGATCCTTGCATACGAGCTGACGAAGCTTGTCCACGGCGAGGAGGAAGCCAATAAGGCACAGGCTGCAGCAAAGGCGCTGTTTGTTGGCGGCGGCGACGATGCCAATATGCCTACCACCGAGATTTCTGCCGATCAGCTTGTTGACGGCAAGATCGGTATTTTGAACCTGATGGTAGCCTGCAAGCTTGCTGGCTCTAACGGCGAGGCAAGACGGCTGATCCAGCAGGGCGGCGTGTTTGTGAACGATGAAAAAGTACCGGATCACACCTTCAGTGTCACCGAGGACGACCTGAAAGCCGGTGTTAAGCTCCGCAAGGGCAAAAAAGTATTCCACAAGGCAATTCTTGGATGATAAAAGACCTGCATCCCGTTGGGGGTGCAGGTCTTTTGGTTTAGTGGCTGTGAGCCGTTACGAATGCAGTGGAATCTTCTGTTTCCAGATCGATTCTGTCTGCGGTTTCGATATGGACCAGCCAAAGTGTCCATTTGTTTTGTTCTTCCCACCAATAGAATTCCAATTGAAATTCCTCGTTATCGTAT
>JAZNDF010000085.1:0-6971 GCA_045587925.1 Faecousia sp.
CCCCCCGGGGGAAGCGATTGGTCGGTGCGTCGCGCCAACACACCGTCAAACAGAAATTTGTTAGTCTGTATCACCCAAGGCAGCAATGGTCAGAATGGGAACATTATCCCGGTAGATCTCATCGAACTGGCTCAAAGGCAAGGGGTTGGTCCCCTCCCCCACCTCAACGGTATAGCCCGGTCTGCGGAACTGCTGAATAAACCAGTCCTTATAGCCGGCAAAGCCGGATGCATAGGGGGTATCTGCCAGGGTGTAGCCGCTGAGCCGCGCCATTTCCTCCCCCAGCGCCTGGGCTCCGGGCACTTCATAGTCTGCAAACTTCCAGTAAATTTCCTTCCCCTGAGAATGATACGCCAGCACCAGTGCCGGATCGATATGCTCCGTATACCCCGCCAGTGCCTTGGTCTCCAGCTGATTTAAGGGCGCACGGCCCACATAATCCCTGGGGCCGGGGCGGTCATAGCCCTGGCGGAATTTAATTTCTCTGGCAGTCAGCCACCCGGCAGGATACTGCAAATTCAGGTCCACCCCCAGCAGGTTCGCCTTCCATCCATCCGGGAAGGGTATAGCAGGAAAGCTGTCTGCCAAGGCCCTTGCCTGTTCATACTGGACGGTGCCTGTTTCGATCGCGCCGGTCACCAGGTCCACCCCATCCGGGTCTACCATCGGCACCATATAAACGGTCGCCCGCCGGCGCAGCTTTTGTGCCTCTGCCTCCCCTGCTTCTATTTTTTGCGCCAGCTCCTCTGCAAATTTTAGAAGCACCAGGGATGTGATCCATTCGTTTGCGTGGTGGGCTGCAGAATAGATCACCTTTCGCGGACCGTTTCCGATCACCAGGGTGCGGATCGGCCGCTGAAAAGCGGTAGTCGCCAGCAATTCCGAACGGCAAAAGGGATAGGTGCGGACGATCTCCCGGATCATCCGGTCACAGCTGGCGGCAGTGATCGGTACGGAAGTGTTTACAATTGGCATAAAAATCGCCTCCGACTATTCTATGCGTCGGAGGCAAGTTTTGTGTGAATAAATGTTGGAGATTGCCACGGGCGCAAATGCGCCCTCGCAATGACACAGAAAACTGTCAACTATTTTGTTCCAGCCAGATCAGCAGGACGGCGATGTCCGCGGGGCTGACGCCGGAAATTCTGCCTGCCTGTCCGATGGACAAGGGGCGCACTTCCGAAAGCTTCTGCCGGGCCTCCAGCCGCAATCCGCTGATGGCATTGTAGTCTATCCCCTCCGGCAGACGGCGGCTCTCCTCTTTCTTAAACTCCTCCACCTGCTTTTCCTGGCGGGCAAGATAGCCGGCATACTTGACCTGAATTTCCACTTCCTGGGTCACTGCCGGAGGAAGCTCCGGTCTCTGGGGGTCAAAGGGGGCAATGTCTTCATAGCTGACCCGGGGTCGGCGCAAAAGGTCCGCCAGCCTTGCGGAATTTTCAACCCTTGCGGTATTCCGGCTTTCCAGCATTTCGTTGAGCTGCGGGCTTGCCGCCACACCGCATCCCTCCAGACGGCTCATCTCCCGCCGGACTGCGGCATATTTTTCTTCCACCTGACGAAGCCGCGCCTGGGGCACAAGTCCCACCGCCGCACCGATGGCAGTCAGCCGCTGATCCGCATTGTCCTGCCGATGAAGAAGGCGGTATTCACTGCGGCTGGTCATAATCCGGTAGGGCTCTTCCGTACCCTTTGTGACCAGATCATCGATCAGGGTCCCAATGTAGCTGGTATCCCTGGTCAGGATCAGAGGCTCCTTCCCCTGAATTTTCAGCACCGCATTCACACCCGCCACCAGGCCCTGAACTGCCGCTTCCTCATAGCCGGAGGTGCCGTTAAACTGTCCTGCACCGTAAAGCCCTGACACTTTTTTGCATTCCAGTGTAGGCAGCAGGCAGGTAGGGTCGATGCACTCATATTCAATGGCATAGGCCGGGCGCATCATCTGGGCATTTTCCAGTCCCGGAACTGTGCGCATCATTTCCAGCTGCACATCCTCCGGCAGGGAGGAGGAAAAGCCCTGAATGTACATCTCCTCCGTATCCAGACCGCAGGGCTCCACAAACAGCTGGTGCCGGGGCTTTTCCGCAAAGCGGACGATCTTCGTTTCAATGCTGGGGCAGTACCGGGGACCTACGCCCAGGATCGTGCCGTCATACATCGGACTGCGGTGCAGGTTCCGGCGGATGATCTCGTGGGTCTTTTCGTTGGTATAGGTCAGGTAGCAGACCGCCTGATTGTTCACCTCCGCCTGTGTGCGGAAGGAAAAGGGCTCCGGGATCTCATCTCCCGGCTGCAGCTCCATTTTGGAAAAATCGATACTGCGGCGGTTCACTCTGGGGGGTGTTCCCGTCTTAAAGCGACGCAGGGGAAGTCCCAGCTGACGCAAATCGTCAGCAAGACCGATGCTGGGATGCATCCCGTCCGGACCGGAGGACTGGACAGATGCTCCAATCACAATGGTGCTGTCCAGAAATGTGCCGGTGCAAATGATCACCGCCTTGGCATCGTACCGGGCGCCCAGTTGGGTCTGCACGCCGGTAACTGCGCCGTTTTCGGTCAAAATGCGGGTGATCTGCGCCTGCTTGAGCTGAAGGTTTTCCTGCATTTCCAGGGTGTGCTTCATATATTCCTGATAGCGCCGCCGGTCTGCCTGGGCGCGCAGGGAATGGACCGCCGGTCCCTTTCCCCGGTTGAGCATCCGGTACTGGATACAAGACGCATCTGCCGCCAGACCCATTTCCCCACCCAGGGCATCCAGCTCCCGCACCAAATGGCCCTTGCCGGTGCCGCCGATGGCAGGATTGCAGGGCATATTGCCTACGGTGTCCAAATTGATGGTAAACAGGATAGTGCTGTGACCCAGACGGGCGGCGGCCAGTGCCGCTTCAATGCCCGCGTGACCGGCACCGATCACCGCCACATCACAGCTGCCTGCATAATAAGCTTCCATAAATTTCCTCTTTTGTTATAAATTCCGGTTGAAAGTTGACAATTGACAATTGCTCATTGTTGCTGTTTCTTCTCCTCTTTGGGCAGAACGAAGGGCTTGCACACCACTTCACAGCGGTTGATGGGCGTGCCCAGGGCGTGGAATTTTTCCTCATAGCCGGTCATAATGCCCACAATGCCGTTTTTATGGAGATCGCGGGTCAGATTTTTTACTTCCAGACCGCAGGCGGCAAATTCCTCAACGGAAAATTCAAACAGGGGCGCATTGTCCGTCTTGAAATGAACCTCCCCGTTTTCCTTTACCACCCGGCAATACTTATCCAAAAAGCCTCTGTGGGTCAGACGCCGCTTGGCGTTTTTCTTCCGGGGCCAGGGGTCCGGGAAATTGATAAACAGCCGGTCGATCTCCCGGGATGCAAAAATTTCCTCAATGCCTGCCACATCCATATCGATGTAAAATACATTCTTAAGGCCCATATTTTTTGCCTTTTCCATTGCCACCACCATTGCCTCACGGCAACGCTCCACGGCGATCAGCAAAACATCCGGATTGGCGGCGGCAGTTTCTGCGGTGAATTTGCCCTTTCCACAGCCGACCTCCACCCACAGCGCCGCGGCATCCGGCTTCAGGGAACGCCAATTGCCCTGCAGCACTGCCGGCTGGGCAATGCGCAGCTGTGCACATTTTTCCATCCGGGTATCCAAATTTTTCATTTTTCTCATTCTCATAGTCTGTCCCTCCCTGGACACATTCTCTTAAATTTCTATTATAACAGAAAGAGCAAAAACAGTCAAATTTCTGTTTATCGGGCTTCTGCCCGAGAAACAGGAATTTGATTTTGGAATGCCTTGCTTTTACACAGCGGTTGTGGTAAAATGGTTAAGTTAAATAATTCTTGCAAATTTTGTCGAAGGGAGGAAGCTTTATGCGTCGGTTTTGGTCTGTATTTCTTATCTTTTCTGTGATCCTTGCTCTTGCCGCCGGTGTCAGTGCCGCTTCCGCCCCCAGTGTCGGCACTTATGCCACTGTGACCCAGGAGGGAACCTGTCAGGTAAATATGACTGTGCAGATCCATCTGGATCAGCCCGCCTCCGATCTGAAATTCCCGGTTCCCGGCAATGCCAACAGCATCACCCTGAACGGACATCGGGTGCGCACCCAGGCAAAAAACGAGACCCGGCTCATTGACCTTTCCGATGCCCTGGGCAATCTGGTTGGCGATATGACCTTTACCGTCAGCTACGACCTGAGCAATGTGATCCACACCACCGAAACAGACCAGCTGCAGCTGCAGCTGCCGCTGCTCAGCGGTTTTGCCTATCCGGTGGAGTCTTTGGAATTTTCTGTGACCCTGCCCGGCGCTGTGGAGGCAAAGCCCGCCTTCTCCAGCGGCTATCATCAGGCAGATATTGAAAAGGATCTGGTCTGCACGGTCTCCGGCGCGACCGTTTCCGGTTCCTCCCAGAAGGAAATGAAGGACCACGAAACATTGGTTATGACCCTGGCGGTCACCGACACGATGTTCCCCCAAATGCGGGTGGTGCTTCCCAACCTGCAGATTTTGAACATTCTGATGGGCGTATGCGCCGGACTGGCTGTTTTATACTACCTGATCTTCCTGCGCTGTGCCCCCTACCGTGCCGGCCTTTGCCCCACGCCTCCGGAGGGCCTGACTGCCGGTCAGATCGGCTCGGTGCTGACCCTCTCCGGTGCCGACCTGACCCTGATGACCCTTTCCTGGGCACAGCTTGGCTACATTCAGATCGTGCTGGACCGGAAAGACCGGGTCACCCTTTATAAGCATATGGATATGGGCAACGAGCGCAGTGACTTTGAACGGCGGTGCTTTAAGCTCCTGTTCGGCAAACGAAATGCCGTCAACGCCTCCGGCAGCAGCTACGGCGCCCTTTGTCTGCGGGTCCGGAAAATGCAGTCGCCCATCGCCTCCTACTTCCGCCCCCACTCCGGAAATCCTGTACTGCTGCGGAGCTTTGCCGCCGCTATGGGCCTGTTCGCCGGAGCATCTCTGGGCGTTTCCCTGGCCTCCGGTGCGGCGCTGCAATGGCTTTTGGCGATCGTCCTTGCCGCCGCCGGCGGATACTCCGCCTGGCTGATCCACGACTGGGCCCGGTGCCTGTACGGACCGGACAAAAAGCCCCTGTGGACCGCAGTCGCCTGCTGTGCCGGCTGGATCCTGCTGGGCAGTCTGGTGGGGAAATTCGGACTTGCTTTCTTAGTATGTATTTGTCAGTTTTTATTTGGACTGATGGCCACCTTTGGCGGTCGCCGCACAGAAGCCGGACGGCTGATCTGTCAGCAAATTCTGGGCTTGCGGCGGTATTTGCGCAAAGCCGACAAGGTGGAGATTTCCCGCATCCGGGAAAAGGATCCGGATTATTTCCACGCCCTCGCCCCCTACGCCATCGCCCTGGGCTCGGAAGCAGCCTTTGCCCGTCGGTTCGGAAAGGCGCGGCTTTCGGAAAGTCCCTATTTGACTGTAGGCAACGAAAAGCCTATGACTGCCGCCGAATGGAGCAATCTCCTGCGGCGAACCGTCACCATTATGCAGTCCACCCATCCCCAGCAAACGGCAAGCAAATGGCTGTCCCGTCTGCGTAACTTCAAAAAATGAGAATACAAAACAAGGTTTCCGGCAAAATGCATTTTCCGGAAACCTTGTTTTTATATCCTATTCACTTTCCCCTTTGCGCTGGGGCACATTTTCCCTTTGCAATTCCGGGACACCCATCCCGGTCTCCTGCTCACCCAGGAGCATCACTGCCGGATCATCCGCGACGGATGCCCGCCACACAGGCTGAGCACCACTGCCATTGGGGTCACCGGTGCGTACAAAGCTGCACAGATAATCCACCATCTGCCGGCTAAGTGCATAGTCCTTTTCTTCCATAGGACGCCAGCACCTTGCCAGTGTGCCAAACCAGTACCAGATATCCGCCGTGTGGAATGCGCCCTTGTCATCTCCGGGAAGCTGGCGGTTAAAATGCCAGACAAAGCTGGGCATTTCCCGCCCGTCTGCCCATATTTTTGCCTCATCCTGCAGCTGGGGCATCATCATATCCTCACTGGTGGCGCCGATCATATAGGGAATTTTGTGGGCACTTGCATTTTCCACAAGGATTTTCCCGTCGATACAGGGGGAATAACCCCGCCCCTTTATTTCCTTTTTGGTCAGACCAAAGGCATCGAAGATCTGCTTCGGCGTCAGGGCATAAAGGGCATCCACCGTCTCACATCCGGCATAAGCCATAAATGCCTTCCAATAGGCATATCGCTTTTCCGGCGTTTCCGCAGCAAGGCCCGCCACCCTGCCGCCGCCGCTGGACAGCACCGCTTTTTGGAACAGCCCTTCCGTCAGGGGGCTCAGGCAAAGCTGCTGAACCGATATTGCGCCGGCACTTTGCCCCATAACCGTAATATTCTCCGGATCGCCGCCAAAGGCAGAAATGTTGTCTTTTATCCATTTTATAGCGGTCAATTGATCATAAAGGCCGTAGTTGCCCGGCAATTCCGGCAGACACAAAAAGCCCAAGGGTCCCAAGCGGTAGTGGATGGTCACGCCGATCACGCCGCAGTCCGTCCACACCGGATCCCGGAAGTGCTTTTCGTGGGCTCTGCCGCCTATAAATGCACCGCCGTGGATGTAGATCAGCACCGGAAGCCTGTCCCCCGGTTTTGCAGTGTCCGGGGTGTACACATTCAAAAACAGACAGTCCTCGCTGTATTCATAAATTTCACCCTTGCGAAATTCGTGGTTATAAAAGTCTGCGTCATTCGGGGTATGGAAGGAGCCGGGCTGATAGCAGCACTTTCCAAACCGGGTGGCATCGTACACACCCTCCCAGGCAGTCACCTGCCGGGGATACTCCCAGCGTCCGGCAGTTGCATACCGGATGCCCTTATAAACCGCTGTGCCCGATCTGCCTGCACAGCCCCGCAGCACACCGCAGGGTGTATGAACACGATACTCCATAGCCTTCCTCCATAAAAATTCATAGGG
>JAZNDF010000086.1:0-2846 GCA_045587925.1 Faecousia sp.
TCGCCCGCGTGATTTTGCAAAACAAAATCACATCGCCAAAGGCGATAAAATATTGATTTCCTACGGAAATTCACAAATTTCACGGAAATTTGTGCGGGCGGTCAATGACCGCCCCTACACGCAGATAAACAGGAATTTGACGGTCAGGCGCAACAAGACCCCCATCGGAAGATGGGGGTCTTGAAAATAATTCTTACTGTGCCAGAGCAACTGCGGTGATGTGGGTGTTCACGCCCTCGTACCAGTACAGGAAGCCGGTGACATCGATCACATCGCCTTCCTTCAGCTCGCCAACAGCCTTGTAAACCTCGGTGTCGGGATCGGTCAGGTAACGCTCCACGCAGAAGCTGTATTCATTCTCGCCCTGAGCAACGGTAACATAAATGTCATCGCCGGGCTCGTCGTTCTTGTATGCGATCTTCTTTACAGTCAGGCCCTTGAAGGAAACCAGCTTGTTCTGATGCTGGATCAGCTCTTCAGTGCCCAGCAGGTCGGTCACATCCAGAGGCTCTGCAATGTAGGTATCTGCATTTTCAACGAACTCGAAGGTGCCGTCCATAATCTCAACTTCGCCAGCCCATTCGCCCTTGTAGCCGGTGACGCAGATCTTGGTGCCAGCAACCAGCTTAGCAGCATCCTCTTCGGAGCAAGCCATCTCATACAGGAAGTAAGCGCCGTCCTGATCCTGTGCATAAACAGTGATCTTGTTGTCCCACCAGGACTGAGTAGCCTGTACATAGCACTCTACGACGACCTTGCTTTCCATCTCAGCAGCAGCATACTCAGCATAGGTCATAACCTCTGCTTCCTCGCCGCCGATCAGCTCAGCATCGGAGGGCAGGGTCTCTTCCAGACCGAACTGTGCATCCACTGTGGGGACAGTAGATTCTGCATTGGGTGCGGTGGTGGTTTCGTCGGTGTTGTTTGCGCCGCAAGCTGCAAAAGCCAGCACAGTGCACAGCGCCAACAGGATTGCTAAAAATTTTTTCATTGTTCATTCTCCTTTTTGTCGTTGGGGGTGGATATTCTTGTGCTTATAACAAAAATCATTATACAGAAAATTTTCAAATAATCAATAGGTATTCTTAATTTTTTCTTTTTCTGCGCACAAATGTTGCCGTAACATACACGCCCATCAGCACCCAGATGCCGCCCAAAGACCACAGCAGTACCTTTGATGCCACAGGAAGCGCACCCAGACTGGCCTTTCCGGTCAGTCCCCCGCCGTCGCCCGTCTGATCCAGACGGTAAAGGGCGGTCATATCCGAAAACAGTGCCTGCATATATGCCTCGTCGATTGTCTCTCCCCGGCGGGTGGACTTTCGTACATTTTCGATCATCTGCCCTGCCGCATCCCGCAAGGATGCAGAGCCGTTAAACACCGGGGTCACAAAGGTGTTGTCCACATTGTCAAGAAGCAGTTGGGTGGCCTGGAGCTTGATGTCGTAATAAAAGTCGTCATCCTCCCCTCCCCGGTTCAGGTAATCCTGATACTGGGTTGTATTCCGGGCTTTGGAAGTAACCGGCACATAGCCTTCCGTCTGGGCATAGGCGATCTGCACCTGATCTGTAAGCATATACTGGGCAAAGAGCCAGCTTGCCAGAACCTCCTGGGGATCTTCCTTATTAAATACACACAGGGAAGGACCCTGGGAGATCATCTGGGGGTTCTCCACATTGTACTGGGGAACGGTCATAACCGCAGTTTCAAACTGCACCAGATTTTCCTCTGCAATATCCACCAGGGGCGCATCCGAACCCATCCAGGTGGCACCGGCGGTGGAGTCCACTGCAAAAATGCACTGACCTGCGTTCAGGAAATTGGCAGGATAGCCGACACTTTTGAAGGTATTGAAGGCACCTGTGGCAGCGCCGTCACGAATGTCGTAAAGAATTTCCTTAGTAGTATCGTTGAAGATCTGAATATCTCCGTTTTGTGTGCTGTAGCCTGCATTTTTCTGACGGAGCATCTGGATCATCATATTGTCCGTAGACTTGTACAGGAAGGGGATCATCACCTTCTGCCCGTTTACCAGGAAATTCCCCTGTTCGTCCTTTTCCATAGCCGCCTGGGAAACCTCCCACACAAAGTCCCAGGTCAGGGTCTCCGGCAAGGTGTAGCCCAGCTTTTCCACGAAGGTTTTGTTTACATAACACGCCTCGGTAGAGCGCATATAGGGAACGGCGTAATGCTGTCCGTTCAAGACACATTCGCTTAAAAACTGCGGTACGATCTCCTCCTGTGTCGGTCCGTCAAACAAGACCTCACTGCCCCCCAGGCCGTATTTCTCATCTGCGAACAGTCCGTCCAGGGGCACCACTGTATTTTCGCCGGTCATATAGGTCGCAATATGGTCCGGATAGGTGATGCACACATTGGGGGTAGTATCCGTGGCAATATTGGTGATGACGTCGTTGTAGATTTTACCGTAGTCGGTGTACAGCCGCAAGTTGACGGTGATATTGGGATAGAGCGCCTGGAAGTCGGCAATGGCCTGCTTATAGATCTCAACCTGGGTCATATTGGTATCGTTCTTGGCCCAAAAGGTGATTTCATATTGCCGGGAGGTGTCGAAGCTATCCGGAACGGAGAAAACAAAAGGCTCCTGGATGACGGTTTCGTTGGGATAGACCCTTCTTCCGTGGCAGGCGCAAAGGCAAAGGCACAAGACAAGCACCAGCAGCAAAGAAAGCAGTTTTTTCATCCTTTTGTACCTCCTCTTGCCACACCGGCCATGATCTGCTTGCGGAAGAGCAAAAACAGCACGATCAGCGGCAGCGAGATCGCCACCACGGCGGCCATCATAGCGGGGATGTTTTCACGGCCGAAGCCGCTTTCCCGGATG
>JAZNDF010000087.1:0-2058 GCA_045587925.1 Faecousia sp.
AATACATATGGATGTTTAAGAAAATAGGATCGGGCATCATAGTAATCCGCCTCCGTTTCTTATACGATTCCCATTGCTATCTCAACAACCAGTGCCACGATCACCACCAGTGCCGAGATAATGAAGCCGTGGATCATGGGGCGGATGCCTGCCTTCTTCATACTGGCAAAGGAGGTGTTCAGGCCAATGGCTGCCAATGCGCAGACCATCAGGAATTTGCTGGCGCTCTTGGTGCCGGACACTACCTCTGCCGGAATGGGGAAGATGCTTGCCACAATAGACATAGCAAGGAACCCCAGAATGAACCAGGGGAAAATCTTTACAATGGAGAAGTTGGCTTTCAGCTCCTTGCCGTCCTTTTGATTGGCAAGGGCTTCTTTACGCTTGATATTGAGCTGAATAAAGGCGAAGGTAATCACGGTGGGAATAATTGCCAGTGTGCGGGTCAGCTTCACCATAGTAGCAAAGTCTCCTGCGCCCTCAGAGAATGCATAGCCGGTAGCCACAACGGAAGAAGTGTCATTCACTGCCGTACCTGCCCAGATGCCAAAGGCTTCATCGGTCATGCCCAAGGCTCTGCCCATAATGGGAAACAGCACGATCATCGCCATATCAAACAGGAAGGTGGCAGACATAGCATAGGCCACATCGTTATCGTCTGCATCAATGGTCGGTGCAATGGCTGCAATGGCACTGCCACCGCAGATGCCCGTACCGGCAGAAATGAGATTGCTCAGTTTCCAGTTCAGCCCCAATGCCTTGCCAATGAAGTAGCCGCCGCCAAAGCAGGTCAGCAGAGTGAACACCATAACCGTCAGGGACATCTTGCCCACATGGAGAATAGTGGAAATATTCAGCGACAGACCCAGCAGGATAATAGCAAACTTCAGAATCTTCTTAGATGTGAATTTCAATCCGGATGCAAACATATCGGTCTTGCGGATAAACTGATTCAAAAACATACCGATGAACATGGCGATAACAGCCGAGCCAATCAGATGGATGGGCAGCAGACTTTCCAGCCAGCAGGCCAGCGCCGCGATCGCTACCGACAGTATAATGCCGGGAAACAGCTTGATGATCTTCATAGAACCGCTCCTTATTTTTACATTCGTGCTTGATTATACCAGTAAAATATCATAAAATGAAATTATCATTTATTATCGCCTGATAAATTAAGATGATAAGGAGAACGCTATGCTGGATTACAGAGTGCTGACCTTTTTGACCCTCTATGATGAAATGAACTACCGCAGGACAGCAGAAAAGCTGAATATGACCCAGCCGGGAGTTACCCAGCACATTCACTATCTGGAGAATTACTACGGTGTGAAGCTCTTTGAATATGATGGACGCACCTTGTCCAAAACCAAGAACGCCCAGAGGCTCAAGAAATATTTTGATAGTGCGAAAGCCGAGGAAAAGGATATCCGGGAGAGCTTCACTCCCACAGATACCGTTCATATGACCGTTGGTGCAACGAAAACCATCGGCGAATTTGTGATCGTGCCGGAGATCCGTGCCTTTCTGCAAGCACCAAACCACACGCTCGATTTGGTCGTTGATAACACAGAAGTCCTTTTACATATGCTTGAAAAGTCGCAGATCGATTTTGCGGTTATCGAGGGAGTTTTTGACAAATCCAAATACGGATACCAGCTTTTCAAGAAAGAATCGTTTGTAGGGGTCTGCGCAAAAAGTCATCCGTTTGCCAATAAGACCGTCACGCTTGAAGATATCTTTGCAGAGGACATTGTGGTCAGAGAGCCGTTTTCGGGAACAAGGATGCTTTTGCAAAATGCTCTTACAGACCGAGGATTTGCGCTTGATCGTTTTAAGCGATGTATTTCTGTCAGCAATTTTTCTGTGATCTGTGACCTTGTGGCAAATAACGGAGCGATCACATTTGCTTATGAACCCATATCACGTTGTCGTGACGACCTTGCCACCTTTGCCGTTGCAGATATGCAGATCAGCGGTGAGTTCAACTTTGTGTATGTGAACGAGCAGGTCGCAAGACCGAAAATCGATCTTCTATTTTCAAATCAGGGAGGCTAA
>JAZNDF010000088.1:0-2988 GCA_045587925.1 Faecousia sp.
ATTACGCGGACGATAACCTTAAATAACCTCAAGCAAGCAACCATCGCGTCATTCTGAGGTTCAAAGATCTTTCGACTCGCTGTACGGTGGTAGCAAGCCACCGCCCTAGGATAACGCGTTATTGCTTTTTGTGTTTTGGATATTTTCCCGCGATATAGAATTGTCCATTTTCAATTATCCATTGTCCATTTAAAAATGGAGGTAGCCAAGCTACCTCCATTTTTCTATTACAGTGCCATCACAAATTCCAGCATTTTGTCTTTTTCGATCACGCCGGTGTGCAGCTCCTTCTTTTCCTGCAGACCGCTCAGGTTCTGGGGAACGGGAAAGCAGGTAACTGCCTGCAGCCGGTCCATCATCGCAAATTCGTCCAAATCCTGCGCCCCTTCCAGTGCGGTCAGCACAGCCGCGGGGAACTTATAGGGAGATGCGGTGGACAGGACCACCATCGGACGGTCGTCCCCGGTCTTTTCCACATAGTCCTCTGCCACAGCCCAGCCGGTAGCAGTGTGGGTATCGCACAGATAATTCTGCTCCTTCCACACCTTCCCAATAGTTTTGCTTGCCTGGGCATCGTCGCAGAAGCCTGCCCAGAACTCTTCATTGATGGCATTTTTCATTTCTTCCGGTACAGTATAGACGCCATCCTTGTTCAGGCTGTTCATCAGCTCAGCCACCAGCTGTGTATTGCCGCCGGACATAAAGAACAGAAGTCGCTCCAGATTGGAGGAGACCAGAATATCCATAGAAGGAGAAATGGTCTTGTGCAGGGGGCGGCGGCGGTCATAGGTGCCGGTGCGGATAAAATCTGTAAGTACATTGTTGGCATTGGAAGCGCACACCAGCTTGCCCACAGGCAGACCCAGCTTCTTTGCCAGCCAGCCGGCGAGAATATCGCCGAAGTTTCCGGTAGGCACGCAGAAATTCACCTTGTCGCCCATTTGGATCTTTCCCCGCTTCAGCAGGTCTGCATAGGCCTTGAAATAATAGGTGATCTGGGGTGCCAGTCTGCCGATGTTAATGGAGTTTGCGGTAGACAGGCGGCTGCAGTTGCCGCCGGGCAGACAGCCATCCACTGCTGCCCCAAAAATATTTTTCACACCGGTCTGGGCATCGTCGAAATTGCCCACCACCGCGCACACTGCCACATTTTTGCCTTCCTGCGTGACCATCTGCGCCCGCTGAACTTTGGATACGCCGCCGTTGGGATAAAACACACAGATCTTTACACCCTCCACATCCTGAAAGCCTGCCAGGGCCGCCTTGCCGGTATCGCCGGAGGTAGCCGTCAGAATGAGGATATCCTCTTTCATTCCCTTCTGGGTCTTGGCGGCGGTCAGCAGCTGGGGCAGCATACAAAGTGCCACATCCTTAAACGCCGAGGTAGGACCCCGGAACAGCTCCAGAACGGTAAATTTCCCCGTATCCACAGTGGGGGTCAGCTCTTCTGTCTGGAATTTTCCGGTGTATGCTCTATGTACCAGATCGTCCATATTGGGGATGTCCGGCAGCATGGCGCCAATGATCCGGGCAGCCATAGCCATAGTATTTTCCTGCAGACAAGCCGCCACATCGATGGCAGGAAACTGCTGGGGCACATACAGTCCCCCATCCGGTGCCAAACCGGAGAGCACCGCCTGTGCGCTGTCCACTTTTGCTTCATTTGAGCGAGTAGAATGGTAAATCATAGGGTCCTCCACAAAACTGCACAAATCTTTTGCAGTTTCTTTTTGATACTTGTTTTATGCAACTATTGCATTTTCGTAAATCTTATGATATACTGCTTTTTATTAAAAAGCAAGTGTTTTCGTCACAAAACACAAAACAGGAGGTACATAAATATGCGGATTGGTTTATTGGGCTTTGGTGTTGTAGGCCGGGGTGTCTATGATATCATCGCGCTCCGCTCGGATATGGAAGTTGCAAAGGTCGTCTGTCTGGAAGATATTTCCCTGCCGGATGCACAGGTCACCAAGAAATTTGACGATGTGCTGGGCGACAGCACCATCGATACCGTTGTGGAGGCAATGGGTGGTCTGCACCCGGCTTATGAGTTTGTCCGTGCCGCTATTGAGGCAGGCAAAAACATTGTCACTTCCAACAAGGCACTGGTCGCCACCTTCTACGACGAGCTGATCCCTCTGGCAGAAAGCAAGGGCGTCTGTTTCCGCTGTACTGCGGCTGTAGGCGGCGGCATTGGCTGGCTCAGTGAGCTGGAGCGGGCCCGCCGTGCCCAGTCTATCCATCGGGTAGGCGGCATTATGAACGGCACCTGTAACTATATTCTCGATTCTATGACCCGGCTGAACTTAAGCTATGCCGACGCCCTTTCCCAGGCACAGGCCCTGGGCTATGCAGAGGCAAATCCCTCCACCGATGTGGACGGCATCGATACCTGGCATAAGCTGATCCTTTCTTCCAATATCGGCTTCGGTATTTCCCTGGAGCCGGAAAGTGTTCCCGCCGCCGGTATCCGCAATATCCGTGCCGAGGATGTGGCAAACTTCAAGGCCCACGGCCTCGTATGTAAGCTGATCTCCACCGGCAAAAGCCAGGACGGCAGCATCAGCGCCTATGTCCAGCCCACCTTGGTGCACCAGGGCGAGCCGGAGGCCGCCGTTCCTGCCAACTACAATCTGATCACACTGGTAGGCAGTGCTTCCGGCCGTATGAGCTTCTACGGTCAGGGCGCAGGCCGCTACCCCACCGCTCACAACGTGGTGCAGGACCTGGCAGATGTGTACCGGGGCAAGGGCTTCTACTGTGGCTATGGCGACAAGATCGCTGCCACCAACGATGAAGCGCTTGTGTTCTATGTCAGCGGCGCATCCGACAGCTGGCTGCAGGAAAACACCCAGGAAACCTGGGGCGACGCTGTGGTCACCAAGCCCGTTTCCGTCAGCAAGATGCATCAGTGGCTGAAGAACTACCCCGATGCTTTCCTGGCTGCTGTACCCAATGGCTAATGTCTTTTAAGAAAGAAAGGTA
>JAZNDF010000089.1:0-4553 GCA_045587925.1 Faecousia sp.
GTGGGCTTTTTCATGCCGGAAATCAGCTCGGCAATGGCAAGCCCCGCTTCTACGTCACCGCCAACGGTGTTCAAAAGAAGGAGCAACCCTTCGATCTCGTCACTTTCCTCCACCGCTACCAAAGTGGGAATACATTGCTCATATTTGGTGGACTTGGTGTCCGGAGAGGCGGCGTAATGCCCCTCTACCTGCCCCGCAATGATCAGAGCGTGGATACTCCCCTTCTTGCCGTGGGTGGTGATGCTCCCGGAACGCTCTATGTCCTCCGCTTTGGTTTCGGGCTGGGTTTCTACGTCTTGGGTATCGTTTTCGTTGTGTTCTGCCATGTTGTCCTCCGATGTTTTGTTGGTTTGCCATGAGTATTGCCGAAAAACGGAGTTTTTATTTGCAGAAGGACAAATCAAAAAACTTTGCAAAAAGCACTTGCACATTTCCGTATTTCGTGATATAATACGGGAAGTCAGTACGCAGAGATATCGAAGTGGGGACGTTGCCGAGCGCTGCCGGTGGCAGATGAAGCGAGGCATAAGGAGTGGCAGCGGTCGAAATTTTGCGAAGCGAATAGCGAGCTAAAAATTTCGGGCACCGCAACAGGACATAACGGGGCTGACTCGAAAGGTAGACGAGCTTATCACTCTGCAACCCTCGAAAGCTCGCGTTTTCTCCGATTATCTCGCGCGCAAGCGCTTGCGCTTGGGCTATGCTTACATTTTTCTTGAATTTTGGATGAATGCATTTCAATTTCGGCCTTGCAAAAGCCGTGCAAAATTCAAACACAACCAAATACGGAGAGATATCGAAGTGGTCATAACGGGGCTGACTCGAAATCAGTTTGCGCTCACGCGCACGAGGGTTCGAATCCCTCTCTCTCCGCCATATGAAGACACCATTGAAATCTGAACCCCCAAGTTCGGACTCAATGGTGTTTTTGTTATAAAACCCAGTATTTATGCGGCTTTTTGAGGCCGCATTTTCTTTTTGCCATTCGGACTCAAAACAGAAAAAGTCAAATTTCGCAATCCAAAAATTCAAAAACAATCCTTTTCGAACCCGTCAGTCTGACTGCACAGGTCTTATAAATCCTCATATTCCAAAGCATATTCCTCTTCCTTCTGTTTGGGAGTCTTGTATTGCAGTTTTCGGTGCGGACGTTTGGTATTATAGAAAATTATGTACTGATCTCCGCATTCCTAAAGTCTGCTTCTGAACGGTACTTCGTCCTATATAGTTCCTCACGTTTCATAGGTGAAAAGAACGATTCCATGACAGAATTGTCATACGGGACATATGAACGCGAGAAAGAATGTGTGATGTTCAGTGACCGAATATAATCGTTTATTGTTTTGGAACAGTAGTTGCCACCTCGGTCGGTATGGAAGATCAAATTTGAATCCGGTTGACGTTCTTTATACTCAATTTGAAGAGTTGACTTTACGAGCTGCGTACTGTTAGTTTTTCCGATTTTATACCCCACGACCATACGGGAGAATAAGTCGATGATTGCACAAATATAATAAACGTTTTCATTATATTTGAAATAGGTAACATCACTAACCCATACCTCGTTTGGCTTGTCTACGTCAAATTCTTGGTTAAGGTGATTTTTGTATTCGCGTCCTTCATCCTCATATAGTTTCTTTGCTGATTGACGGATGCTGACCAATCCCATATCGCGCATAAGAGTCCTTACCATTTTTTTACTTGTCTTAATGCCTTCGTTTTTCAAAACGGCTGTAATTTTGGCAGCCCCGAAGATCTGATTGTTCTCATCGAAAATTTCCCGTATGCGAAGCCGCAATTCTTCTCGACGTTTTGCATACAGTATAGCATATAGATATCAATACTCAACAAATGAAAAAGAGTTTTGGAATCCTCTTGACGAAAGCTACATGATGTGCTATAATATGTAGCGTGCTACATAATTCTGTGGAGGGATGGTCAATGCTTGAACGAGATATCGGTTATCTTATCAAAAACATCAATGACAAATTAAAGATGAAAGCCGATGCAGACCTGAAGCAGTATAATCTTACTTTGGCGCAAAGCCGAGTATTCGCTTTTTTGCACAACAACGGCGGACAGGCGACGCAGAAAGAAATCGAAGTATTTCTCGAAGTATCGCATCCGACGGTGGTAGGCATTGTTTCCAGAATGGAGCAGAACGGTCACGTCACAAGTTGGATCGACGATCAGGATAAACGAAATAAAATCGTGAAGCTGACAGAAGCAGCCCAAGCGCTGGGAATCGACATGGAACATGACATTTCAGCAAACGAGCAGAAAATGCTGTCCTCGCTTTCCGAGGCGGATATCGAACATCTGCGGGAAATGCTGGCTGCCATTTACAAAAATCTTGAATAAGCTGAGCCGATACACCATCGGCTCTGTTTTAGATAAAAAGTGTAGCGCACTACACTAAAAGGAGGAACCTATGATTAAAACATTGGCAAGGAGCTTGCGGGAACACAAAAAAGGCTCCGTCATCACCATTCTCCTGTCGATACTGGAGGCGGCATTTGAAATTCTGATACCGCTTTGTATGGCAGACATCATCGACAAGGGTATCGATCCCGGCGAAATGAATGCCGTCTGGAAATATGGTATCGTTCTCTTGATATTTGCCGCACTTCAGCTTTTTACGGGCGTGCTGTCGGCACACATTGCTGCCAGAACCTCGGTGGGATTTTCCGCGAATCTGCGCCAGGATATGTACGATAACGTGCAGACCTTCGCCTTTTCCAACATTGACAAGTTTTCAACCGCGTCCATCGTCACCCGTCTGACGACCGATGTTACCAATATTCAGAACTCCTATCAGATGCTGATCCGTATGGCGATCCGCGGTCCAATCATGCTGATCTTCTCCATGGCGGTATCCTTCAGCATCAGCAGCTCCATTTCCATGATTTTCCTCGGCATTATCCCGGTTATGGCGTTTTTGCTGGTTCTGATTGTCAGAAAGGTACATCCTGTGTTTACCCGTGTTTTCCGTACCTATGACGAGCTGAATAACGTGGTACAGGAAAATGTCCGCGGCATCCGTGTGGTAAAATCCTTCAATCAGGAAGACCACGAGATCGCAAAGTTTAAGGGAATCTCGAAGAACATTTACAGCGATTTCGCAAAAGGCGAGCGGCTTCTGGCGTTCAACTCTCCTATTATGCAGTTCTTCATGTATGTGTCCATGATTCTCATTTCGTGGATCGGTGCGAAGGCGATCATTGCCAGCGGAAACAATACCGCTCTGGGCATGACAACGGGCGACCTGACCGCAATGTTTGCATATGCGCTACAGATTCTCATGAGCCTGATGGCGCTGTCCATGGTGTTTGCTATGATGACCATCTCTCTCGCTTCCGCACGCCGTATTGCGGAAATTCTGGACGAGAAGACCGATATCGCAAATCCCGCGGATCCCGTAATGACGGTAAAAGACGGCTCCATCCGTTTTGAAGATGTGGATTTCGTTTATGCTTCCAAAGCCGACAAAAAGGTGCTGGACAATGTCAATCTGTCCATCGCATCCGGTGAAACTGTAGGTATCATCGGCGGTACGGGTTCGTCCAAATCCAGTCTTGTTCAGCTGATTCCCCGTCTGTATGACGTAACGGGCGGACGGCTCACCCTCGGCGGCATCGACGTCAGAAACTATGATCTGGATGTACTCCGCAACGCCGTTGCCATGGTACTGCAGAAGAACGAACTGTTTTCCGGCACGATCAAAGAAAATCTGCGCTGGGGCAACGAAAACGCCACTGACGAAGAGATCGAGCACGTCTGCCGTCTTGCCTGTGCAGACGAATTTATACAGAGCTTCCCGGATAAGTACGATACGTACATCGAGCAGGGCGGTACCAACGTATCCGGCGGTCAGAAGCAGCGTCTTTGCATAGCCCGCGCACTGCTCAAACAGCCGAAGGTTCTGATCCTCGATGACTCCACAAGCGCAGTAGACACCAAAACCGATGCTTCCATTCAGAGGGCGTTTGCAGAATTTATTCCCGATATCACGAAAATTATCATTGCACAGCGTATCAGCTCGGTACAGCACGCCGATCAGATCATCGTGCTGGATGACGGCAAGGTCGTTGCCGTCGGAAAGCACGCGGAGCTTCTGAAGCGATGCGACATCTACCGTGAAGTCTATACATCTCAGAAAAAAGGAGGGGAAGACCGTGAATAAGAAAGAAAAAATGCCTCCGATGGGAAAAATGCCCGAAGGCATGCCGCCGAGAGCACACTTTGACCCCAAAACGCTGCGCAGACTGCTTTCTTACATGAAAGATTACAAAGGACAGCTGATCTTTGTCGTCATTTGCATCCTGCTCAGCTCTATTGCATCTGCTGTGTCCTCCCTGTTCCTGCAGTCCCTCATTGACGACCATATCGTTCCCCTGCTCAGCACCTCGTCCCCTGTATTTACGGGACTTCTGCAGGCACTGCTTGTCATCGGCGGCATCTATCTGATCGGTGTGCTTTCCACGCTGTTCTATAACCGCATCATGGTAACGATTGCGCAGGGAACGCTCAAAAAAATCCGTGATGAGATGTTT
>JAZNDF010000090.1:0-2689 GCA_045587925.1 Faecousia sp.
GCCACATACTCGGCATACCCGCCGCTGCCCAGCAGGGCGCACACCTGATCGCCCACCTTCCAGTCGGTCACATCCTTGCCCACGGCAACGATCTGGCCGGCGGCCTCCAGACCGAACCGGTCGGGCCAGCCGGGAGGAGGGGGATACTGACCGGCTCTCTGCAAAAGGTCGGCCCGGTTCAGAGCGGCGGCATGGACCTTGAGAAGCACCTCATCATCCTTGATGACCGGGTCCTCCACCTGGTTCCAGCCCAGGCGGCCGTCTTCCTGAATGGTAACAGCAAACATAATATCACCTCAAGCAAAATCTATGATACTTGGATTATACCAGGCAACCCCCTCCACAGTAAACCCACAATTCTTCAAAAAAAGAGGTAAAATCCTCCAAACCTCCCCCAATGCCCCACGCCGAATTCCATACGCCTCAATTTATACTTTGTAATTTTGAATTCTTAATGACTTTCCCCCTTCTTGTAAATTTACCATTTTTCGGCCTCAATTCCGCAATGTTACAAACATATTCCCTTTCTTTTCGGCAAAGCTATGGTTGCGGCGGAACAATCCGTCATAAAAAGAAGAGACAAGGAGAGAAACATTATGAAGAGCAATAACCAGATCAACATCCCCCAGGCTAAGCAGGCTATGGAGCAGTTCAACATGCAGGCCGCTTCCGAGGTCGGCGTCAACCTGACCAACGGCTACAACGGTCACCTGACCTCCCGTGAGGCCGGCTCCGTGGGCGGCCAGATGGTCAAGAAGATGATCGAGGCTTACGAGCAGGGTATGCAGTAATCTTTATCCAAAAAGAGCGCGGTGAAAAACACCGCGCTCAATTTTTAATCAAGGCTTTTCACTGCCGCTTGTTCAACAGGCAATCCCTGCACATAGCGTTTCATAAAGGCCCGGAAGCCTGCCACATCCTTTTCCTCCGGCTGCAGTGTCGTGCTTTGTGCATCCACAAACACCCGTTCTTCCAGATAGTCGCCAAGGCTTTCCTGTTCCTTCCAAAGCATATAAGCTGCCAGCACCGCCACGCCCCAGGCGCCACCCTCACCGGCGGTATTCATTACAGAAACCGGTGTTTCCAGCGCTGCCGCAAGAAGCTTTTGTCCTACTACAGGTGTCTTGAACAGCCCGCCGTGGGCCTGTATATTATCCAGCTTGACGCCCTCATTTTTAATCAGCAGATCATTTCCCAGTTTCAAGGTAGCCAGGCAGCTATACAGCTGGGCACGCACAAAGTTTGCAAGGGTAAAGCTTGCATTCTGCTCCCGTGTAAACAACGGGCGTCCTTCTTCAAAACCGGTAATATGCTCTCCGGAAAGGTAGTTGTAGTTGAGCAGACCGCCACAGTCCGCATCTCCCTCCAACGCCTTTTGGAAAAGTCCTTCAAACAATCTGCCGTCATCCACAGAAACGCCAAAGCTTTGGCAAAATTCCCGGAACAGCCCCA
Organism: Faecousia sp.; assembly: GCA_045587925.1. GTDB lineage: Bacteria > Bacillota > Clostridia > Oscillospirales > Oscillospiraceae > Faecousia. Next base: position 1,453 of record JAZNDF010000090.1, read on the forward strand.
TCCAGCCGTTTAAGTCAGAGGTGCAATTGTTGCAGTGGACCATCGCAACGGGATTTCCCTCCGGTGTGGTCACAATATCGATTTCCGGATAGACCCTGCTCAGCGGCTTTTCCAGCACGATCATAGCAAAAATACTGGTACCTGCGGATACATTTCCTGTGCGCTTTTTGATGCTGTTGGTCGCAACCATACCCGTACCTGCATCCCCTGCAGGCGGACACATTGGAATGCCTGCCTGCAATTTACCGCTGGGATCAAGAAGCTTTGCGCCTGCTTCCGTCAAAACGCCTGCCTTTTCGCCGGCGGTAAGCACCTTGGGCAAGATCTGCTTCAGCTTCCAGGGATACCCATACTGCGCCACTGCCCCGTCAAACTGCTCCAGCATTTTGCTGTAATAGTCCTTTGTATCCGGGTCTACAGGGAACATTCCGGAGGCATCATCGATCCCCAGGACCTTTTCGCCGGTGAGCATCCAATGGACATAGCCGGAAAGGGTGGTCATATACCGGATCTTTTCTATATGCTCCGATCCATCCAGCGCAGACTGATACAAATGGGCAACGCTCCACCGCTGGGGGATCTGGTGCGCGAAAAGCTTCGTCAGCTTTATCGCCGCGGTTTCGGTCATCGTATTCCGCCAGGTACGGAAGGGCGCAAGCAGTCTGTTCTCTTCATCGAACACCAGATAGCCGTGCATCATTGCGCTGATGCCGATCGCGCCCACAGTCTCCAATTCTGTGCCGTACTGAGCCTTTACATTATCTGCCAGCTCCCGGTAGCATTCCTGCAGACCGGTCCAAACCTCATCCAGATGATAGGTCCATACACCGTCTTCCAAATGATTTTCCCAGGAAAATCCACCGGTTGCCAGCACCCGGTTCTCCCTGTCCAGCAAAACGCCCTTGATACGGGTAGAACCCAGCTCAATGCCAAGCACAGTTTCTCCATTGAAAATAGACTGACGGACAGAATTGATATCCATAAGCATTCCCCTTTCCTTTTCTTTTCTTCTATCATAGCAAAAAAACACAAAAATAGAAATAGTATTTTTTAAGGAAAGCCGACTTTTCCGGCTGTCAAATTCCTGTTTATCGAACAGTTGCAAACATTGCACCATCTAATCGCTTCCCCCGGGGGGAAGCTGTCAGCGAAGCTGACTGATGAGGAACGGCGTGCAGTGGGATGCAGAAAAAGCCTGCAACTATGCAGTAAATGTGAGCCTACCGCCCGCATTCCT
>JAZNDF010000091.1:0-1568 GCA_045587925.1 Faecousia sp.
CAGGAACTGACACTTTCCCAGATGAATGTTCTGATAGAACTGGAAGCAATTCCTGATCATCAGTTGACCTTAAAAGAACTGGAAGGTTTGCTCCATGTGGCCCAGTCTACGGCTGCCGGAATCGTGGTTCGTCTGGAACAGAAGGGATTTGTGGAAAGCTTTACAGATGAGAGTGATCGCAGAGTCAAGAAAGTAATGCTCACCCCTGCGGGGTTTCAATGCTGTAAAAATGCCGCATCAGATGTGAAAGAGATCGAAGCGAAACTGCTGTCCGGTTTGACAGAGGCTGAGAAGCTGCTGTTCCTGGATTTGCTGGAAAAGGTTTTTAACGCACTATAAATATGTCCGCGAAAGCGGGCATATTTCAAACGGTAATTTAATAGCACGCTTTTAATCGCCTGCTGTTGGTATAAAGGAGATTATTTATGGAAATGACAAAAGAGCTGGAAGTATTTCGCAGTGCACCGGTGCCGAAGGCAGTTCTAAAAAACACCATCCCTGCCATGGCTGCCATGTTGATGGTGCTGATCTACAATCTGGCTGACACACTCTTCATTGGTATGACCCATGATGCCTATCAGGTGGCTGCAGTGTCCATGGCGACTCCCGTGTTTTTGATCTTCATGTCCGTGGGTACTGTGTTCGGTATCGGCGGAACCTCTGTGATCTCCCGGGCATTAGGCGAAGGAAAGATGGATTACGCTAAGAAGGCCTGCTCCTTCTGTATGTGGGCCTGCGTTACGGTTGGCGTGGCCATGTCGGCACTGTTTCTGTTCTTTATGGATCAGATCCTGGTGGCTATGGGAACCAGCGCAGATACCTATGGCTTTGCAAAATCTTACTTAACCATCGTGACCTTCAGCGGTCCCTTCGTCCTCATCGCCAACTGCTACTCCAACGTGATCCGTGCGGAAGGCCAGGCAGGCAAAGCCATGATGGGCCAGCTGCTGGGCAACCTTCTGAACGTGATTCTCGACCCCATTATGATCCTGCTGCTCGGCTGGGAGATTGCCGGTGCTGCCATTGCTACCGTTATTGGCAATGTGTTCAGTGCTTGCTATTACCTGATGTACTTCCTGCAGAAAAAGTCCATCCTCAGCATTCACCCCAAGGATTTTACCATGGGCAATAAGGTGTGCACCGGCATTCTGGTCATCGGCATTCCTGCATCCTTTGGCTCTCTGCTGATGAGCATCTCCCAGATCATCATGAACGGTCAGATGGCTACCTTTGGCGATATGGCGGTGGCAGGCATCGGTGTTGCCTCCAAGGTGACCATGATCACCGGCATGGTCTGTATCGGCTTCGGTCAGGGTGTGCAGGCGCTGCTGGGTTATTGCGTCGGTGCCAATCTGTGGGATCGGTTCAAGAAGATCATGACTTTCTCCGTGCTGTTCTCTCTGGGCCTCAGCTCTGTGATGACCGGTATTTGCTATCTGTTTACGGATCAGATCGTCAGCGTGTTCCTGACGGAGCAGGCGGCCTTTGACTATGCGGCCCAGTTCGTCCGAATCCTGCTGACTACCAGTTTCCTGTTCGGTGTGTTCTACGTTCTGGCCAATGCCCTT
>JAZNDF010000092.1:0-2460 GCA_045587925.1 Faecousia sp.
CCCTATGCTTTTGGCGCCAGCACAACAGCTTCTTTTTTGGAATTTGCCGGCGAGCCGGATGAGAACGGCATTTACACCATTTCCGGCTTGGAGTCGGATGCCCTCGGTGGCGGGAAAAGCTATAAAAATGCCCGGATCGGAAACGCCTGCTCCAGTGCCGTGATGCTGGCTTGGAGTCAGGTAAGTGATAGTTTTACCGCCCGGAGCAGTACGCAGTTCCATCAGAAATACGGCGTCTATCCCGTAGGCGATTATGTTCTGGAAATTGAAGGGGACGAAATGGATATGACCCCGCATGTGATTATGGCAAACGGCAGAGAGAAAATCTTGGAATGCTATACAAAATTGCAAAAGGGCGACGCCATTGTAAAGGTCAACGGCGGCAAAGATCATACTGCTATCGTAGCGGGTGTTAATGTAGTTTATAAAGAAGACGGTTCTATTGACCTGGGAAAAAGCACCATTACAAAGTTGGAGCAAACAAGAACCTTCCAGAAAGAACAGCCGTTGGATGATGAGATCACAGATGAGATTTTCCCGATTTATGGCGTAGATACGGCTATTACATTTAGGATGGCAATCGGAGAAAACTATATCCCGGTTACCATTCGGGAGTTGCAGGATGCCTCGTATACACCTGCAGAGCCCACCATTACCGATACCCAAACGGAATTTAATAAGGATACCCTTTTGGCAGGCACCATCTCCTGCAACTGGATGTTCGATCGAATTACCCTGACCATTACAGACGAATCCGGCGCAGAGGTTCAGAAAATCACCGCAAGAACCGATCGGTACTCTATGAAGGACTTCGTTATGGAACGCTTTGTTACAGACCTGCCTTCTACTATGATCGGCTCTCTGGACTTAGATGCACTGACTTCCGGCAATTATCACTGCACCGTGGTGTGCCTGTTAACAAACGGACAGGAGATTACTGCCCGGGATTTTGATTTTACAGTATAAGGGAGGAAAATTAAAATGAAAAGAGTATTTGTAATTCTACTTACATTGGTACTGATGCTCAGCTTTGCCGCTTGCGGGGAAAATACCCAGCAGGAAACGACAGAAGCAACCACCGAAGCAACTACCCATCCCACCGAAAAGGAACTGACCGAGGAAGAAAAGATCCTTGCCCAGCGCCGGGACATTGTAGAGCAGTATATGCGTAAAAGCACGACTATCCTGTGGCGTGCAACAGAGGATATTACTTACATTGCCGGCGGCAGCAAAACGGTGCGGATCGAGGCAGGAAAGCTGTATCAAGGCGTACCGTATTCTTTTGCCGGTGGCACGATCGATGCCTTTTTGGACTATGCAGGTCAGCCGGATGAAAAAGGCATTTACACCATTTCCGGTGTTACGGATACAGCGCTGACAACACAGACCGGCGAAACGGTAAGGCTTGCCCGTGTGGGTAATGACTGCTCCTCTGCTGTATTGCTGTCCTGGAGCCAGATCGGTGACAGTGTTAGTGCCTCTTCAACGAGTACGATGCATCAGAAGAACGGTGTTATTCCTGTTGGCGACTATGTTATGGAAGTCGAGGGAGATAAAATGACGATTTCCGGTGAGATAGTCTTGCAAAACGGCAGAGATAAGATTTGCGCCGCTTACGCCCAGACACAAAAGGGTGATGGCCTGATAACGGTGAGGGGAAACAGCAATCACACGATGATGGTCGTTTCCGTAAATACGGTTTATAACGAGGACGGCTCGATCAATGAAAAAGACAGCTATATCACCTGCCTGGAGCAATCCAGATCCTTTTTCGGCACTACCTATGAAAGCGAGGAATTGGGAGAAACCGTTAATGTGATCTGCGGTGTGGATACAAAATATACATTTAAGATGCTGGCGCAGGACAACTATCTCCCGGTTACCTGCAAGGAACTGCAGGATGCTTCTGCTGTGGCGGCTGAACCGGCTGTCACAGATTCGGAAACCCAGTGGAGCAAGGAAAATATTCTTTTCGGAACCCTGACCTGCAGCCGGGATATGGATAGGATGACCCTGACCATTACAGACAGCACCGGATCGGTTGTGCAGGAGGCAAGTGTTCACCATCCCGAACGCTGGCAAAGAAAGATTTTTGAGCTTCAGCAATTCACAACCGAAAATCCGGAAACCCTTATGGGCAGTCTGGATCTGGATGCGCTGGCAGCAGGTACATACCACTGCACTGTGGTGTGCCGCTTGACGACCGGACAGGAAGTCACCGCCCGGGACTTTGATTTTACAGTATAACGGCAAGGCAGAAGCGCCTGCTGAGAATTAACAATTTCCATATGTAACACAACAGGGCGTTGGTTTACTCCCACAAAAGGCTTCTCCTCGAGGAGAAGCTGTCAGCGCAGCTGACTGATGAGGTGGAAAGCTTAAGACTACACCTCATCCACCGCAAGCGGTCCCCCTTCCCCTCAAGGGGAAGGCTTGGCGGGAGAAAGCCGTAAACCCTAC
>JAZNDF010000093.1:0-1704 GCA_045587925.1 Faecousia sp.
GACCATCTGAGAAACGTAGGAGTTCTCGTTGTCGTACCAGGAAACAACCTGAACCTGGGTCTTGCCGTCGGGCAGCTTGTTAACCATGGTCTGGGTTGCGTCGAACAGGGAGCCGAAGCGCATGCCGACGATATCGGAAGAAACGATCTCGTCTTCGGTGTAGCCGTAGGACTCGGTGGTAGCAGCCTTCATGGCAGCGTTGATCTCGTCCTTGGTAACTTCCTTAGCAACAACAGCGTTCAGGATGGTGGTGGAACCGGTGGGGGTGGGGATTCTCTGAGCAGCGCCGATCAGCTTGCCGTTCAGCTCGGGGATGACCAGGCCGATGGCCTTGGCAGCGCCGGTGGAGTTGGGAACGATGTTGATAGCACCAGCGCGGGAGCGGCGCAGGTCGCCCTTTCTCTGGGGGCCGTCCAGGATCATCTGGTCGCCGGTGTAAGCGTGGATGGTGCACATAATGCCGGACTCGATGGAAGCCAGGTCATTCAGAGCCTTAGCCATGGGAGCCAGGCAGTTGGTGGTGCAGGAAGCTGCGGAGATGATGGTGTCCTCAGCCTTCAGGGTCTTGTGGTTAACATTGTAAACGATGGTGGGCAGATCGTTGCCGGCAGGAGCGGAGATAACGACCTTCTTAGCACCGGCGGAGATGTGAGCCATAGCCTTCTCCTTAGAGGTGTAGAAGCCGGTGCACTCCAGAACGACGTCTACATCCAGCTCGCCCCAGGGCAGCTCAGCAGCGTTAGCCTTTGCGTAGATGGTGATCTTCTTGCCGTCCACAACGATGTTGTCCTCGCCGGCCTCAACAGAGTGAGTGCCGAAGGGAGCAGCGTAGGCACCCTGAGTGGAGTCGTACTTCAGCAGGTGAGCCAGCATAGCGGGGGAGGTCAGGTCGTTGATAGCGACAACCTCAAAGCCCTCTGCACCGAACATCTGACGGAAAGCCAGACGGCCGATACGACCAAAACCGTTAATAGCAACTTTTACAGACATTTTTGTTTCCTCCATTTAAATAACATTACTGCTCTTTGGCAGCTTTTCGACAAAATTATCCGGGGTGTCGCAGACCCCATACGGCTTCATTATACAATAACAATTTCTGGTTGTAAAGTATCGGATTTGTAAAAATCCATCTTTTTTTATCGAAAAGAATTGACATACAGTACAAATTTCAGTCTAGCGGTCCGCTAAACTGAAATAATGCACAATTGACAATGCACAATGCACAGTGTCGGTGTCGCCTACGGCGACAATTATAATATATTTGCGTTAGCAAATTCCTTCATTATGCACTATGCATTTTGCATTATGCATTATCGGACAGCGGACCGCTAAACTGAAATTTGATAATGTATTGCCGGCATTTTGCCGGCTTTATTTTTTTGCATACATTTTTTGCAAGCAGATGGAAATACTGACATAAAAGGCGGTGATCATTTGCAAAAATTCTCCTGTAAAACAAAAATTCTGTCCGGCGCGGGCGCGGCGCAGGCTTTGGGTGCGATGGGCTGCCGGCGGCTTTTCCTGGTGACAGACCCCTATTTTGCGAAAAACGGCACTGCGGCGCGGCTGGCAAAGCTTTCCGGCGCGGATGCGGTGGAAATTTTCGATAAGGTACAGCCGGATCCAACGGTAGCCTTGGCAGCGGTTGGTACAGCTGCTTTGAAAGCCTTTGCGCCGGATACGGTGGTGGCCTTGGGGGGTGGA
>JAZNDF010000094.1:0-3980 GCA_045587925.1 Faecousia sp.
GGATTCCTATGGAACTATCCGAATTAAATTAGATGCATTGCTGGAACAATCCGGCATGAGCAAACGAAAATTAAGCCATCGCGCTGAAATGGAGCGCACACAAATCAATAACTATTGTAACAATAAGATTACTCGACTGGACACAGATGTATTGGCACGGCTTTGTACTGCTTTGGATTGCCAAATTGGTGATTTGCTGGAATTCATCCCTCCCGAAGACAAATAATGAGCGCGTTGCAGAACGATCTGCAACGCGCTTTGCTTGTCATATCCCACAATCAGGCTTATTTGCCGGGGCCGGCGGTATCGGAGCCGTCACCGGTGAGGTTATAGCGCTTTGCCGCGTCCTCACGCATTTTGTACTTGAGGACCTTACCGGCGGCATTCATCGGGAATGCCTCTACAAATTCAATGTATTTGGGCACTTTATGCCGCGCCATACTTGCTTTGATGTAGGCGAGCATTTCCTCTTCCGTCACACTTCCCTTTTCCTTCAGGATAATGCTTGCAAAGATCTCCTCGCCGTACTTCTTATCCGGCACGCCGATGACCTGCACATCCTTCACAGCAGGATGGGTATAAATAAATTCCTCGATCTCCTTGGGGTAAATATTCTCGCCGCCACGGATGATCATATCCTTCAGTCTGCCGGTGATCCGGTAGTTGCCCTGTTCATCCTTGCAGGCCAGGTCTCCGGAATGGAGCCAGCCGTCTGCATCGATGGTCTCAGCGGTAGCCTGGGGCATTTTATAGTAGCCCTTCATCGTGTTGTAGCCACGGGCGCAGAATTCACCGTTGACACCGGGACCCACTTCCAGACCTGTCTCCGGGTCAATGATCTTACACTGAACGTGTGGGAAATCGTAGCCCACAGTTTCTGTGCGCACCTCCAGCGAATCGGTCCAGGAGGACATCGTATTGCCGGGAGCGCACTCGGTCTGTCCGTAAACGGAAACAATGCCGTACATATTCATCTCATCCGGCTGTGCCGCCCGCTTCATCAGCTCCGGCGGACAGCCTGCACCGGCCATAATGCCGGTACGCATATAGCTAAAGTCCGTCTTGCGGTAGTCCGGGTGATTGAACATAGCAATAAACATTGTAGGCACGCCGTTGAAGCAGGTGATCCGCTCCTGATTGATACAGGCAAGGGATGCCTTGGCAGAAAAATAGGGCATAGGACACATCGTTGCGCCGTGGGTCATTGCCGAGGTCATAGACAGGGTCATACCGAAGCAGTGGAACATCGGCACCTGGATCATCATCCGGTCCGCAGTGGAAAGCCCCATCCGGTCACCGATACATTTGCCGTTATTGACCACATTGTAATGGGTCAGCATAACGCCCTTGGGGAAGCCCGTGGTGCCGGAGGTGTACTGCATATTGCACACATCGTCAGGGCGGACATTTGCCGCCATACGGTTCACTTCCTCAATGGGGGTCAGATCTGCCCGGTCCATAGCCTCTTCAAAGGTCAGACTGCCCGGCTGGCGGAAATCTACGGTGATCACATTGCGCAGGAAGGGCAGGCGCTTGCAGTGCAAAGGCTGACCGGCCTTGGTGGTGGCGATCTCCGGACAGATCTCATTGATGATGTTTTTATAATTGGAATCCAGGGCAGACTCGATCATTACCAGGGTATGGGTATCGGACTGACGGAGCAAATACTCCGCTTCGTGGATCTTATAGGCGGTGTTCACGGTCACCAGCACTGCGCCGATCTTGGTGGTCGCCCAGAAGGTAATATACCAGGCAGGCACATTGGTCGCCCAGATCGCCACCTTCATTCCGGGGCGCACGCCCATCGACACCAGTGCCCGCGCAAAATTGTCCACATCCTCCCGGAACTGCTCATAGGTACGGGTATAGTCCAGGGTGGTGTACTTAAAGGCATACTGGTCCGGAAATTCCTCCACCATCCGGTCCAGCACCTGGGGGAAGGTCAGGTCGATCAGGTCGTCCTTTTTCCACACATACTGCCCGGAGCCATCGTGGTTATAGTACAGGGATTTTTTCCGACTGCGGGTACTGCCAAAGCGGCTCATAAAGTTCACAAAATGGGGGAAGATCACATCCTTTTCCTGCAGCTCCTCCATCCATTCCGGCTTCCATTCCAACGAGACAAAGCCGTCGTAGTTGATGGAAGACAGGGCGCGGATCATCTCCGCCACAGGCATCGTACCCTCGCCGATGAGATTGTAAGTGCCGTCGTCATCGGAGTCCCGCAGATGCACGTGCTTCACATAGGTGCCCAAATTCTTGATTGTGGTATCGGCACTTTCCCCAAAGTCCCGATAGGTATGGTGCATATCCCACAGGGCGCCCATATAGTCACTGGCATAGCTTTCCAGCATTTTGCGCAAACGGCCGGTATCGGCATAAATGCCGCTGGTTTTCAGCAAAAGGCTGACGCCGATATTTTCTGCAAACGGCGCAAGCTCAGAAAGGTTTCTTTGCACCTGCGCTTCATTATCCTGCAAAGCCACCGCCGCCACATAATCCAGGTGGGCATCGTGGGCCACTTCCATCAATTTTTTCAGGCTATCCACACAGCAATCCTCAGCGGACAGATCGACGGATGTGTCAAAACAGGGGATCGTCAGTTTCAGATCCCGCAGCTGGCGGACTGTTGCCGCCACCTTATGCTTGTGGAAGGGTCCGCCCTTCTCGGTCATCGGATCGAACTTGGGCAAATTATAGATTTCTATTCCCGTAAATCCCATTTCCAAAGCGGTTTCGATCATCTCGTTCCAGCTTAAGGAAGGCCATCCACGGGTGGAAAAGGAAAGATTCATACAGCTTCCTCCTCATAAACGATCTTATTGAGGGCATTGATATAAGCATAGATGCTGGCGCCTACAATGTCTGTGGAAATGCCCTTGCCGGAGTAGAGCTTGCCCTCAGCGCGAAGCTTTACAACTGCCTGACCTGTAGCCTCCCGGCCCTCGGTCACAGACTGGATCTGGAAATCGTCCAGCTCGTAGTGACAGCCGGTAATGGACTCGATCGCCAAAAACGCCGCATCGATCGGGCCGTCGCCAATGCTGACGCCCTCCACAGCCACATCCGCCTTAAACAGCTTCAGATGGGCCGTGGCAGATACTGTATTGCTGGCGGTGATCACATAGGTATCCAAGCGGTAGGTGGAAGGCACCTGCATAGCCGCAGAAGCCACGATGGCGTCCAGCTCCCTGGCGCTGACCTTCTCCTTCTTGGCGGCGATGGTCTGGAAGGCTTCATACACCTTACTGCCATCTTCTTCGGAAAGGTCATAGCCCATCCGCTCCACCGCCTTAAGTACACCGGTCATATCATCGTGGGCTGTCAGATAAATATCCGCATCCTCATCCTGCACGCCGCCTACAAAAGGACCGTTTTTGCTGTGACCTGCCTGGCACATCCAGGCGATCTGATTGACTGTACGGTTCAGCTGGGTCACCCGAACACCGCAGGTCACTACAAAGCTGTCCCCTCTGGTACTGATGATCCGGGAAACATTTGCAAGGGACGCGGTATTGACCGGATAAGCTGCAGCCTTCAGCTCCCCTGCTCCCTGACAGGCGGCGGCGATCACGCAGGCATCTGCCATAGAAAGCTCGTTGGAGCAGCAAACGCCCAATGTTACATCCTTTAAGGTGGGAACTGCCTGATAAAGTTCCTTGACAAACCCGGCAAATTCCTCCGGAATCATTGTGCCTGCTGCATCGCAGACTGTCACTGTAGAAACACCTTTTTCAATGACAGCCGTGATGATCTGGGCCAAAAACGCCGGGTCACTGCGGGTGGCATCGTCTGCCACAAATTCCACATCCGCGCAAAGCGCCTTACAGGCTTCCACTGTTTCGCTGACAGCCTGGAGCATTGCATCCGGCTTCTTATGATACAGGTACTCCATCTGCACAGAACTGACGGAAGCGCAGACCTGCAGACGGGGATATTTGGCAGATTGCAAAGCATTCCAGGTCTCCTGCACACTGCTT
>JAZNDF010000095.1:0-3392 GCA_045587925.1 Faecousia sp.
CAAAATGCGCAAAATCTACGGTAGAATATGTAGGGGCGATTATTAATCGCCCGCGGGCGGTCAATGACCGCCCCTACATCCGCAGGATGTAGACAATTGCATAGTTTTAGGGCGCATTGCAGTATTTTGCAACGCGCCCTTCTTATCAAGATGTAATTTCCTGTTCTTCTTTTATGTACCGGATGTATTCGTAGGTGGAATGTTTTTGGGTCCTTCTGCACATTGTCTCATAGGCAATGTTGCGCAGCTGCTCGGCGGCCGCCCATTTGTTCAGCGCCGGGTCGGGATAAAAGGGCCCGTCTGCATAGGTCACGATCTGAGGCCGCTTGAAAAATCTTCTTTTCCGGTAGCAATTGGTCAGCACAAACATTGGCTTGTTGGGCCTGGAGAGATACAAAAAGGGCTGGGAGTCGAATTCCCGGATCTTTGTGTAATAGGGCCACACGTGAGCTTCCGGATAGACGATGACCGCCTTCTTTTCTGCCATTCTTTTTTCCACGCAATGCAAAAAGCTCTTTTTTTCTTCCAGATTGCTGCCCAGAGGGATCACGCCGTAGGCCTGCATACCCAGCCGCATTCCCCGGATGGAAAGCACATCGGGATTGCTGATAATAAAGCATTTTTTCGGGAAGGTGGCAAGGGGTCCGATGTAAGAGTCGCTTTGCACCTGCGTATGGTTGCTCACTAAAAAGCAACCTTCTTTTTTCGCCTTTCTGAGCACTTTCCGGTTGGCAAATTTCTGATGGCAGTACACCTTTTGCAGCATAAACACCACCGGGATCATAACGATATAGTAAAATACAAATTCAAACAGCCGAAACACCCGGCTGCTGCGGATATACCGATAGCCTTCTCCCAGAGGTCGGAACTTCACATTGAATCCGGAAAAGTCATCGTTTTGTTCGTCTTTATAATAAATAACCTGCTTTTCTCTTGCCAATGCGCGCCATCCCCCTCTCTTTTTTCACACTATATCCTACCAAAGTCCGGGCGCGAAAGCAACGCATTTAACAATAATTTAACTTTTTGTCCACAATCTGTTTTCTGCTATCCGTAAAACTTGGGGTTTTCCGTGCGTTCCAAAAGATAATCCAAAGAAACATTGAAATAGTTGGCTATTTTTATAAGCTCCGTAATTCCGGGCTCCCGTTCTCCGGTTTCGTACCGGCTGATGGTGTTTTGCGTTGTGTTCAATTCGGTCGCCATTCTCAATTGGGACAAGCCTTTTTTCTTTCGGAGTTCTCTTAAACGCACGGTCACCTCACCTCTTGACTTTATTATCCCATAATGGTATACTGTAAAATATCCCAATTCGGGATATTTTATACAGCGCGGAGGCTCTGCGCTGTCAAATAAAGAAAAGGAGGGAAAGATTATGGGCGTAGCTTCTTTGATTCTTGGCATCATTTGTGTCGTACTGTGCTGGATCCCCGTTTGGAACTGGGTGGGCATTGCTCTGGGCGTCATTGGCGTTGTTCTGGGTGCAATCGGCAAGAAGAAGGCTAAGGAAAAGGGCGAAGGCGGCGGCACTGCTGCTGCAGGTTTCGTTCTGAGCATCATTGGCCTTGCAATCGCTGTCGGCGCTTGGCTGGCATGCTTCGCATGCGCTTCTGCTCTTTAATTGGAGACAGTTGATTTCGGTGGAAGCAGGTAACTGCTTCCACCTTTTTCTTGGAGGATTTATGGTTCCTGCGTTTACGATTTTCGGAAAAGTGTTTACCAGCTACCAGCTTTGCGCGCTGGCCGGCGTGCTGGTAACCTTGTTTTTTACCTGTTCCCTTGCAAAGAAAATGGGAAAAGACGAAGATAAAACGACCTATATGCTGCTTTTTGCCGTCCCTGGCATTCTGATCGGCGGCGTGCTGCTTTTCGGCTTGACCAATTTGCCTGAAATTCTGGATATCCTATCCAAACGGGCGGAATATTCTGCCAACGGCACCTTGCTCCCGGCGATCGCAAACTGCTTCCGGGGCTCTGTTTTCTACGGCGGACTGCTGGGCAGCCTTTTCACTGCCGGCTTGTACCTGAGACGGAAACAGGACCGGGCAGATTATGCCGACCTGGGCGCAGTGGCGATCCCCCTGTTTCACACCTTCGGCCGCCTGGGCTGTTTTCTTACCGGCTGCTGCTATGGCGTGGAATGCAAATTTGGCTTTATCTACCGCCACGCGGTTACCCCAAATGCCAATGGCGTGCGTCGTTTTCCTGTGCAGCTGGTGGAAATGGGCTTGAATTTTGCGCTGTTTTTGCTGCTGCTGTCCTGGATCCGCAAGGAAAAATATAAGGGAAGGCTTCTGCAATGGTATTTGCTGATCTACCCTGTGTACCGCTTTGTTCTGGAATTTTTCCGGGGAGATGACTACCGCGGCTTCCTGTTCGGACTGTCCACCTCTCAGATCATTTCCCTGCTCATTCTCCTGTGTAATCTGATCATTACCCTGCGCCGCAAACAGGCAGTAAAATAAAAAACCGTCGTCCCTACGAACGATTATCGATACCCTCCCGTAGGGGACGACGACCCCGGCGTCCCGTTGCAAACCGTCCCCTGTCTTTCGTTTTAGCTAAATTATTGCCTTTGGCAATAGCGAAATTACTTCGTAGCTAAATTCTGTGCTAACGCACAGAGCTAAATTATATTCGCCCCCAGCTGCCCGCAGGCAATTTAGCAGGCGAAGCCTATTTAGCTTGCGGAGCAAATTTAGCTCGCCGAAGGCGAATATAGCTGCAGCCATCAAGGCATAATTGCATAAAAATACCGCCTGGATTTTCCAGGCGGTGATTTTTATTAGCAATTAGCCCTTGATGGCTGCCTGTGCAGCGGCCAGGCGGGCGATGGGCACGCGGAAGGGGGAGCAGGAGACATAGTCCAGTCCGATCTTATGGCAGAACTCAACGGACATAGGATCGCCGCCGTGTTCGCCGCAGATACCGTAGTGCAGATTCTTGCCGCTTGCCTTACCCTTGGCAACAGCCATTTCCATCAGCTGGCCGACGCCATTCTGATCCAGCTTTGCGAAGGGATCGTTCTCGTAGATCTTGCTGTCGTAGTAAGCAGTCAGGAACTTGCCTGCATCGTCACGGCTGAAGCCGAAGGTCATCTGGGTCAGGTCGTTGGTGCCGAAGCAGAAGAACTCGGCTTCCTTAGCGATCTCGTCAGCAGTCAGACAAGCTCTGGGGATCTCGATCATAGTACCAACTTCGTACTTCAGCTCAATACCTGCAGCGGCGATCTCAGCATCAGCAGTCTTAACAACCACATCCTTAACGAACTTCAGCTCCTTCACATCGCCCACCAGGGGGATCATAATTTCGGGAACATTGTTCCAGTCGGGATGACGCTTAGCAGTTGCGATGGCAGCACGGATCACAGCCTTGGTCTGCATAGCAGCGAT
>JAZNDF010000096.1:0-2444 GCA_045587925.1 Faecousia sp.
GGTCATCTTTCAAGCGGTCGACGACCGATTGCTCGTCCGTGTCCAAGCAGACATCCACAGACGCCGAAAAACGAATATCGTCTTTTTTTCGCGCGTCCACCGCACGGCGAGACAGTTCGCAAGAGAGAATACGAGACGGCGAAACTTTCAATTTTTTTGCCGCAAAAGACGCGAGCGGTTGCTTCGCATAATCGAGCGGAAGCGACAACGATGTAATACGAATCATAAGAGCCCCTCCGTAAGCGAAACCGACGCCGCATACGCCGATGACCACGCCCATTGCAAATTAAAACCGCCGCAATCGCCGTCGATATCCAGCACCTCGCCGCAGGCATACAGTCCCGGTACAAGGCGGCTCTCCATCGTTTCCGGGTGAAACTGCTTTGTAAGGACACCGCCGGCGGTCACCTGTGCGCTGTCCATTCCCATAGGCTCGGTCAGCACCAGCTCAAACCCCTTTACTGCACCGGCAAGCGCCCGGCCCTCCTCCGGGGTCAGGTCACAGGTACGGGTCTTTCCTTTGATGCCCGCGGCCTTGGTAAGTACCCGGCCCAGCCGGTTGTGAAGAATTCCGGTGAGGATATCATCCATAGGCAAATTGGTTTTGGTACGGCGAACAAGCTCATTTTCCAGCCGGCTTTCCTCCCACTGGGGAAGAAAGTCCATTTTGCAGACCCATTGGCCTGCTCCCTGACATACATCCCGGCTGATCTCAAAGATCACCGGACCGGATATGCCATACTCCGTAAACTGGATCTCTCCGCAGCTTGCGGCGAATACTTCGCCGTCCTTTAATATTTCCGCTTTACAGTTGGCACGGACGCCCTTGAGCGCGCTGATGCCGTTCCAGCCGCATTTGAGCTGAACCAGCGCCGGGCGCAGGCGGGTGGCCTTGTGCCCCAGCTTTCCCAAAAGCTGGTAGCCGGACAGGGTGCCCCCCAGCTTTGTGCCGGCAAGACCGCCGCAGGCAACAATCAGCCTGTCACAGCTGAGCGTTTCTTCTGTGCCGGTGACCTGAAATGCGTCTGCGTCCTTGCGGATCCTCTGAACCTCAAAGCCGGTTTTTACTGTGATATTCTCTCTTTCCAGGGCAAGGCGCAGGACATCCACCACGGAATTTGCCTGATCGGAGTAGGGGTAGACCTTCCCGGAGGGCTCTGTAACCGTACAAAGTCCCAGACCGGCAAACCAGTCAAGGGTCGCCTGGGGGTCAAAGGCCTGCAGTGCAGGCTGTGCAAAGGCAGGCTCTGTGCCGTGATAATGATTGCATTGTGCATTGATATTGGATAAATTGCAACGACCATTTCCGGTGGCAGAAAGCTTCCTGCCCAACCGGGACTGCCGTTCCATCAGGATCACCTGTGTATTCGGATTTTCGGATGCCGCCAGTGCTGCCGCCATTCCGGAAGCACCGCCGCCGATAATTCCTACGATCATCTCTTTCACCGCCTTTTGCTTCATTATAACCGAATATCCATCAGGAAACAAGAAAAACTTGCAATGAACAAAGGATGTGCTATAATACCTGTGGTGATGAAATGGACCGCAGTAATATTGAAAAAATTGCCCGCACCCCGGAGGACAAGGTACTCCTTGCCAAGGTGTGGGACAAAATAAATATGGGTATGCGCAAGAATATCCCCGCAAGCACCTGCTTTCTTTCTCCCAGAGAGCTGGAAATGACCCGGTTTCTCTTTGGTGCTTTGGAGGGTCTGCACACCTTTGGCGGGTACGAAGGCGCAGAGCGGAAAATGCTTGTTTATCTGCCGGACTATCTGGAGGAAAGTGCGCTGTATACAGATGCATCCCTTGTCTGCTTGCGGGCAACCTTTTACGAAGGCGACAGTCCCAGCCATCGGGATTTTCTGGGCGCGCTGATGGGTGCAGGCATTGGAAGAGAAACTGTAGGCGATATCTGCGTAGGAAAGATTAGCTGTGATTTCTTTGTAACAAAGGAGATCGCGCCATATATTCTGCAAAGCTTTGAAAGCGCAGGCAGAACAAAGCTGCATTTGCAGGAAATCCCCCTTTCCGAAGTCAGCGTTCCCGAGCCGGAAACCAAGGAGCTGCGCGACACCCTGGCATCCCTGCGCTTAGACAGTGTGATCTCGGCAGGCTTTCGCATCGGGCGGTCTCAGGCAGCCCAGTATGTGCTTGCCGGAAAGGCATCCATTAACGGTCTGCCCTGTGAAAAGCCGGATAAAGCGATTGAAGAAGGGGCAGTTATTTCCGTTCGCGGATTGGGAAAAATGTGCCTGAAAACCGTAGGCGGTCAGACAAAAAAAGGCCGCATTTTGGTAATCATTGAAAGATATGTATGAGGTGACGAAAATGGATATGAACGAAGTGATCAAAAGGATCAACGAGCTGGCAGCCAAAGCAAAGGCAGAAGGTTTGACTGCGGAAGAAATCGCAGAGCGGGACAAGCTCCGCCGGATCTATAT
>JAZNDF010000097.1:0-1568 GCA_045587925.1 Faecousia sp.
AGCTGCTTGTAGAAATCCTGTTCGTCCTTGGCCAGGTAAGCAATGCGGGGCAGGTTGATAGTGACTACGCCGATGGAACCGGTGGATTCACCGGAGCCGAAGAAACCGCCGCTCTTTTTGCGCAGTTCACGCAGATCCAGCCGCAGACGGCAGCACATGGAGCGCACGTCGGAGGGTTCCATATCGGAATTGATGTAGTTGGAGAAATAGGGGGTGCCGTATTTGGCGGTCATTTCGTAGAGGAGCTTATTGTTTTCGGTTTCGCTCCAGTCAAAATCCCGGGTGATGGAGTAGGTGGGGATGGGGTACTGGAAACCGCGTCCGTTGGCGTCGCCTTCGATCATGATTTCGATGAAGGCTTTGTTCACCATGTCCATTTCCTTTTTGCAGTCGCCGTAGGTGAAGTCCATTTCCTTGCCGCCTACGATGGCCGGCTGGTCTTTGAGGTCATTGGGAACCGTCCAGTCCAGCGTGATATTGGAGAAGGGAGCCTGTGTGCCCCAGCGGGAGGGGGTATTCACGCCGTAAACGAAGGACTGGATGCACTGCTTCACTTCCTTCTGGCTCAGGTTATCCACCTTTACAAAGGGAGCCAGATAAGTATCGAAAGAGGAGAAAGCCTGAGCACCGGCCCATTCATTCTGCATGATGCCCAGGAAGTTCACCATCTGGTTGCACAAGGTGGACAGGTGGCTGGCAGGAGCGGAGGTGATCTTGCCGGGCACGCCGCCCAGGCCTTCCTGGATCAGCTGCTTCAGGCTCCAGCCGGCGCAGTAGCCGGTGAGCATGGAAAGGTCGTGCAGGTGAAGGGCAGCACTGCGGTGGGCTTCGGCGATTTCCTGATCATAGATTTCGCTGAGCCAGTAATTGGCGGTGATGGCGCCGGAGTTGGACAGGATCAGGCCGCCCACAGAATAGGTGACGGTGGAATTTTCCTTTACGCGCCAGTCATTGATCTTGAGGTAATTATCCACCAGATCTTTATAATTCAGCAGGGCGGAATTGATATTGCGTACCTTTTCCCGCTGCTTGCGGTAAAGAATGTAAGCCTTGGCCACGTCATTATAGCCGCCATCGGACAGCACCTTTTCCACGCTGTCCTGAATATCTTCCACGGCAATGCAGCCGTCTTTGATTTTGGGTTCGAAATCAGCGCTTACCTGCAGCGCCAGCAGATTGATCACGCTGGGATGATACTGCTTTCCAAGGGCGTCAAAAGCCTTGATCATGGCCCCGCTGATCTTGGAAATTTCAAATTCTACGGTACCGCCGTCGCGCTTTACCACCTGATACATGATGTTTACCTCCTGAAGCTTTCGCAATTGTTTTTGACTCAGTTGTGTTATACACAAATATTTCCGCATTGAAACATAAAAATAATAAATTTGGAATAAATAAACCACAATATGTGGTATAAAACAGAAAAAAATAAGGGCCAACTGCCAAAATGTTGTTATTTTCGGCCGGCAGCACACCCATTATATAAGACATGAAATAGATTGTCAATATGTTGTGTGAAATTTATTTTTCATTTGGTAAAAGGCCACAATATATTGTGGTACAGTAAA
>JAZNDF010000098.1:0-19987 GCA_045587925.1 Faecousia sp.
GGCAAACGACATTCTGATCTTCGAGGGTAACTTCATCAATGAAGCAAATAAGACCATTCTGAATATCAGCAAGTCCTATGTTCTGATCAATGGCGACGGTTCTGCAGAATTCTCTACCGAGATGCCTACTCTGCCCACTACTGTTGAAGGCGGCGTTATGACCGCAGTTGAAGGTTACGGCTGGACCGGTGGTACCGGTGATCTAATCTTCAAGATGAACAACACTGCCCCCAATGGTGGTTATAAGCCCACCAGTGAAGGCAACATTAAGCTGATCCGTAATGGTGAAACCTATGATATAGCTTATATGGGTCAGGAAGTTTTCAAGAAGGATAACGACGGCTGGTACACCATTCCCTTCTGGACCATCGTGAACTACAAGCCTATGCTTGCAAACGATATTCTGGTGATTGAGGGCGACTTCTACCAGGAAAGCAGCAATACCATTTTGAATGTCAGCAAGACTTATGTTCTGCTGAAGGACGGCGGCGCTGCTGAGTTCTCCACCGAAATGCCGAACCTGGGCACAACTGTGGAAGCCGGCGCAATGCAGACCCATCCGGAAGGCGTTATGGGCAACGGTATCCGCTTCCGTATGGCTGAAAACGAAGCTCCCTACAGTGGTTGGAACTATGAGTACAAGCAGACCAGCGTTGACAATGTGAAGATTATCCGTAATGGTGAGACCATCAGCATTGGCATCGTTGACAGACCCTTGATCGTCAAGTATGATGCTATCGACTACTACCTGAAGCTGGAAGGCTGGACCCTGGGCGAGTATGGCTGGAACAACCAGTCCAACCCCATCACCACCGACGATGTGCTGATCATCGAGGGTAACCTCTATCATGAGGCTTCCAACACCACCTTGAGGGTGGCTAAGTCCTATGTCTACTTCGACGGCGCTGCTTGGGTTTGCTCTGCAGAAGAGCCTGTGAAGAAGGAAGTTGTGGATGTTGTTGAACTGGGTAGCCATGGCAATGGCTGGACCTCCGGCGGCTTCTACTTCATCGCTGCTACAAACAGTGCACCCTTCAACACCGACTGGAGCCTGCGCTATAAGCCTCTGTCTGCAGATGCTATTAAGCTGGTTCACAACGGTACAGTTACCAACAAGGGTAATACCGGCGCTGAAACCATCGTTAAGTATGGTGAAAACGAGTACTACATCGAAGGTTGGGCAGTTGGTATGAGCGGCGTTGTTGCCGGCGATCAGATGATCATCGAAGGCGAGTTCTACAACGCAGCTAACGACACAACCATTAAGGTTGAAAAGACCACTATTATCTTTAACGCTGACGGTTCTACCACGATTATCAGCGAGTCCGGTAAGTATATCAATGCCGGTGGCATGAATGCTTACGCTGCTGGTCCTAACTGGTTCGGCCCCGGTATCTACTTCTCCTTGGGCAGCAACATTGCTCCTGCAGATGCAGAGTGGTATGTGCGCTATACTCCCAAGAACAATGCAAACATCAAGTTGATCCGTAACGGTGAGACTGTGAACATTGCAAACACCGGCGCAGAAACCATCGTTAAGATCGAAGACGGCATGTACTGGCTGAGCCTGGATAACTGGTGGTGGAGTGCATACGCACCCATCCAGGATGGCGACATTCTGGTGATCGAGGGCGAGTTCAGTAATGCTGCCAATGGCTTCACCCTGAACATCGACAAGACTTATATCTACTTCGAGTCTCAGGCAAATGACGCTGTGCAGTTTGCTACTGCTGAGAGCACCGAGTTTGGTGATGTAGTGCTGCCCAGCACCTCCAAGACATTGAACATCGGTGTTTGGAATGGTTCTCACCATGTATTTACTGATGCAAGACTGGCTGAGCTGAAGGCTGCCGGTATCACCAAGATCATTGGTATCGATACCCAGTGGCTGGGCACAACCGATGTCAACGGCTGGCTGGATCGTGTATACAGCTACGGCATCCGCGTGATCATGGATCTGCGCAGCTGGGACGGCGAGACTGTACCTGACTATGCAAACCACCCCGGTGTGATGGGCTTCCTGATGTACGACGAGCCTTGCGCTACCGACTTTGACGCTCTGGCTGAGCTGAAGGCTAAGTTCGATGCAGTTATGCCTGCAGACAAGCTGTTCTATGTGAACCTGTTCGGCTCCTCCGCAGCCGGCACTTCCCTGATGGGTACTGTTGACTGGGCACTGGGCCGCAGAGACTACGATCAGTACTATGTCCAGAGATTCCTGGATAAGCTGGATGTTAAGGTTCTGTCCTGGGATAGCTATGCATTGCTTGACAGTAACGGTGTCAAGGGTATCCGTACCGGTTACTACCGTAACTTCGAAATTATGGCAAGCAAGACCGGTGTTGAAAAGTGGTACACCATGCTCTCCGCTGGTCATAACACAACCACCGCTGCCTACTCCACTCCCACCGCTGAGGAGCTGCGTTGGCAGATGGCAGTTGCAATGACCTACGGTATCAGCAACATTGACCACTATGTCTACACCTCTCACGAGGAAGAATACACCACAATGCTGGACTACAAGACCGAAACAGTTACCGACCTGTACTATGACATTATGGATGTTGACAACGAGTATCTGGCTTGGGACAACATCTACATGGCATACAACTGGCTGGGTACTGCCGGTGTGAAGGCTGGCTCCTCCAGCACTATGCTGGATCAGCTGCAGAACAACATTGACCTGTCCGCAAACGGACTGGCAGTTGCTACCAATAAGGACCTGCTGGTTGGCGTATTTGAAAACGCTGGCAACAAGGCTTACATGGTAACCAACGCCGGTTCTGCTGGTAACACCACAGTGGGCGACGGTAAGAACCTCGTTATGGAGGATGCAACCGTGACCCTGACTCTGGGCGAAGGCAGCTACAAGTGCGTGGCAGTGATCGAAAACGGCGAGATCAGCTATGTGGCAGTAAACGCAGACAACACCGTAACTCTGAATGTTCAGGCTTATGAGGGCGTCTTCGTAATTCCTGTACTGAACTAATCGTTCAACACAATTAAAAAGGGCATGTGCGCTTCGGCGCACATGCCCACCCCCAAAAGCCTTCTCCTTGAGGAGAAGGTGGCAAAAATCGGCTCTTCGCAACCGATTTTTGACGGAAGGAGAGAATAATTTAGTGTCTCTTTTTCAGTCTTTGCGATTTCTAGGTTATCTCATTTTCCCAAAGGCTTTTGGAAAAATGATATAGTTTAGAAAATGAGGGATAGCTATGAAAAAAGTGGTGCTTTTAGGCGACTCTATCCGCCTGATCGGCTATGGACCGAAGGTTCTTGAAATGCTGGGATGCGATTACCAGGTCTGGCAGTCTGAGGATAATTGCCGGTTTGTAAAATATACGCTGCGTTGCCTGTTCGAGTGGCGGGATGATATCAAGGATGCGGATATTATTCACTGGAACAATGGCCTGTGGGACACCTCAACCGGTCTGTTTGACGACGGCGGCCTGCCCTTTACCGGGGAAGCAGAGTATGTGGATAATATGCTGCGGGTTGCAAGAGAACTGCTGAAAATCACCCCCAATGTAATTTTTGCAACCACAACTCCGGTGCACCCGGACTATCCCTATAACAATAACGATGTGATCGCCCGGTATAATGCAGTCTTAGTGCCGAAATTGCAGGAAATGGGCATCCGGATCAACGATCTTCATTCTATTATCGCTGCAGATATTCCCAATAACATTTGTCAGGATATGATCCACTTATCCCCTGCAGGTGCGCAGCTTTGCGCAGAGCAGGTGGTGCGGATGATCAAGGAATTTTGATATGAGTGAGTTTTCTTATCACGCACAAAATGCGGTGCTGGCACTGCAAGATGAGAACCATTATCTTTGGGATTGCTCGGTGATCTATGCAGAGGGAAAATATCATATGTTTTCCTCTCGCTGGGATAAAAAGCTGGGCTTTGGCTGGAACTGGGTGTTTAACAGTCAGATCATTCATAGCGTTGCAGACAAACCCCAAGGTCCTTATCAATTTTTGCGGGTAGTGCTTCCTCGTCGGGGACGGCAGTATTTCGACGGTATGAGCACCCACAATACCTGCATCCGTTATTATGACGGCAAGTTCTATCTTTACTATATGGGCACCACCTACGCAGGTCCAATTCCCCAAGGGGAAGAAACCTCCCCGGAGTACAACCTGGAGGTTTGGAACAAGAAACGGATCGGTCTGGCAGTGGCAGATTCCATTTACGGAGAATTTGTCCGTAGGGATGCACCTGTCTTAGAACCACGGGACTGTAGCTTCTGGGACTGCACCATTACCACCAATCCTGCAGTAACGATCCTGCCCGACGGAAAAACCTATCTGGTCTATAAATCCCGTCGCTGCGTTGGCGCACCGCTGCAGCTGGGTGTGGCAGTGGCGGACAAGCCGGACGGAGAATTTCATCGCTTGACTGACGATCCCATTTTGCAGTTTGAGCATCCGGATATGCATATTGAAGATCCCTATTTGTGGTACGATGAAAGCCGGAAAAAATTCTGCATTTTGGCAAAGGATGACAGTAAAAACGGTCATTACGGCATCACCGGAGAATGGGGCTGCGGCTTCTACGCAGAAAGTGATGACTGTATTCACTTCACGATCCCGGAAAATCCCAAGGTATATTCCCGAAAGGTGCAGTGGAAGGACGGCACAGTGACCCAACAGGGCAATATGGAGCGTCCCTGGCTTTTAACCGATGAAGAAGGCAAGCCTACTTGGCTATTCTGCGCCAGCGGCAAAGGCCCGAATCCCTATAGCTTCAATGGCGAAACATTTATCGTCGCACAAGAAATGAAAAAATAATCTGGAGGTACTGTTGTGAAAAGATCCGAAATCAATAAAGCATTAAAAGAGCTGGAGGCAATGTGCCAGGAGCATCATTGCTATCTGCCCCCCTTCTGCCATTTCACCCCCGAGCAGTGGAAGGAAATCGGTCACGAGTATGACGAGGTTCGGGACTGTATGCTGGGCTGGGACATTACCGACTACGGTATGGGTGACTTTGATAAGTTCGGCTTCTCCCTGATCACCATTCGCAACGGCAACCGGGCAATGGCAGATAAGTACCCCAAGGTCTATGCAGAAAAGCTTCTGTATTTGAAGGAAGGCCAGTATGCACCCAACCATTTCCATTGGTACAAAACCGAGGATATTATTAACCGGGGCGGCGGAAATGTGCTGATCCGTGTGTATAATAGCCTGCCTAATGAAGAAATTGACTATAACTCCGATGTAACGGTACATACCGACGGCAGAACCTACACCGTTCCTGCAGGTACCCAGATCCGCCTGACTCCCGGTGAGAGCATCCATGTTCAGCAGTATCTGTACCACGATTTTGCAGTAGAAGAGGGCACAGGTGCTGTGCTTCTGGGCGAAGTGAGCCAGTGTAACGACGATAACACCGATAACCGCTTTAATCCTCCTGTGGGTCGTTTCCCCACCATCGAGGAAGACGAAGCACCCTACCGTCTGCTGTGCAACGAGTACCCCGTAGCAAAATAATTGCGTAGGGCGGGGGCTTGCTCCCACCGCAC
Source organism: Faecousia sp. (assembly GCA_045587925.1). Lineage (GTDB taxonomy): Bacteria > Bacillota > Clostridia > Oscillospirales > Oscillospiraceae > Faecousia. The sequence continues at coordinate 5,532 of JAZNDF010000098.1, forward strand.
AGGAATGTCTTAAATGGAGAGAATATTATGATTGATGTAGTAGCTTTGGGCGAATTACTGATTGACTTTGCAACGGTCAGCACAAATGCTGACGGCTATCCCACCATGGCAGCCCTTCCCGGCGGCGCACCTGCCAATTTCCTGGCAGCGCTGACCAAATACGGCTTCGGCACAGCTCTGCTGGGCAAAGTGGGCACAGACACCTTTGGCAATTTGCTCCTTGGCACATTGAAAAAAGCTGGCATTGAAACCAAGGGTCTTATACAGACTGACGATGTATTTACCACCCTGGCGTTTGTTACCTTTGATGAAACCGGTGACCGGAAGTTTGCTTTTTCCCGGAAACCCGGCGCAGATACCTGTATTTCTTTTGAAGAATTAGACCTGAGCCTGATCGATGAGGCAAAGGTGTTCCATTTCGGCACTCTGTCCCTGACCGATGAGCCTGCCCGCAGTGCAACCCAGAAGGCAGTTGCCTACGCAAAGAGCAAGGGTAAGCTGATTACCTACGATCCCAACCTCCGCAAGCCCCTCTGGAAGGATATGGAAACGGCAAAGGAGCAGCTTCTGTGGGGACTGAAGCAGGCAGATGTGGTGAAGATCAGCGACGAGGAAGTGGAATTCCTCTTTGGCTGCACACCGGAGCAAGGCGCAGACAAGCTGCTGGAAGAGTTTGGCGTCAGCCTTGCAATGGTCACACTGGGACCCAGCGGCGCATATCTGAAAAACAAGAACGGCAGCATCTATGTAAAATGCCCCAAGGTAAACCCCATCGACACCACCGGTGCAGGTGACATCTTTGGTGGCAGTGCGGTGAGCAGACTCTTAAAGCTGGGGACTGCGCCCAGTGAACTGACCGTAGAGCAGATGACTGCCATTGGCAGCTTTGCTTCTGCTGCGGCTAGCCTTTCCACAGAAAAACCCGGCGGCATTCCCAGTATTCCTGAGGAAGAAGCGGTAAATGGTGTATTGGCATAATTTTGCGGCTGCTTAGCCAGCGAGGTAGATAAGTATGTATTACACACTGAAAAATGACAAGATTTCCTTGCAGATCGATTCCCTGGGCGCCCAAATGACCAGCCTGAAAACTGCGGACGGAGTGGAATATCTCTGGCAGGGCGATCCCAAATATTGGAACGAACAGGCACCGAATTTGTTCCCCTTTATCGGGCGGCTCACAAATGACAGCTATCGGTATATGGGACAGGTGTATCCTATGCATATCCACGGCTTTGCAGCTTCCACAGAATTTACCCTTGTGGAGCAGACGGAAGCATCTGTCACATTGGAGCTGCGCCCTACAAAGGAAATCCTGGAGCAGTACCCCTTCAATTTTGTGTTTCAGATCGGTTATACACTTCGAGATAACTGCGTGGATGTTTCTTATCAGGTGCAAAATTTAAGCCAGTGCACAATGCCCTTTGGCATTGGCGGTCACCCGGGCTTCAATGTGCCCCTTTTGCCAGAGGAACAGTTTGAAGATTACGAACTGGCATTTTCCTGCCCCTGTCAGCCGGATCGTGTGGGCTTTACACCGCTGGTTTACTTAAGTGGACAGGATGAGTCCTATCCGCTGCAGGAGGATCAGTATCTGCCGCTGCACCATAGCCTGTTTGACGAAGATGCGGTGATCCTGAAAAATATGGCAAGAGAAGTGACCCTGCGCTCAAAGGTGTCGGGACGGGGTGTCCGTGTGACATATCCGGATATGCCCTATCTTGGTATTTGGCATTGGCCCAAAACCGATGCGCGCTATGTGTGCATCGAGCCCTGGTCTTCGCTGCCTTCCCGTCAGGATGTGGTGGAGGAATTTACCTGCAAAAGCGATCTGGTGCAGCTAGCTGCCGGTAATACATACGCTACAATTTGGTCGATTACTTTGATTTAAGACTCTCCCTGCGTTTATAAAAGGAGAATTTACTATGAAAAAAATCCATTTGGTCTGCAATTCTCACATTGACCCGGTTTGGATGTGGGATTGGGAGGAAGGTCTGGGCGAGGCAATTTCCACCTTCCATCAGGCAGAGCTTTTCTGCCAGGAATTTGATTTTGTATTTAATCATAACGAAGCAATTCTTTATGAATTTATTCAGGAGCACGATCCGGAACTGTTCAATCGTATTGCCCAGCAGATCAAAGCAGGGAAGTGGCATATTATGGGCGGCTGGTATTTGCAGCCGGACTGCAATATGCCCTCCGGTGAAGCCTTTGTGCGCCAGATCGGTCTTGGCAGAAAATATTTTGCAGAGACCTTTGGGGTAAGACCTACTACCGCAATCAATTTTGACAGCTTCGGTCACTCCGTAGGTATGGTGCAGATCCTGACAAAATGCGGCTATGACAGTTATCTTTGCTGCCGTCCCAATCCGGAGATGCTGGAGCTTCCCCGGGACTTTTGGTGGATCGGAAAGGATGGCAGCCGGGTAAAGGTGACCCGCACCACAGATGAAAATCTGTACTGCACCGCCTTCGGAACGGCGGGAAAAGAAGTTGACCGTATGCAGGCAATCTATAGCGACGGAGAAGTGGGCGTCGCCCTTTGGGGCGTTGGCAACCACGGCGGTGTGCCCTCCCGGAAGGACCTGGAGGATGTAAATGAGCGGATCGCAAACTCCGGCGGTGTGCTTTCCCACAGCACCCCGGAGCAGTACTTCGGTCAGTTAGAGCCGAAGGCAGAATTTACAAAATCTATGCAGCCTTGCTTTATTGGATGCTATACTTCTATGCAGAGCATCAAGGCAAAGCATATTGAATTGGAAAACAAGCTGTTTACCACAGAAAAGCTGTGTAGCTATGCTGCGCTGAACGGCTTATATACAAAAAATCATACTGCCTTTGCAGAGGCAGAAAAAGTATTGGCATCTCTGGAGTTTCACGATGTTTACTCTGGCACTTGCGCCCAGGACGGCGAAAAGAGCAGCCTGCGCAAGGGCGATTATGCTCTGGAGCTTTTGCAAAAGGAATGGAACAAGGCATTTTTTGCCCTGTGCACAAAACACGAAAAGGCAGAGCTTGGTCAGTTCCCGGTGTTTATTTGCAACCAGCAGCCCTATGCCCGGGAAGCAATTTGCGAAACAGAATACTTGATGCCCAAGCCTGTGATCTCCGATACGGAGCAGTATACGGTTTCTGTGTATCAAAACGGTAAGAAAATCCCCTCTCAGTGCATTAAAGAGCTGAGTAATATCCACTATGATCGTAGAAAGCGGATCGCATACCGCTGCCAGCTGCCTGCATTTGGTGAGGCAAGAGTGGATTTCCGGGTAGAGGTAGAGCCGAAGCAGTTCTTAGCACCCACCAGCGGAGAGGAGATCGTATTTACCGACAGTATTAAGACCATCCGGATCAGCCGCAAGACCGGTCTGATGGAAAGCTATGTTGTCGATGGCAAGGAAATGCTCAGCGGTGGTGCATTCCAGCCGGTTATGTACGAGGACAATGCAGACCCCTGGGGCTGGTATATGGAGCGCATCGGAAAAAATCCTGTGGACTTTACCCTGTGCGACGGCAGCACCGGGCCTTTTGAAAAGCTGATAAATGTAAATGTGATCGAGGACGGAGAAGTTCTCACCGAGGTGGAAAGCTTCTTCCAGCAGGGCGCAAGCTATGTGCGTGTTTCCTATAAGATGTATAAGGATATGCCTTATACGGATGTTACCGTAAATGTGTTCTGGAACGAGCAGCAAAAGGCATTGAAGCTGAAAGTTCCGGTAGCCTTTGACGGAGAATTTATCGGTCAGATCCCCTTTGGCACCGACACCTTCCAAAAGGACGGAAACGAGATCACTGCCCACCGCTTTGTGGGCTTCCGGGATGGAGAAAATGTGCTGAGCCTGTACAATAATTGCACCTTTGGCTTCTGCGCAGAGGGCAATGACCTGTATGCGACACTGCTGCGGGGATCTGCCTATTGTGCCCATCCCATTGAAGACCGGATCCTGATCGATCCCAATCGCTTTACGCCCACAATCGAACAGGGCAGACATACCTTCTCCTTCCGCCTTTCCTACGATAAGGCAGAAAGTCTGGAAAACAAGGCCCAGGAGTTTGTAAACACACCCTATAGCCTGAATTTCTTCCCCCACGGCACTGGAAATACGGCAAAGAAGGTTCTGGAAATTTCCAATCCTGCTATTTCTCTGGTTGCATTTTTGGAAGAGAAGGAAGGCTACACCCTGCGGCTTATCAACAACAACGATCAGCCGACACAAACAGAAATTACCCTCTGCGGCGAAACAAAGACTTTGACCTTTGGAAAATACGAAGTCAAAATGCTTTCTTATGAGAATGGGAAATTGACCCAAAGGGATATTTGGCTATAAAGGTAGTGATAAAATGCCGGAAGTATATATGATCGGAAATGCCCATTTGGATCCTGTGTGGCTCTGGCGGTGGCAGGATGGCTTTTCTGAGATCCTTGCCACCTATCGAAGCGCGCTGGACAGACTCTATGAATTTCCGGAAACAAAATTTACTTCTGCTTGTGCCGTTTATTATCAGTGGATCGAGAAAATGGCACCGGATATGTTTGCGGAAATTCAGGAAATGGTGAAGCAGGGCAGATGGGAAATTGCGGGCGGTTGGTTTTTGCAGCCGGATTGCAATATCCCCAGCGAAGAAAGCTTTATGCGCCACACGCTGATTTCCCAGAGATACTTTAAGGAAAAATTCGGTGTGACCGCAACCACAGGCTACAATGTGGATTCCTTCGGTCATAACGCCGGTATCCCGAAGATCCTCCGGGCCGGTGGTATGGATAGTTATGTATTTATGCGTCCTTCTCTTACGGAACAGGAAAGAGAGGAAACTGTTTTTCAGTGGGAAAGTGATGACGCAAGCTCTGTGACGGCATTTAGAATTCCGATCCGGTATAACTTAAATGCTACAAGCGTGCATCAGCTTCAGGAAATTATAGATAAGGCAAACGCAGAAAATCAGGATATGATGGCATTTTACGGTGTGGGCAATCACGGTGGCGGACCTACCATCCGTATGCTGCATACCTTCAACCAGCTAGACCGGAAAGAGTTGCGGTATGCCACTGTAAGGGAATATTTTGACAAAGTTAGTCGGGAAGCCTTGCCCACTATCCGGGGGGAATTGCAACATCACGCCCGGGGATGTTACAGTGCGGAAACATCTGTCAAAAAGGGAAACCGGAAATGCGAGGAGAATTTGATCGCAGCTGAGCGGATTTGCCTGATGGCAAATAAACTGACAGGCTCAAAATATCCGGCGAAAAAATTGAATAAAGCCTGGAAAAATGTACTATTTAACCAGTTTCACGATGTTATGGGCGGCTGCAGTATAAAATCAGCTTATGAGGATGCATCTTATCTGCACGGTGAAGCCATGAGCATTACCGAGCAGGAAATCAATGCGGCAATGCAGCAAATCGCCTGGAATATTGACACATTGCAAGGACAGACGCTGCCTGCTTATAAGTATGATATTCACGATAAGGGTAAGTGGGCAATTTGGGAGCACGAGGTCTTAGGCAGTCCTGTGGTGGTATTTAACACCCATCCCTGGCCTGTGCGGCAGACGGTGCAGGTCTATGCCTATGCAAGCCGTATGACCGATAGCGAAGGAAAGGAAATACCCTTCCAGCTTGTCCGTGGCGAGCATACTGAGGGCACAGATAAAATGAATACTGCCTTTCTTGCAGAAGTTCCTGCAATGGGCTATGCAGTATACCGCCTTTTTACAGAAAAGGAGAGCAGTGCCCCGGTCGTTTCCGATCTGCAAACATCGGAGTATACTTTGGAAAATAGCTTGATTGCACTGGAGTTGGATAAAACCACCGGCGATATTTGCAAGCTATATGATAAAAAGACAGGGAAATTTTTAATCGATCAGCCCTGCAGGGCAATTTTACTGGATGAAACTGCCTGTGATACCTGGGCACACGATAAAAAGTATTTGGGACAGAAATGTGGCGCGTTTGCAGCCAGCCGGTTCGAATTGATCGAGCAAGGTCCGATTCGTGCCGCGATCCGCGTTACATCTGCATTTGGAAAATCGACACTGCAAAGAACTTATAGGGTTACGAGCGGAAGCGACCAGGTCTTGGTGTCAACGAAGGTGGATTTTCACGAGCAGCATAAAACACTGAAATTTACATTCCCAATGGACGGGGAAACCGTGACTTCCCATATTCCCTTTGGCACAGTGACCCGAAAGGGTTACACTGGGGAAGAGCCCTGCCAGAAGTGGTTTGCCAGCGGCGAACTGTGTGTTGCCAACGATTGTAAGTATGGCTATGATACCTGCGACGGGGAAATGCGGATGACCGTGCTGCGTGGTGCGATCTATGCGGACCATTTTGGCAAGCGGGACGAGCATAATGTGTATATGGAGCAGGGAATCAGCGAGTTTACATACAGCTTGTATCCCCACAGAAGCAATTCTGCCAGCCAGCGGAAAGCGGTTGAACTGAATTTTGGCCTGCGCCGGGTGCTGGGCAGCTTCCATAAGGGTAGCTTGCCGGAAAAAATGGGCTGCCTTTCCTGCAATAAGGAAAATGTTATTATTTCCGCTGTGAAGCAAAAAGAGAATAGCGATGGCATTGTCTTGCGGCTTTATGATGTAAGCGGTGAAGACAGCACAGTAGATATTTCATTATTCCATCAGAAAATCTCCGTATTCGTGCCCCACAATGGATTAAAAACCATTGATGAAAATGGCAAAGAACTGAATGCAATGGAATGGGAGAAGCAATTATGAACCTGATAGGTATTGATATTGGCGGTACCAAATGTGCGGTATCCCTGGGCACTTCCGATGGCAATGGAAATGTCCGGGTGCTGTATAAATGCCAAAAACGGCTGACGGATAAGCGTCCGCCGGAGCTGGTGCTGCCGGAGCTTTTGGAGGATGTGCAGCTTTGCATTTCCAAAAGCGAAGAAGCACCGAAAGCTATTGGCATTAGCTGTGGCGGTCCCTTAAGCTCCAAAGAAGGGCTGGTGCTGTCCCCACCCAATCTGCTGGGATGGGATCGGGTGCCGGTTGTGGAATATTTCCAAAAGGCAACAGGGATCCCCACCTTCCTGTGCAACGATGCCAATGCCGGTGCGCTGGCAGAATGGCGGATGGGCGCAGGCAAGGGAACAAAAAATATGGTGTTTATGACCTTTGGCACCGGCTTGGGTGCAGGTCTGATCCTGAACGGTCGGCTTTACGAAGGCACCAGCGATTCTGCCGGTGAACTGGGACACATTCGGCTGGCGCCCTTTGGACCGGTGGGCTATGGAAAATCCGGCTCTTTCGAAGGCTTTTGCAGCGGTGGCGGCATTGCCCAGCTTGCAAAGGGCTATGTGACAGAGCAGCTTCAAATGGGCAAAACACCTGCCATCTGCCCCTGTGCAGAGGATCTGGACAGCCTGACAGCGGAAAAGGTGTGCCTTGCCGCAAGGGAAGGGGATGCGCTGGCAAAGAAGATTATTTCAAAATGCGGTCAAATGCTGGGTGTGGGATTATCCATCGTGATGGATATGCTCAACCCGGAGATGATCGTGATCGGCAGCATATTTACCAGAGCAAGAGACCTCCTTTGGCATGAAGCAGAAGCGGTGATTTTGGAAGAGGCGCTGGAATATACCCGGCAGGTTTGCAGCGTCGTCCCTTGCGGACTGACCGAATCTGTTGGAGATATTGCAGCATTGACTGTGGCGGATTATTACTATGAACGCCAAAATCAGGAGTGACAGAAAATGAAAGAAATTACAAAGCAGTTTGTGGACGCTTTTTTTGAGAGGCATCCCGATTTAGTGCCCTTGCAGGAGCAAATTTTGCAGGTTTGCGATCGGCTGGTTGTCGCCTTTCAAAATGGAAATAAGCTGCTTCTTTGCGGAAATGGCGGTAGCTGTGCAGACTGCGACCATATTGCCGGAGAATTTTTGAAGGGCTTTTTATTAAAGCGTCCCCTGGGCGCAGACCTGAAAAAGATTATGGCAGAGAAATATGGTCAGGCAGGTATGGAGATTGCAGAAAAGCTCCAGTTGGGACTTCCCACCATATCTCTTGTTACCCACAGTGCGGCAATTTCTGCCTTTGAAAACGATGTGGATCCGGAGCTTACCTATGCCCAGCAGGTTCTGGCATACGGAAAGCCGGGAGATGTGCTCATTGGCATCAGCACATCCGGCGGCGCAAAAAATGTTGCCGCCGCAGTGATGACTGCCAACAGCCTGGGACTGTATACAGTAGGTCTGACCGGAAAAGACGGTGGACTGCTGGCGCAGCTTGCCCAAAGCGCACTGATTATGCCCCAATCGGAAACCTATCGCATCCAGGAAGATCACCTGGCGGTGTATCATTTGATTTGCGCCGCGGTGGAATATGAAATATTTGCGTAAAGGGAGGCTCCTATGAAAATAAAATTGTTATTTCAGGGCGATAGCATCACAGATGCTGGCAGAAGCCGGGAAAATCCCCATCTTCTCGGTGGCGGCTATGTGAAATTTGCTGCAGAATATTTGCAGAAAGCCTATCCCCAGATAGAATTTGAATTTATCAATCTGGGTATTGGCGGCAATCAGACAAAGGATCTGGTGGAAAGACTGCAAAGTGATTTTGTGGATATTCAGCCGGATATTGTGTCTATTCTGATCGGTATCAACGATGTGTGGCACCATGCGGATGATCGTAGCTGGATTCCGGATGAAGTGTTCGAGGAGAGATACCGCACTGTGTTGCAGGCAATTAAGGATCAGACCAATGCAAAAATTATGATGCTTGAGCCGTTCCTGATTCCTGTGGCGGACAAGCTCTATTTCCGGGAGGATCTCTATAAAAAGATCGAGATCGTGCGCAAGCTGGCAAGAGAATATGCCCATGTTTATATGCCTACAGATGGCTTGCTGGCATCTGCCTTCGTGGGCGAGGATCCCTTGTCCTATGCTGCTGACGGTGTGCATCCCACAGAAAAGGGCGCAGAATTTATCGGAAAGCTTTACTGCGAATATATGAAGAAAATCATCGATTTACTATAAATACAACCGCAAGCAATCGCTGCTTGCGTTGGTATAAAACCAGTATTAAAAATTAGGAGGAAAAAACAATGAAAAAGCGCATTCTTAGTTTCGCACTGACCCTGGCGATGCTTCTGTCTATGACCACCGTAGCATTTGCCGCAAATTGGGAGACCCCCATCGATGTTGTTCAGGTAGCCTCTGTTGGCGATGATGTGTATGCATCTCTGGACGAAGCCTTTGCAGCAGCCGCTGGCGAGCAGGTAGCTCTGGTAGCCGATTTGACTGCCGGCGATGTGGTTGTGCCTGCCGGTGCAGTTTTAAATCTGAACGGCTATAAGTTGACTGCAGACACCTTCGATTCTACTGCAGCAGGAGCAAAGATCATTGACACCACCGGCGGTGAGGGTCTGCTGGTCGTTAAGGGTGAATGTGAGTTTGCACCCAATAACGCACAGCTTCCCATTGAGGACAAGACTGCAGGCGGCTTCCGTTTCTTTGCCGTAACTGTTAAGTCTGTTGCGGTTACCGGCAAGAACAGCACCAGCCCCAAGTACTGGTTCCAGGTAAAGTTTGAAAACTTCGAGAAGGTGGATGCACTGATCGCAGCCGGCTCTGAACTGGACATTAAGGTTCTTTTGGATGTGGATGGTACATCTGCTGTGGCAACGGCAGACCGCAACTTCCTGACTAAGTGGGTAGAAACCTACAAGGCTAACAATGGCATCTACATTACCGCACAGATCGCTGATACCGAGGGTAAGACTGTTGTTGCTACTCCTGCAATCGGTGCAAACGGTGTTGACATCACCGGTAAGTCTTATACCTAATGCTAACATACACAGTTATTCACTGTGTTCGCCTCCTTCCAATCCTGCCAGAGGACAGCAGTTCCTGGCAGGACAGAAGGAAGAATAATTATTGTACATTATTATAGATTTATAGGAGTGTAAAATGTACAAATATCCCTTTTTCCATACCCCCACTGTAGGGGAGTCGAGAACTAAATAAGATACCCCCTGAACGAATGTGGGCGCAAGCGGATTTGTCTCTGCCTGTGCCCACATTTTTTAGACGAAATCGTAAATACAGTGCATTTAAATATATATCATAACCTTAGTCAGATGGTAGCAATGCCGTCTGACTATTACTTTTTGGAGGTTATGATATGAACGCAAAAGAACTTACAATATTGATGGTAGAACCGGGAAAGCATCCTAAGGTTACGAAGATCAAAGATGATCTGGATTCACTGCAGAAAGCGGTCAGTATTGGTGCTGACTATCAAGGCCTTATTGAGTTTGTCAGCCTGGGCAATGGCGATTGTATTATGTGCAATGAGGAAGGTAAGCTGATTGGCTTAGAAGGCAATCGGCGTTTAGGGAATGACATCCTTGTTGGCGTATTCTATATTATGAGCGAAAACGAGGATGGAGAGCTGATATCCCTCACCGAAAGTAAGGTCAAACGCTATACGGAACTGTTTTGGGAGCCGGAAATATTTGACCGATCTGAAATCGAAGATACACTGACTTGTCATTTCGTATAACTGCACAAAAAAAGAATGCCCAATTCAACTTTGAAAACTGAACTGGGTATTCTTTTTTTACTTGCCTTGGTTAGGGAGGGTGAATCCGTAAATCTTAGCGATATCATCGCCGAGCCTGACGGTAACATTGTCAATATCTTCTTCTGTCAGTGTGTGATCCAAGATCTTGCGCTGGAATTCTTCGATGGTTTCCAGTGCAGCATCGTCTTGATAACGCCGGTAGAGGTAATAGTTGTGACCATCGTGATGGTATCCATCCATCCGGAAGTCACCACGGTCATCTACATACCAGGTCACACCATCCAATTCTGTGTAGAGGCAATCTTTCAGGCAACCGCTTTTAATTTCTCGGTATCCAGTATGGCGGCCATCCCATCTGCCAATATCAGCAATCACAATAATAGGAGATCCAACTAGGACGTCCATCTGTCTACGTTCGTATTCAAGATATTGGGCATTCAGATCATTCATTAACTGGTACTTCTTTTCGTCGGAGGCGTTGGAATAATCCTCTTCAAAGGCTTCGTGCCAGTTAGCCCAGTCCAGATATTCATTGGACCAAATGACATACTCCAAATGACCCTCGGTAACGTTTAGGCTCATCCGGTACCTCCTGATTTCTCTTGATCTACTAAATAAATCTCAACAGAATTCAAATTGCATCATCCTATCATATATAGATTTTGGAACTGAGAAGGAACACAGAAACCCTGTATCTTTACTGTGTTCCTAATCAATGCCCTACCCATATTTCAGGGTAGAGCTATGAATCCGGTAGAAGCTTCTTTCTTGGTCACCAAAGGCTTGCTCTTTTTCTTAGTAGAGGCTTTGGTGTCAATTGTATTATTGTTAGAAAGAAGCTCCGAAACGGAAAGCTCTGATAGAGGTGGATATGGCAAAGAAAAACACGGGAAAGTCCTATGAGGAACTTGTGCAAGAGATTTACCAGGTGATTATTGATTATGAAAATTCAGAGGCTGGTTACAAGAGAATTGAAGTACAGCATAATGTTCAACTGGAGGGCAAAACAGGCAATTCGCATCAGATTGATGTGTTTTGGTGTTTTGAATTGGCAGGAATTGAATATAAAACATTAGTTGAAGTAAAGGATTGGAATAAACCAGTAAAGAAGGAACAACTGCATAGTTTCAAAACTTTATTAGATGATATCCCTGGGGCAACTACAGGGTGCTATGTTTCCCGATGTGGATTTCAGTCGGGTGCCATAAAAGTAGCACAACATCACGGGATTAAACTTGTCGTAATTGATGCAGAAAAAGCTCCATTAAAAATTTTGATAAATAATATAGTAACATATTACGATGGAGCATCGCTAAGTGTTGATGAGGATTGGGTTGAAAATGAAGGGATATCCGACAGTGATATGATAAGACTTGGATGTAACACAACCCAAGAAGCGGTTATCTTGCTCAATCCGCGAAAAACTAAACTGCGCCTATACGATTTGATGTGCGATAGTGCCAAGCCGTTCTACTACGAAAATGATGATATTCGCCATATAGTGGAGAAAGAATTAGATGGAGATTGGTTTTGGTTAACCGGTAACGAAACCATACCACAGATAAAAATCAAAGGTTATGGATTTCAATGTTACAATAGAAGCGCTAGCACATTGATGGAAATAAGCGTTCCGCACTATATCATTACTGATATTTTGGAACAGAAAAGGCACTTGTATAATTCTGCGGCAAAAACAATTGAATTGAACATTTCTTAAAAATGCGTATGAGAACAAGGAGAGAGTATCTGTGCGGGTATGTTTTTCTATATATAAAGAAGATCACGAATTAGGGGTAAAAGAACTGGTTACTTCACTGTGGGTACAAACAAATTGGTCATTACAAAAAATTGAAGAGCACATTGCGGTCCAAGATGGATTTCATTCTGAAATGGTAATTGGTGAGAACCTTTCTTTCTTTGATTACTATTGTTTTTTTGATGACTGTAGCGATTTGGCTGAAAGGATTAAATCAATTCCTAACGATGACCAGGAAATTTTGGTGCGACGTACACCAGGTATTTTGAGAGTGAGGAAAAGCGGCCCAGATAATGATGATGCGCCAATATATCCAACCAAGGAACGTTGCTATCTCTATAACTTAAGTCGCTACGAATGTGGAGCAAGTGGCTTTGGGGAGGTCGTATATTGGGCATCGTCCCATCCACTTGAAATGATGTTTATTGGCGGAGTAATTTATGATGTTACAAAGTGGTTAGTTTTAAAAGCATTGGAAGTTTTCAAGATCCGAAAACACGCTAATGCTATGCCTCCAATGTTTTTAAATACTAAAAGGCTTTACCGAAATTTTAGCCAATCAGTTAATATCAGAAGTAGAGATTGTCAGATAACTAAACTCCATCATTTAAAGGCTGGATCTTTTCACGTAAAGATGCGTACAATAACAAACAGAGTTTTCAAAATCAAGTGTAACGCAAAAGGAAAAATCGAGTCATTAGAAGAGATTACTTAACTAGATCTCACCGTGTTGGCTTCAATTAAAGTATATACGTGCAAAAGAGGCTATACAAAAAATCGGAACCTTAGTTTGCAACGTGGGATGAGCACTGTTTTTTGCAAAGCTTGCAATGGCGGTTTTGGTGTGTTAGGTCGGCGGGTGGTCGGCGAAAACCAATCAAAGACCTGTTCTTGCTAGTCGATCGATGCAAAGACGGCTGCCATAACACGGCTTCAAGTCCCGCCTCGCGCACCAAATAAAGGGGCTGTAAAGAAACCAGAATAATTATACAGTTCATACATTTTATGAAGTGCTGTCAAATTCCTGATTATCGGATATCCCAATGTAGGGGCGGCCGCCCGCTAAAGGGCGTTGGATTACTGCCGCCTTAAATTAAGACAGAAAAGCTATCGATAATCGTGTCATTGCGAGCCCACCTTGCCTCCCTCCTTGAGGCCGCGTTAGCGGTGGAGGGAGTGTCCTAGCTTAAGGAGTACACTCCCCCTACCCAGTGTGCGCACTGCCCATCCCCCTCAGTGAGGGGGACGAGATAGGGCGTGGCAATCTCCAAACTGCAAGGGAAAGTCATACTTTCTCTCCGGTGAGAAAGTATGCAAAGAACCGCTGAGTATGGTCCTCGGACTCCCCAGACGGCCTAAGAGGGAAGCGGATCGGCTTTTGCATTATCCAACTCGTTTTCCGCTTCCCCCTTAAGAATTCCCTTGCCAGATTGTGCGAAAAAGTATTTAAGCTGTGCGTCGAATAGGAACTTTACAAAATTTAGGAGGTGCTCGAAACCGAGCACCTCCTAAAACATTCATTCACTTTGGATCAATATGCGTTTCTTTACAACTCCTTTGTTTGATGATCTTCCTTAGCTGGTATGATCCCTTGAAAATCTTTACTTTTTACCGCCAAAGTGATACAATAAGGTAAATGAAAGGTGGTTATGAAATGAATTTTCACGGGAAAAACAAGGCGATCACTTTCAGCTATGATGATGGTGTCGTGCAGGACATCAAATTAATTGAACTTATGAATAAATATGGCTTAAAATGCACCTTTAATGTGAATTCTGAACGGTTAGGTGAAAAAGGCCTGCATCGGTACAAGGATCATCTGATTGCCCGTTATCGGATACACCGGGAGGATGTGCGGCGCATTTATGAGGGGCATGAGTTGGCAGTGCATACCTTGACCCACCCCAATCTCACCGGATTGGATGATGCAGCGGTGATTCGACAGGTGGAGCAGGACCGGCTGAACCTTTCGGATATTGCCGGTTATGAAGTTGTTGGTATGGCATATCCTTGCGGTGGTGTGAACCACGATGATCGGGTGGCAGCACTGATAAAAGAACATACCGGTGTGAAGTATAGCCGCACAATTACTTGCAATCAGGATTTTTGCCCGCAGGATGATCTTCTGCGTTTCCATCCCACGGTGTACCATTTGAAA
>JAZNDF010000099.1:0-7570 GCA_045587925.1 Faecousia sp.
GGGATACTCCCAGCGTCCGGCAGTTGCATACCGGATGCCCTTATAAACCGCTGTGCCCGATCTGCCTGCACAGCCCCGCAGCACACCGCAGGGTGTATGAACACGATACTCCATAGCCTTCCTCCATAAAAATTCATAGGGATATTATATCCCCTCACCCACTAAAACGCAACACAAAAAGTTTCCGGCTGGATTTCGTTGTCAACGAATCTCCTGCTCTAAATCATCGAAATCAGTGGTAGAAAAGAACTCCCCCAAAGTAATGCCCAAACCGTCACAGAATTTCTTGATGGTTACGATGGAAACATCCCGTCTTTTGGGATCCATCATACAATGATATGAAGGCGCGTTGCAAAATAATGCAATGCGCCCGTGTTTTACGCAATCGGTTCAAAATCGCTGGCGCCGTGCTTACACAGGGGGCAGACGATATCCTCCGGCAGGGGCTCTCCCTCATAGACCCATCCACAGACCTTGCACACATAGCCCTTCTTGCCTTCTGTTTCCGGCTGGGGCTTTACCTTGTCATAATAGTAAGAGTAGGTCATCGTCTCCTTATCGGACATTACCCGTGCCTCGGTGACGGAGCAGATAAACATACCGTGGGTATCCAGGTCTACATAGCTTTCCACCTTCAGACTCATAAAGGAGTTGATATACATAGGCAAAAAGCGCAGTCCGTTATCGCTTCTCAGCTCCTGGATATCTGCAAATTTATCTGCCACACGGCCGCTTTGGAAGCCGAAGTTCTTAAACAGCTCAAAGGGCGCGGACACATCCAGACAGTTCACATTCATAATGCCTGTCTGCTTGATGATGTGGTGGGAGTAATTTTGCTTGTTGACAGTCACCGCCACCCGATTGGGGTTATCTGTAACCTGGGAAACGGTGTTGACGATCAGGCCGTTATCCCGGGTGCCGTCGTTGGTAGTCACCACATATAAGCCGTAGCCGATGTTGAACAAGGCACTTAAATCATTTTTATTGGCAGTTTCATCCCGGCGGGCAAGATACTCCTGACACAGCTCCTCGGAAAGCGCCTCGATCTGGGCGTAGCTTTCTTCGCTGAGCGCAGAAAGAACGCGCACAGTAGTATCTGCAAAGGTAATATTTTTGGACTTTTCCAGCATTCCCTTCATCACCTTGGCAGCCAAAGGCGCCCAGGAGCCGTTTTCCACAAAGGCAACTGTGCGGTTCTGGAAATTCCGCTCTGTAAGCTTGTGGATAAAGGTTTTCATATAGGGGAATACATCTGCATTATAGGTAGTGGTTGCCAGCACCAGCTTGCCATAACGGAAGGCATCTGCCACCGCCTGTGCCATATCGCACCGGGCAAGGTCGTACACGCGCACATTGGGGCAGCCCTTTGCCTGCAGGCTCTGGGTAAGAAGCTCAACCGCCTTTTTGGTATTGCCATAAATAGAGGTGTAGGCGATCACAACGCCTTCACTTTCTACCCGGTAGCTTGACCAGATATCATACAAATTCAGGTAGTGGCCCAGATTTTCCTTTAGCACCGGTCCGTGAAGGGGGCAGATCATAGCGATCTCCAGTCCAGCTGCCTTTTTAAGCAGGGCTTGCACCTGAGGGCCGTACTTGCCAACAATGCCGATAAAATACCGCCGGGATTCCTCATCCCAATCCTCATCGGTATCCCAGGTGCCGAATTTACCGAAGCCGTCTGCGGAAAACAGAACCTTATCGCAAGCATCGTATGTGACGATCACTTCCGGCCAATGGACCATGGGGGCAGTCACGAAGGTCAGGGTATGCTTACCCAAAGACAGGGTATCCCCCTCACCTACCACCAGGCGGCGGTCAGCATAGTCCTGACCAAAAAACTGGGCGATCATTGTAAAAGCCTTGGCAGATGCCACCACTGTTGCCTGGGGATACACAGACAAAAACTGGGCAATGTTGGCAGAGTGATCCGGCTCCATATGCTGAACGATCAAATAATCCGGCATCCGTTCACCCAACACCTTCTGCAGATTATCCAGCCATTCGTGGGTAAATTTCTGGTCCACCGTGTCCATCACGGCGATCTTTTCGTCCATAATCACATAGGAATTATAAGAAATGCCATTGGGCACAACATATTGTCCCTCAAACAGGTCAACCTTACGGTCGTTAACGCCAATATAGCGAATATCGTTGGTAACAGTCATAAAATCGCTCCTTCATTTTTCATTACAGTTATCATAACACATTTTCTCCCAAAAGAAAAGTCCCAAACAGCCGCCTGTCAAATATCTGTTTATCGAATAAATACCTTCTCCCGGGGAGAAGGTGCCCCGTAGGGGCGGATGAGGAATGCGGGCGGTAATCTAACGCATCTCGTATTGCCACAGACCTTCTCCGCACTTCACTGCACGCCGTTCCTCATCAGTCAGCTTTGCTGACAGCTTCCCCCGGGGGGAAGCGATTAGTGCGGTATAGCAGACCGTCAAACAGAAATTTGGCAAACAAAAAGCGCATTGCCGAAGCAACGCGCTTTTTATGCAAATTAAAGAGCAGCCTTAGCCTTCTCAACCAGAGCTGCAAATGCAGCTGCGTCCTGGATAGCCATCTCGCTCAGGCTCTTACGGTTCATCTCGATACCAGCCTTCTTCACACCGTTCATAAAGGTGGAATAGTTCAAGCCGTAGGGCTTAACTGCAGCGGAGATACGGGTGATCCACAGTCTGCGGTAGTCACGCTTCTTCAGCTTACGGCCAACGAAAGCGTAGTTGCCGGACTTCATCACCTGCTGTTTTGCCATCTTAAAGTGCTTGGACTTAGAACCCCAGTAGCCCTTGGCCAGCTTCAGGGTAGCATTTCTTCTCTTGCGCGTCATCATTGCGCCTTTAATTCTTGCCATCTTTCATATCCTCCTTCGCTTATTTGTAGGGAATCAGCTTCTTAACAGTAGCTGTGTTGGTCACATCAGTGTAAGCAGTCGTGCGCAGACGACGGGTACGCTTTGTGTCCTTCTTGGTGAGGATATGGCTCTTGTAAGCGCGGGCTCTCTTGACCTTACCGGACTTAGTCAGGTTAAATCTCTTCTTTGCACCGCTATGGGTCTTCAGTTTGGGCATAGTAGTAACTCCTTCCGAATCTTTAGGTATAGAAAAACAAATTACTTGCTATTCTTGGGTGTAAGGAACATAGCCATAAAACGGCCGTCCAGTTTGGGGTTCTTTTCCATATTTGCCACTTCGGCGCAGCTTTCAGCAAAATCCAGCAGCAGCTTCTCACCTAAATTGGTGTGTGCCATCTCACGACCGCGGAAACGAACGCTGACCTTCACCCGGTTGCCACCGGTAAGGAACTTCAGCGCGGCTTTTACCTTTGTGTTAAAGTCGTTGGTATCGATGCTGGGACTCATACGAATTTCCTTGATCTCTACCACATGCTGGTTCTTCTTGGCTTCCTTTTCCCGCTTCTTCTGATCGAAGCAGAATTTGGAATAGTCCATAATCTTGCAGACAGGGGGAACTGCATTGGGCGAGATCTTCACCAGATCCAGGCCTTCCTCTTCTGCCAGTTCGTTTGCCTTTTGGGCGGACATAATGCCCAACTGTGCACCGTCGGCACCGATCAGGCGGATCTCCTTGTCCTGGATCTCCTCGTTGAGCTGATGATCTAACTTGGCTATGGTAAGCACCTCCATAAAAAAGAAAACAGCGAATGGCAATCCATCCGCATACTCAAAAGCCTTCCCTGTAGGGAAAGTAAGAATATTGACCTTTTTGCGTATCGCTTAAGGTGAGGCGGATGTTCAGCCTTCTTTATTGCCTGAGTATTCTATCACAGTGTTTCCCTTTTGTCAAGAGAAAATTCAAAAACTTCTCCCGGTTATTTGTAGGGGCGGCAATCTGCCGCCCGCTACATTTTCAATTTACAATTTTACTTCTGCCTTACCGCCTGTGTATGTGATCCGGTCTCCGGAGCATTCCATAGCATCGATATACGCAAAGTATTCTTCCTTGGATGCAAATTCCGGCTTAAAATCCGCAATGATCTGCTTTGCACAAACTGCGTCGTTTTCCAGGAGCAGCTCCAGCATTTTCAGCTGCCACTTGGCAGAACCCAGGCAAGCCTTATCCGGATCGGCAATATAGTAATCCTTTCCGTGGCTTGTGCCAACGGAGCCCGGCATATAAGGATGTATTGCCGGGAACAGGCAAGAAATCTCACCCATATCCGTACTGCCTGTGCCTCGTTCATCAATATGGACTACAGGGTATCCCAGCGCCTGAGCAGCATCCAGCGCCAGCTGGATCATACCGGGATCGTTATTCAAAGGCGCATAACCGGGAGTATCCTGAATATCCACATTTCCACCCAGGGAAAGGGCAGCACCGCAAAGAGCGCGATTTACCTTTTCGTTGCTTTTCTGCATAGCCTCAAAGGTGGCACCACGGACAAAGCTTTCGATAATGACCTCATCCGGAATGGCATTGACGGCATTGCCGCCCTTGGTGATAATGGGATGCACACGGATCTGGTCTTGCTCCCGGAAGGTCTCCCGAATGGCATTGATGGCATTCAAGCCCTGACTTGCCGCATACAAAGCATTACAGCCATTCCAGGGTGAGCCGCCTGCGTGGGAAGACTTACCCTTATAAACAACTCTCTTTGCCAGGCATCCCACAGAACCCTTTTTGACGGTACATTTCTCTGCCACACTGGTATGAACCATAAAGACGATATCTGCACCATCCAAATATCCCCGGTGCATGAATTCTGCCTTGCCGCCCATATACCGGATGATCCCTTTTTTCTTCAGTTCACTGCGGTATTCTACCTCGATCAGCTCTTCAGCAGGTACAGCGCACAGACGAATTTTTCCGTATAAGTCATCCAGCGCTCCCGGCTCCTTCAAGGCAGCGGCAATGCCCAACAAAGCAGACGCCTGCGCTGCGTGGCCACAGCAATGGACTGCGCCTGTCTGGGGGTCTGCATCCGGGTGATCCCAACAGATCAGACTATCCAGCTCACCGAAAATCAGCACAGTAGGTCCGGGTCTTCCCGTGTCCACATCTGCATAAAAGCCGGGAATATCTCCTGCCTTTACCAGTTCATAGCCTAAGCCTTCAAATTCTTTTTCCAAATAAGCGGAGGTCTTGAGTTCCCGGTAGCCGGTTTCCGGATTTTTCCAGATATACTCCAGCGCATCGAGAATTTTCTGTCTGTTTTTATCCACTATTGCATTGATATCCATTATTCTGCCTCCTGCGTTTTTTCTTTCAGTATAGCACTTTTCAAAAATATGTAAAGAAAATTTATAAATATTGCCAACTAAAAAGACCTCTGGAAATCCAGAGGTCTTTTCACTATCTTAGTACATTCCGCCTGCGCCTGCAGCAGCTGCAGCGGCAGCAGCGTCAGCAGCGGGATCGGGCTTGTCGGCAACCAAAGATTCGGTAGTCAGCACGCAAGCAGCGATGGACGCGGCATTTTCCAAAGAGGAACGGGTGACCTTGGTGGGATCAACGATACCTGCGGCAACCATATCCACATACTGCTCGGTATAAGCATTGTAGCCAAAGCCGACCTTCTTGGAATTTTTGATCTTCTCGTAAACAACACTGCCGTCTACGCCGGCGTTCTGGGCGATCTGACGGATAGGTGCCTGCAGTGCCAGAGCAATGATCTTAGCGCCGGTCTTTTCGTCACCGGAAAGCTTTGCGATCAGCTTTTCCACTGCAGCAATGGCATTGACCTGAGCAGTACCACCGCCGGCAACAATGCCTTCCTCCACAGCAGCGCGGGTAGCATTCAGGGCATCCTCAACGCGCAACTTCTGCTCCTTCATAGCAACCTCAGTCTGGGCGCCAACCTTGATGACTGCAACACCGCCGGAAAGCTTAGCCAGACGCTCCTGCAGCTTTTCGCGGTCGTAATCAGAGGTGGTGGTAGCAATGGAGGAACGGATCTGATGTGCGCGCGCCTTGATCATCTCAGCATCACCTGCACCGTCGACGATGGTGGTGGTGTCCTTGGTAACAACTACCTGACGGGCGCGGCCCAGATCGGACAGCTGGGTCTCAGTCAGCTCCATATTCAGCTGGCTGGAGATCACAGTGCCACCGGTAAGGACAGCGATGTCCTGCAGCATTTCCTTACGGCGATCGCCAAAGCCGGGAGCCTTGACGCAAACGCAGTTGAAGGTGCCGCGCAGACGGTTCACCAGCAGGGTTGCCAGTGCATCGCCTTCCACATCCTCTGCAATGATCATCATCTTCTTGCCAGCCTTTACAACAGGCTCCAGCACAGGCAGGATCTCCTGAATTGCGGAGATCTTCTTATCGGTGATGAGAATGTAGGCATCGTCCAGGACGGCCTCCATCTTATCGGTATCGGTAACCATATAGGGGGAGATATAGCCCCGGTCAAACTGCATACCCTCAACCACTTCCAGGCCGGTCTCAGCAGTCTTGCTCTCTTCAATGGTGATAACGCCTTCAGTGCCAACCTTCTCCATAGCCTCAGCGATCAGTGCGCCGATGGCCTCGTCGCCGGAGGAGACAGTACCAACACGGGCAATATCCTCAGAGCCGTTGACCGGCACAGAGTTTGCCTTGATGGCTTCCACAGCGGCGTCCACTGCCTTCTCGATGCCCTTGCGCATCACCATAGGATTGGCACCGGCGGACAGGTTCTTCAGGCCCTCACGGGTGATCGCCTGTGCAAGCACAGTTGCTGTGGTAGTGCCGTCACCGGCAACATCGTTTGTCTTGGTGGCAACCTCGCGGATCAGCTGTGCGCCCATATTTTCGAAGGCATCCTCCAGCTCCACCTCCTTGGCGATGGTTACGCCGTCGTTGGTGACCAGGGGTGCGCCGAACTTCTTGCCCAGCACCACATTGCGGCCCTTGGGTCCCAGGGTGACCTTAACGGTATCTGCCAGCTGGTCGATACCGGATTGCAGCTTCTTGCGAGCATCCTCGCCGTAAACGATCATTTTAGACATAATCCATTCCTCCTAATCAGTCAATGACAACCGCAAGGATGTCGTCCTGCTTTACAAACTTATAGTCCTGTCCGTCCAGCTTGATCTCGTTGCCGGAGAACTTGCTGACGATTACCTTGTCGCCCGCTTTGACGGTGACTTCCACATCCTTGGTGCCAGGGCCGGCGGAAACGACCTCATAAATTGCAGGCTTTTCCTTGTTGCTGGTAGCCAGGATGATGCCGGAGGAGGTGGTCTCCTCAGCTTCGGTGGCTTTGAGCAGAATGTTATCTGCCATCGGTTTTAATTTCATAACATTACCTCCATATTCAGATCGCGACAAATGCCGCTTTTATCTACTTATTCGTTAGCACTCTTTGTTTCTGAGTGCTAACCTTGCTATATAATAACCCAACCTTTCTAAAAAATCAAGCCTTATTTGCATAAATTTCTTGAAAATTTTCTTAGACGAACTCCCATCGTAGGGGCGATCATTGATCGCCCGCGTGATTTTGCAAAGCAAAAACACATCGCCGCAGGCGGAAAAGGGCGCGTTGCAAAATACTGCAATGCTCCCTAAAACTATGCAATTGTCTACATCCTGCGGATGTAGGGGCGGTCATTGACCGCCCG
>JAZNDF010000100.1:0-1606 GCA_045587925.1 Faecousia sp.
GAAAAACAGCACCGCGTGGCGGTGCTGTTTTTGTATGCAATTAAACTTCTTTACTCTTGGTGGCGATCTCCAGCAGGCACTTGGCGGTGAACTCTGCAGGGGTCATGGCACCCAGGTCGTCGCCCTTTCGGGTACGGACGGAAACGGTGCCGTTCTCCATGTCACGGTCACCCACAACCAGCATGTAGGGGATCTTCTGCAGCTGTGCCACGCGGATCTTGTAGCCCAGCTTTTCGGAGCGGTAGTCGCCCTCAGCGCTGATGCCTGCATTCTTCAGATCTTCCACAAGACCCTTGCAGTATTCATGTGCCCGGTCGGTAATGGGCATTACCCGAACCTGCTCGGGCATCATCCACAGAGGCAGTGCACCGGCATAACGCTCAATGAGGTAAGCCAAGGTGCGCTCGTAGCAGCCCAGGGAAGTGCGGTGGATAATATAAGGTGTTTTCTTCTGACCGTCAGCATCCACATATTCCATACCGAACTTCTGAGCCAGCAGCATATCGATCTGAATGGTGACGATGGTATCTTCCTTGCCGAACACATTCTTATACTGAATGTCCAGCTTAGGACCGTAGAAAGCGGCTTCGTCAATGCCGATTTCATATTCAACCCCCAGGTTGTCCAGAATTTCACCCATTACCCGCTGAGCTTCTTCCCACTGCTCGGTGGTGCCTTCGTACTTAATACCGGCACGGGCAGGATCCCACTGGGAGAAACGGAAGGAGCAGTTTTCCAGCATACCCACGGTATCCAGGCAATACTTAGCCAGCTCCAGGCAGCCACGGAACTCCTCTTCCAGCTGATCGGGACGGAGCACCAGGTGACCCTCGGAAATGGTGAACTGGCGGACACGGATCAGACCGTGCATTTCGCCGGAGTCCTCGTTACGGAACAAAGTGGAGGTTTCGCCTAAGCGCATAGGCAGATCCCGGTAGGAACGGGCACGGTTCAAATAGACCTGGTACTGGAAGGGGCAGGTCATAGGACGCAGTGCAAAGCACTCCTTTTCCTCATCATAGGGATCGCCCAGAATGAACATACCGTCCAGGTAGTGATCCCAGTGACCGGAGATCTTATACAGATCCCGCTTTGCCATCAGGGGAGTCTTGGTCAGCAGGTAGCCGCGCTTCTGCTCCTCGTCCTCAATCCAGCGCTGGAGCTTCTGAATGACTCTTGCGCCCTTGGGCAGCAGAATGGGCAGGCCCTGGCCGATCTCTTCCACAGTGGTGAAGAATTCCAGCTCACGGCCCAGCTTGTTGTGATCCCGCTTCAGAGCCTCAGCCTGTGCCTCCAGGTACTGATCCAGCTCGTCCTTAGAGGGGAAGGCAATGCCGTAAATACGCTGCAGCATCTTCCGGTTGGAGTCGCCCCGCCAGTATGCACCGCAGGACTTTGTCAGCTTGAAGCCGTTGTGCTTCACACGGCCGGTGTGATCCAGGTGAGGACCGGCGCAAAGGTCGGTAAATTCGCCCTGGGTGTAGAAGGAGATCACCGCATCCGCGGGAAGATCCTCGATCAGCTCAACCTTGTAGGGCTCACCCAAAGATTCCATATAGGCAATTGCCTCTGCCCGGGGCTTTTCGCTGCGCTCCAGGCGGATGCG
>JAZNDF010000101.1:0-2171 GCA_045587925.1 Faecousia sp.
GCTCTTCCCTCTGATGGCTTATATTTGCTAAACCCCAGCCTGATCAAATTGACCAGGCTGGGGTTATGTATAGACTGTGTTTTGCGATGTCGGCCTATCAGGCACGGCGGCGGCGGGCTGCCAGACCGGCCAGAGCCAGCAGGCTCAGCGTTGCCGTAGCGGGCTCGGGGACAGCGGGGGTGTAGGTAGCGCTCACAGAGATACCGCTCATGCTGTACACAGTACCACCACCAGTTACATGCTTGGCCAGATTATCAACGATAGCAACCACCTTGTAAGCATCGGACCAGGTGATGGCTTCGCCCAGAGTCAGGGTAATGGAACTACCGGAACCGGTCAGGAAGGAGCCCGTTGCGGCATCGCCAACCTTAGTCCAGGTGTTACCCTCCTTCTGAACAACAGCCAGAGTCATGCCAACAGCTTTATTTGCCTGATCAGCACATGTACTACCAGCAATGCTGAAGGTGAAGCTCTCTACCGAAGAACCCACCAGCTTAGTACCGCTCAGAACAATAGCCTCACCAGAACCACCTGCACCAGTACGCCCCTTCATAGTCAGGCAGATGCCCTTCTCAGGATCAGAAGTGATAAAACCTTCGTTATTTGCGCCATCAGGCTCAACAACGCCGCCGCTATTGAACATGTAGCCACCATCATTGCCATCATCAGCAAATGCGGTAATGGCAGCAGCTACGCCTATGCCACCATAACCGACAATGTATTCTACATCATACCTATCGATAATGCCGTCATCATTGTCATCGACGTCCCTCGTTGCGGTTGGATTCTGAATACCAGTCGGTATGGTCAGGGTAAGGGTCTCACCGCAGGCTATGCCGGCGAGGGCAAGGAGTGTGATTAATGTTTTTTTCATGGTAATAGATATTTGATTTTGTTTGGTTTGTGGTTGTACAACCGGCAGGGGTACCTGTTTCCTCGCGCGAGTGGAATGCCAAGTGACCTGCCCGGCTTGCGGAGGCAGTATATCGCATTTCCTATGCAGGAAGATGAATATTCCGCCTAATTCATTAACAGGAAAAGAGATAAGTGTATTCCTGCAATGACATACCGACCGGTTCTGAAGCATTTTTCCCCTTGAAAAAAGGGGGTGCAGATATCATGATTGCTGGCGGGTTATTTTTGCCGGGGCAATATTTATTGGTGCGCACCGCGCGCAGGGAACTTTATTTTTCTTGACATTTTACTATGTGTTGCTATAATCACGGCACGAATTGGGAGTGCTGCCTTTAGCGGTACGTTCTGAGAAATCGGACCCGGTTCGCTTTTTTTTCTCTCCGTCTATGCATTTACTTTACCTTGACGATTCTGGTTCTGTTTCTGATAAAACAGATAGATACGTGGTGCTTGCCGGGTTCTGCGTCAATGAGAAGCAAACGCATTGGATTGATAAACGCATGAATGAATTAGTGCGTCCCTATGCGGGGGAAGACCCTTACGCATGGGAGTTTCATGGTACTGATATGCGAGAGCGCGGACGAAAAGTCTGGCGTACTCTCCCCTATGAGACTCGCAAAGAAGCCCTTCTTTCTGCGTTGTCGTTAGTTACAGAAAAGAAGCTGCGTTTGTTTGCTGCTGTCATTGATAAGAAATCCTGTGCTGAGGGAGAGGATTTGACAAAGCTGCTTTTTGAACAGGCTACCAGTCGGTTTGACCACTTTTTATGCCGCCTTAATTACAAGAAGAAAACCACGGTAAAGGAAAAAGGAATTTTGATAGTGGATAGAGCAAAGAAAGAACTCGAGATTCAGCGATTTGCTCTCGATTTCAAGCATCGCGGATACACCTGGGGGCGATTGAAAAATATGGCTGAGGTTCCATTATTTCTGGATTCTCGCTCATCGCGGCTCATACAACTGGCAGATTTAATAGCCTTTTCAATTTACCGTTTTTTTGAGTACGGTGATGCAGAGTGCTATAATATCATCCGCAACAATTTTGATTGCGAATGCGGCCGATGCCATGGCCTCTGGATAAAACAGTAAGGAAGGAGTCTCGCTTCGGATTGCTCATGCTCTTCCCTCTGATGGCTTATATTTGCTAAACCCCAGCCTGATCAAATTGACCAGGCTGGGGTTATGTATAGACTGTGTTTTGCGATGTCGGCCTATCAGGCACGGCGGCGGCGGGCTGCCAGACCGGCCAGAGCCAGC
>JAZNDF010000102.1:0-3222 GCA_045587925.1 Faecousia sp.
ATATGGCAATATATTGTGTAGACACCCCTTGTCAGCACACAATATATTGTGGCTGGTGTAAATATGACTATAACAGAAAGACAGGTACCTACTTATGATCCAAAGTATCATCAAGCGCGATGGCCGCGTGGTCTTGTACGATCAGAACAAGATCGCCGGTGCCATCCTCAAAGCACTGGAAGCCTCCGGTGAAGGAAATGCAGCAGACGCTGCCTGCGTTGCCAACGATGTCCAGCGGGAGCTGGAAGGCAAGTTCTCCACAGAAGCGCCCAACATTGAAGCCATTCAGGACGCAGTGGAACGCCAGCTGATGAACCACGGCTTCTCCGCCGCAGCAAAGGCTTACATCCTGTACCGCGCAAACCGCACCCGCGCCAGAGAGGCAAACACCTCCCTGATGAAAACCATCGATGAGATCACCA
This sequence comes from Faecousia sp., assembly GCA_045587925.1. Taxonomy (GTDB): domain Bacteria; phylum Bacillota; class Clostridia; order Oscillospirales; family Oscillospiraceae; genus Faecousia. The sequence continues at coordinate 423 of JAZNDF010000102.1, forward strand.
ACATCGACGCCCGCATCAGCGATATGAAGCGGGACAACGCCAACATCGACGGCAACACCGCAATGGGCTCTATGCTCCAGATCGGTGCCGCCGGCGCCAAGGCCTACAATGAAATGTATCTGCTCCGCCCCGAACACGCAAAGGCATACCGGGAGGGCGATATCCACATTCACGACTTCGATTTCTATTCCCTGACCACCACCTGCTGTCAGACTGACATCATCAAGCTCTTCAAGGGTGGCTTCTCCACCGGTCACGGCTATCTCCGTGAGCCCCAGAGCATCCAGAGTTATGCGGCTTTGGCTGCCATCGCCATCCAGTCTAACCAGAACGACCAGCACGGCGGTCAGTCCATTCCCAACTTTGACTACGGTATGGCAATGGGCGTTGCCAAGACCTTCCGCAAGGCTTATATCCGCCGGCTGAAGGAATCTTTGGAGGACCTTCTGAATCTGGAAGACGAGTCCGAAAGCATTGCTTCCCTGGTTGCTGCTGCTGAAGAAGCCTGCAACACCACTGCCCGTCTGGAAAACGAGCCGGACTTTGACCGGACTGTTGCTGTAAAGCTGACAGAAAAGTATGCGCTGACCCAGGATCAGGCTGCTGCCCTGATCTCCCGTTCCAGAAAGCGCGCCTGGCAGAAGACCGACCGGGACACCAAGCAGGCTATGGAGGGCTTTGTGCATAATCTGAACACAATGCACTCCCGCGCCGGCGCACAGACTCCCTTCTCCTCCATTAACTACGGTACAGATGTAAGCCCCGAAGGCCGTATGGTCATCCGCAATGTGCTGCTGGCACTGGATGCAGGCCTGGGTCACGGCGAAACCTGTATCTTCCCCATCCACATCTTCAAGGTCAAGGAAGGCGTCAACTACAATGAGACCGATCCTAACTACGATCTGTTCCGCTTAAGCTGCAAGGTCAGCGCCCGCCGCCTGTTCCCCAACTACACCTTCCTGGACAGCCCCTTCAATCTGCAGTACTATGTACCCGGCCGTCCTGAAACTGAGGTGGCTACAATGGGCTGCCGTACCCGTGTGATGGGTAACGTCTACGATCCTAGCCGTGAGATTGCCTACGGTAGAGGCAACCTGTCCTTCACCTCCATCAACCTGCCCCGTATCGCCATCGAAGCAAAGGGCGACGAAAAGGTATTCTACGAAAAGCTGGAGGCTATGCTGGAGCTGGTGGCACAGCAGCTTCTGGACCGCTTTGAAATTCAGGCAAGCAAGCACATCTACAACTACCCCTTCCTGATGGGTCAGGGCGTATGGCTGGACTCCGAAAAGCTGGGCAACAACGACGATCTGCGTGAGGTTCTCAAGCACGGCACCCTGTCCATCGGCTTTATCGGCCTTGCAGAAACTCTGACCTCCCTCTACGGCAAGCATCACGGCTGCGCCGAGGAGATTCAGGAAAAGGGTCTGGAGATCCTGGGCTTTATGCGTAAGTTCTGCGATAATAAATCCCAGGAGCTGAAGATGAACTTCTCCCTGCTGGGCACCCCTGCAGAAGGCCTGTCCGGCCGCTTCATCCGTATGGACAAGAAGCGCTACGGCACCATCCCCGGCGTTACCGACCGGGAGTACTACACCAACTCCTTCCACATCCCCGTATGGTACAACATTTCCGTATACGACAAGATCCGCCTGGAAGCTCCCTACCACGCCCTGTGTAACGCAGGTCACATCAGCTATGTGGAGCTGGATGGCGACACCGCGCACAATGTGGAAGCCTTTGAGGCAGTGGTTCGCTGTATGCACGACTGTGGCATTGGCTACGGCTCCATTAACCATCCGGTTGACCGTGACCCGGTCTGTGGCTATGTGGGTATCATCGGTGATGTATGTCCCCGCTGCGGCCGTCACGAGGGTGAGGAGATCGATCCTGAGCGTGTAGAAGAACTGAGAAGAAAATATCCCCAGATGCCCGCTTTCCAGGGTATCGAGTAAGTATCACATAAGGAGGAAATTATTATGACTATCAAATCCAACAACGAGAAGATGGGCCAGGGCGTTGGCTTCGAGCGTATCCGCCGGATCACCGGTTACCTGGTAGGCACTATGGACAAGTGGAACGATGCTAAGCGCGCCGAGGAGCGGGACCGCGTAAAGCACTCTCTGGGCAAAAATGCTTGATCTTTCAGGAATCGTCAATGACAGCATAGTTGACGGTCCGGGTATCCGGACCGTCATCTTCTGCCAGGGCTGTCCTCATCACTGTGAAGGCTGTCACAATCCGGAGACCTGGTCCTTTGGCTGTGGAACGCCGATAGCGGAAGAAACACTTCTGCAGATCGTGGAGGAAAATCCCCTTTGCCGGGGGGTGACCTTCTCCGGCGGTGAGCCCTTTGCCCAGGCAGAAGGCTTCTGTAAGCTGGCAAAGCTTCTGAAGGAAAAGGGCTACGAGGTGGCATCCTACTCCGGCTACACCTTTGAGCAGCTTTTAGGCGGTACAAAGGCTCAGCAGGAGCTGCTGGCAAACATCGATATTCTCATCGACGGTCCTTTCCTGCTAAAGGAGCGCTCTCTGGAGCTGTCCTTCCGGGGCAGTAAAAACCAGCGAATTCTGGATGTTCCCAAATCCCTTGACGCCGGCAAGGCTGTGGAAACCACCCAACCCCGCTGGCAAGGAGACTACTAAATAAAACAAATGCGGGCGCGTTGCAAAATACTGCAATGCGCCCTAAAACTATGCAATTGTCTACATCCTGCGGATGTAGGGGCGGTCATTGACCGCCCGCGGGCGATTAATAATCGCCCCTACATATTCTACCGTAGATTTTGCGCATTTTGCA
>JAZNDF010000103.1:0-6460 GCA_045587925.1 Faecousia sp.
GCAAAATGCGCAAAATCTACGGTAGAATATGTAGGGGCGATTATTAATCGCCCGCGGGCGGTCAATGACCGCCCCTACATCCGCAGGATGTAGACAATTGCATAGTTTTAGGGCGCATTGCAGTATTTTGCAACGCGCCCATCTTATAATTATATTTTTTCTTCCAGGTTCCGGGCGAGGGTGTAGCCCTTGCCGTTTACATTTTTCACTTCCGAGGTGACGATGAAGGCGTGAGGGTCGATCTTCAAGATCGCGTCCCGGATGGCAGGATACCGCTTGGCATACAAAATGCACAGCACAGCCTTCTGATTTTTACATTCATAGCCGGTCTCAATGTCCAGCATCGTTACGCCGCTGTCCTGCGCCTCCAGGATCTCGTGGCGGATCTGATCGTACAGAGGCGAAATGACGATCAGCTGGACCTTCTTCACACCGGTGACCACCGTTTGGTTTACGGTTACAGACACCAGGAAAATAATGATCAGACTGTGTAAAATTCCCTCCGGGCCGTTGATGATGACCTGCGCCAGCACAATGATCGTGTCAAAGACCATCAGGGAGGTTCCGATGGGAATGCCCTTATACTTATTGAGAATGCACGGCGGGATATCCATACCGCCGGTGGCGCCGCCGGCACGCATTACGATGCCGATGCCAAAGCCCGCCAGCACGGCACAGAAAATGGCGCAGGTGAGCTTATCTTCTGTAAACAGTGTTTCCAGCGGCAGCTGCTCAAACAGCGCCATAAAAATCGGGTAGACAATGGTGGAAAGCAGGGTTCCGGCGGCAAACTTCTTGCCCAGACAGGCAAGACCCAGAAAAAACAGCGCGCCGTTAAGGACACCGTTGAGCAGGGAAAGGGGCATCCGGGGAAAAACGGCGTGGATCGCCAGGGCAATGCCGTTGGAACCGCCCAGCATAAAATTATTGGGCACAACAAAGGCACACACCGCAAATGCCAGCAGCGCATTTCCTGCCAGGATACTGAAAAATGTAATAATTTTTTGTTTCATAAATGCATCCTTACATAATTTCAGGCGATTCCTCAGAATCGCCCCAACACAATTATCATATCACAAATAAATATGTAAAGTCAATAAGGATTTGCACCGGAAGGGTATATTCTCCTTTTTGTATGATTTAGGGGGTGAAAAGTTGTGAAATATCCCATCTTGCAAAATGGAAAAACCTGCGTTATTATATAGACACAAAGAGGTGATACCAATGATCTGATACACCTAAGATCCTGATGAAAAACAGGATCGAAAGACGGGCTTTCACCAAATCTTCCGATAACATAAATTTCTCAGAAACGATACAAAAGGAATTGAGCCGGAAGCAATTCAACAATAAAACAGAAAGTCGCGTCTATATCGCAGAAAGTGAGGTTAACCACTAATGGAACCCAACAATTCAATGAAATGACCCTCGGTAAGTTGCAGTGATTAGGCAACCAACCGAGGGTCATTTCATTTCTCAGCGGATCTTTTGCTCCAGCTTGTGCCTATAAAAATTTTGAAATACAGGTAGTATGTCTGCAATTTTTATAGGCACAATCTGAACCAAAATCTCTCGCTGAGAATATGCGGATATTTTATATCTATAAATAATTGCCTCTTGTATTTTTCGACAAAATGGAGTATGATAGTACTCGATTTAATGAGAAATACACAGATAAGGATCGTGTGACATATATGTCGGATATCAATTTCCGGGTGCAGGAACCGGGCGGGTGCACACCTGTTCAGCGGATCAACCGGTTCTTAAGAACACCGAATTATATAATGACTGTTATGCTTATGGCGGCAATCGCCAATATATGCTCTCTGGAGCTGGTGGCATACGGTCTGTATGCGCTTATGGCACTGTATATCTGCCTGCTGGGAGAGGATCTGCTGCCGGTGATCCCCCTGGTGATCAGCGCCTATGTGATCCCCTCGGCACAGAACAATCCGGGGCAGTCTGAGACCTCTGTCTTTTTTTCGGGTCACGGCGGCAGGCTGATCATTTTGTATGGTGTGGTGATCGCGGCATCCCTGCTTTATCGGGTCATTCGGGACAGGAAACAGTTTTTCTCCGCAAAGTATAAAATGCTTTCCGGTATGCTGATCCTGTCGGCGGCCTATTTGCTCAGCGGCATTGGCAGTGAGGCGTATCCGGAGGCGATCTGGCCCAATCTGCGCTTTGCCCTGATGCAGTGCGGCACGATTTTGGTGCCCTACCTTCTCATCGCCGGAGGCGTGAAATGGAGACAGGTCCGCAAGGATTACTTTGCCTGGGTAGGCTTTGGTATGGGCGTCCTCCTGCTGGTGGAGATCATATGGCTCTATATGACCAGAGGCGTTGTGATCGATGGCATTATCCAGCGGAAAAATGTATACACCGGCTGGGGAATTCATAACAACATTGGCGGACTTACGGCAATGATGATCCCCTTTGCCTTTTACCTTGCTACAAAATACAGAAAAGGCTGGATCGGTACAGTGGCAGGCTCTGCTTTTCTGATCGGCGTGTTTCTGACCTGCTCCAGAGGCTCTATTTTGATGGGCGTAGTCATTTATCTGATCTGCGTGCTGTCAATGCTCCATTATGCCCGAAACCGGCGTCAGAATTTTATTGCGCTGATGACCGTTGTGGGCATCGTGGTGGTGGCCTTTGCGTTGTTCCACAAGTCTCTGCTGCAGCTGTTCAGCGATATTCTGCGAAGAGGCACAGACTCCTCCGGCCGGGACGAGATCTATTGGGAGGGCTTGCAGCTGTTTCGGCAGAGCCCTGTTCTGGGCAGCTCCTTCTTCTCTCCGGGGTATACGCCCTTTGGCTGGTCTACCACATCCCTGGCGGGCGTGATTCCTTCCCGCTGGCACAATACGGTCATTCAGCTTCTGGTAAGCTGTGGCATTGTGGGCCTGGTGGCCTATTTGATCCACAGGGTACAGACCCTGCGTTTCTTCCTGAAAAAGCCCACGAAGGAAAAGAATTTTATCGGATATTCCCTGCTGGTGCTGGTGTGCTGCAGCCTGGTGGACTGCCACTTCTTCAATATCGGCCCGGTGCTGTTTTATTCTATGGGCCTTGCCTTTGCAGAAAAAAGTCATAAGATATCTTAATACAATAAAATCCGGACATCTTGCAATGATTTGCAAGATGTCCGGATTTTTATATCAGTCGAGTGTTTTTACGGTAGATGCCTGGGGTATAGTGAGTCATTTGCTTAAACAGGGACTTAAAGTGGGGGGCGGAGCGGAATCCGCAGGCAGCAGAGATTTGATCCAGGCTCATATCCGTATCCGTCAGGAGCTTTTTTGCGTGTTCCAGGCGAATGACAGTTAAAAACTGATGAGGAGTTTGACCCAGATCCTGCTTAAAAAGCCGCAGAAGGTGCAACTGGGAATAACCGGTCAGCCTGCCTAAAACTTCCAGAGTGATATTTTCAGAAAGATTTTTTTGCATATAGTTGACACATATTCGCACCGCGTTGCTGTTTCCGCGGGGGGAGTGGACAGACTCGTAAAGTTCTGCCAGCAGAGAAAGTAAAAGGGCATTTTGCTTCAGCGGAGCAGTAGGCTGGGTGGAAAGGTGGGCCTGCAGCAATTTTTCAAAAAGGGGACGCTGTTCAAGCTCTGTGGTCCAATAGGTTGGGATGCCCTCTAAAATCGGGTTACGCAGGACTGTGTTCGAAGAACCAAAGTCAAAAAACACACTGATACACCGATAGTCCGGAATACTGCTAAGCTGTGTTCCGGGCTTTGTAAAACGGATTGTTCCGGGAGAAATGGGATAGTCCACATTTTGAATGTTGACGGTTCCACTGCCTTCCAAATAGAGGCTAAGTTCATAGGCATCGGAAATGCGTTTTTTGACTTTATGCTGCATTTCCACAGTGTCATAAAGCCGTACAAGCAGAACCCGGGGAAGCATATTTTCAGAGGTGAGTTCCAGCGTCTTCATTTGCACCGTCTCCTTTATGTAAAGAAATCGTACTTTTTTGTAAATTCAAAGGATTTACCCTGAAAATATTATTGCATATAATAAAAGAAAATGCAAGGATTACAAAAAAACCTATGATTTGGGGGATTGTAATGAAGTCGGACTTTTTGCTAACCGCACCGCTTGCCCGCAGACTGTACCATCAATATGCGGAAGGGTTGCCTGTGATTGACTATCACAACCATCTATCCCTTGCCCAACTGCAGCCGGAATATCGCTTCCAAAATATTTCCCAGCTTTGGATAAATACCGACCCCTATAAGCACCGGGTAATGCGTATACTGGGCGTTCAGGAGCGGCTGATCACAGGGGACAGTACGGACTATGAAAAGTTTTGCGTATGGTATCAGCGCCTTCCGCGCCTGATCGGCAACCCCTTGTTTGACTGGTCCGTTATGGAAATACAGACCGTGTTTGACTATGCGCTTGTTCCCTTTGGCGATCCGGAGACGGTCTGGAACACCTTGAACGAGAAACTTAAAAATATGACCGCCCAGGACATTCTGGGAAAGTTCCATATTGCCTATAGTGCACCTTGTGCGGCGCTTGACTGGGACCTGACAGAATTTCAGCCGGAAAAGGGCATTTCCCCCTCATTGCGAGGTGACGACCTGCTGATGCCCAAACCGGAGTATATCCGCAAATTGGGAGATATGACAGGCACTACTGTACATTCACTGGAAGATTATCTGTCAGCTATCCGCATCCGGCTGGAGGAATTTCAAAAAGCCGGCTGCCGCTTTACCGATCACGCACTGGATAACGGCTTTACATACATTCCCGATGACGGCAAGAACGAACAGCGATTTGAAGCGCTGCTGCAGGGGCAGACCCTGGAAAACGAGGATAAGGTATGCTTGCGCAGTGCGGTTTTGACACGGCTTGCCGGGGAATATGCCCGGTGCGGCTTTACACTCCAGTTGCATATCGGTGCGCAGCGCACCACCAGTACAAGGCTGAGAGAATTGGCAGGTCCTGCAGGCGGCTATGCAGCTATGGGCAGCACTGCAGACCTTCAAAGCCTGACGGTCTTTTTGGACACAGTAGAGAAACTGCCTCACGGCTTGCCCCAAATTCTGCTGTTTACCTTAAATCCTGCAGACAATGCGGTCTTTGCCACCTTGTCCGGATCCTACTCCAAAGATGGTTGTCAAGCGCTGGTGAGCCAAGGCCCTGCCTGGTGGTGGTGTGACCACTATCAGGGAATGGAGCAGATGCTGGATACCTTTGCCAGCCACAGTGTGCTTTCCACATTTGTAGGAATGACCACCGATTCCAGAAGCTTACTTTCCTTTGTGCGGCACGATTATTTCCGCAGAGTTCTGTGTCAGTGGATCGCCACAAAAGTGGCACAGGGCAGACTTCCGGAGGATGAAACTTTACTGGCAGATCTGATAAAGAAAGTTTGTTACGAAAATGCCAAAATGAGATTGGAGAGAGAATGATGCAGTTTAATTGCAGAGAAGATATTATTGCTATGACCCCTTTGTGGAAGGGAGAACGGTTTCCGGACGGTCGTCCCAGAGTACCGGATCGCTATTTGGAAGCATTGCGGGAAATGACATTGGAGGAATTGTGGAAGCCGATTTTTGTTAAGGGCTACGAAAACCAGTTTATTTCTATGAAGTCCCTGTACCCGGAATTTGACGCTAAGGGCGATCTGAATCAGAAGCTGATCGGCAGAGCCGTTACAGCAGTTTATGCCCCCACACGCCCGGACTATTTCCAGGTGATGATGGACACAGCTGCCGCACAGGGCTGGTCCGGCACACCCAACCAGTGGGTGATCGAATCCCTGACTGATGGGGATGTAATCGTCATTGATATGTACGATAAGATCTACAAGGGTACATTCCTAGGCGGCAACCTGACCACTGCCATTAAGAATAAAACCAAAAACGGCGGTGCGGTTATTTGGGGCGGCATCCGGGATATTGAGCAGATGCAGAAGGTTGGCGTGCAGGTATATTACCGTGGCGTTGACCCCACACCCATCCGTGAATTTGTAATGACCGGCTTTAATACCCCTGCCCGACTGGGCGATGGCAGAGAAGCTGCAATTTGCCTGCCCGGAGATATTGTCTACGGCTGCAGCGGCGGTGTGCTGTTTATTCCGCCCCATCTGGTTGCAGAAGTGGTCGATGGCGCAGCGAAAACACAGGTTAAGGACATTTTCGGCTTTGATATGATCACCGAAAATAAGTTCACCCCTGCACAGATCGACAAGAACACCTGGACTGTGGAGATGCTGGATCTTCTGATGGAGTTTATTAAGACAGACCCCCGTGCAGAAAAGTATCGGGGTCTGGACTGGTCTGCAGAATACGATGCAGCCATCAACGGAGATCCCAACGATACCCAGAGCGCACTGTAAGGAGAAAGTTAAGATGGATACATATTTTCAAAATAAAGTAGCGGTTGTTACCGGTGCAGGAGGCACCATCTGTTCTGCCGTTGCCATTGACCTGGCAAA
>JAZNDF010000104.1:0-12488 GCA_045587925.1 Faecousia sp.
GCTGCTCAGATGGACGGCGCTATCCTGGTTATCGCTTCCACCGACGGCCCCATGGCTCAGACCAAGGAGCACCTGCTGCTGGCTCGTCAGGTTGGCGTGCCCTCCATCGTTGTGTTCATGAACAAGGCTGACCTGGTTGACGACGAGGAGCTGCTGGAGCTGGTTGAGATGGAGATCCGTGAGACTCTGTCCGAGTACGAGTTCCCCGGCGACGACACCCCCATCATCAAGGGTTCCGCTCTGAACGCTCTGATCTCCGAGTCCAACGATGTCAATGCTCCTGAGTATGCTTGCATCAAGGAACTGATGGACAGCGTTGACTCCTATATCCCCACTCCCGACCGTAAGGCTGACCTGCCCTTCCTGATGCCCGTTGAGGACGTCTTCACCATCTCCGGCCGTGGTACTGTTGCTACCGGTCGTGTTGAGCGTGGCCAGATCAACAAGAACGACAAGATCGAGATCGTCGGTCTGCAGGAAGAGAAGAAGGAAACTGTCGTTACCGACATCGAAATGTTCCACAAGCTGCTGGACTACGCAGAAGCTGGTGATAACATCGGTGCGCTGCTGCGTGGTGTTGACAAGAAGGAAATCGAGCGCGGCCAGGTTCTGTGCAAGCCCGGTTCCATCAACCCCTTGACTAAGTTCGTTGGCCAGGTTTACGTCCTGTCCAAGGAAGAAGGCGGCCGTCATACTCCCTTCTTCAACAACTACCGTCCTCAGTTCTACTTCCGTACCACTGACGTTACCGGTATCATCTCCCTGCCCGAGGGCGTTGAGATGTGTATGCCCGGCGACAACATTGATATGAATGTTGAGCTGATCACCCCCATCGCTATCGAGAAGGGCCTGCGTTTCGCTATCCGTGAAGGTGGCCGTACCGTCGGTTCCGGCGTTGTTACCGAGATCTTCGAGTAATCCTTAGCGATCCAATTGCAATAAAATGCGGAGGACTCCATTTCTGGAGTCCTCCGTTTGTTTTATAGAGAAGGAAGATATTTGATGGCAATGCTGAGAAAGGCTGTCTGAAAAAACTTGCACTGTGGATGTTTGTATGATATACTGATTTTATATTAAGTCGCAGAGCGCACAGAAAGGACTGATCGAATGGACTATGTTCTCAGGACCTTTGGACTTTCCAAACGGTACAAAAAGCATCTTGCGGTGAATGAGGCGGATATGACTGTCTGCCGCGGCGATATTTATGGCTTTGTGGGAGAAAACGGCTCCGGCAAGACCACCATCATTCGCCTGATCACCGGAATTATCTTTCCGAATGCGGGCAGCTTTGAGCTGTTCGGCGTCAAAAATGACGCACGGGATATTCAGCTTGCCCGCCGGAAGGTGGGAGCGGTTGTGGAAAATCCGTCCATCTATCAAAATATGTCTGCCTACGACAATCTGAAAATGCAGTGTATGATCCTTGGCTTGCCTGAGGATGACCGCATTGAAAATGCTCTTTACGAGGTTGGCTTGGGAGACCTGATCAAAGAGAAAAGACATGCAGGCGATTTTTCTCTGGGTATGCGCCAGCGGCTGGGTATTGCTATGGCACTTTTGGGCGAACCGGAATTTCTGATTTTGGATGAGCCGATGAACGGACTGGACCCGGCAGGTATTGTGGAGATCCGCGAACTGATCTTAAAGCTTAACCGCGAAAAGAATATTACATTTTTGATTTCTTCCCACATTCTTACGGAGCTTTCTTTGGTGGCAACCAAGTACGGTATTATCTCCAAAGGTCATATCATCAAGGAGATCACAGCCTCCCAGCTGCAGCAGGAGGTGGCAAGGACCACGGACATTACATCGGACGATCCGGAGGCATTAACAGCCCTGCTTGCTGCATATTCACCGGCCTACATTCCGGACGGCATCCGCATTGCCGGCGAGATCGATCTGAATGAGGTGTTGTCCAAGATCATTGCGGCAAACATTAAAATTACCGGCATTAACTGCCACGAATCCAGCTTTGAGGATTACTATCTGGATACGATTGGAGGCAAGCGCGTATGACAAACCTTATCCGATCTGATTTCAAGCGGTTTTTTAAGGATAAGCTATTTATGGTAGTTTGCATCCTTGCGGTCGTATTTGCTGTTATTACGCCGCTTATTTATGTGGTTACCTTCCGTATCGTGGGAGATGTTGACCCTATGACGGATCAAATGCTCTCCGGTTATGTCTCCGGTAAGGGACAGTTTTTTGGTGCATTTTCCTTTGGCAACAATCTGGGATTGATCGCACCGCTGCTGATCGCGATCATTTTCTATAAGGATTTCACCTTCGGAACTGTGCGCAATAAGATCATCAGCGGACATTCCCGCACCTCCATATTCCTGTCCATCTTTACGGTTTGTGCGATCACATTGTTTGGCATTATGCTGGCCCACGCGCTTCTTACCCTTGCCATCAGCCTTCCGTTTTTCGGATATCAGGAAGAACCCTTTACGATGGCGGATTTTTGGTATTTATTGGAGTCACTTGCCTTTGATCTGCTTATCTACCTGTTTGCCGCGGCGTTTGTCAGCTGGCTGTGCGTCACAAAGCGCAATTTGGGTATGGTGATCGTGCTTTATATCGCATTGGTGTTTGGCTGTACTTTGGTTGCAGGTATTTTGCAAATTGTAATTATGGTTCTTTCTGCAACCTCTGTATCGGAAAAAGCCCTGGATATTCTGAATTTTATTCAAAATATCAATATTTTCAATTCCTCTGCGGTGATCGGCACCGGCAGTTCCTATACCTCACAGCAGGTATGTTATTACACCATACCGCCGGTTGCGGGAATGCTTGCGCTTATCGGCCACGGCATCTGGAAATTTAACCGAAAAGATCTGAAATAAAAGAAACATCAAGCCAGCGGCGGTCTGTCGCTGGCTTGGCGTTTTTAGTTCCGGAAATATGTAATTAAAATTGATACAATTATACACCAAAGTTTTTGAAACTATGTTATACTCAAAATGAAAAGAGGAATGCTTGACTCGATTTATATACAATTTAGGAGGAGATAATATGAAAAAGAACTTCACGCGGTTGACAGCTGTTATGCTCTTGGTATGCATACTGCTGTCATTTGTTGTTCCTGCGACCTATGCGGAGAATTCTGCAGAAGAGATCGTCTATGATTTCCAGCTTTACAAAAATGCGGCATTCATTGCAGACTGCACCACGCTGGAAAAAAATCAGGACAGCACCCAGATCACAGCGAATTTCCAGGCACACCGCTATTATGACGGCGCAAGTGCCACAGCCGGCACCCATACCGTTGCCAGCTGGTTCTATGACAATTATCCCTCAGATGTAAACTGGGGTGTCGAAACCTCAAACGGCGCGAATGCCGGCCCCAAGGACTATTACTTCCGGGCGGCCAGCGACCAGGGTCTGCGCCTTCTGACCGGTGACAGCAGCTATGTATCTGTGCGCATCCATATTCCTGCAGCCGGCACATATGAAGTGAGCCTGAAGACCGGCTCTTCTGCAAGCACCGCCGATATTTATATCTTCCCGGCGACCACCGAGTATACTTCCGGTACACTGACAGAGAAGGACAGCATTGCAGAAGCATTAATCGATTCTGCAAACCTTCTGAAGGATAATGCAGGCCTGACCGCAGAGAGCGATATTGCCCTGGGTGAAAAGACCTTTGCAGATGCCGGCGATTATATCGTTGTTTTCAAGGCAGAGGGCAATTTCTCCAACGGTGTGGTCGTTCGGACGATGACACTGACTCCGTCCGGAGACACTGCTGAAACCACTGAAGCCACTACGGCGGCAACTACAGAAGCTACCACAGAAGCTACCACCGGGGCAACTACAGAAGCAACCACTGAGGCTGCCACCGTACCGGGTGGCGTGGAAAATGAGCTTTTGTACGATTTCGAGCTGTATAACAATGCGGCGTTGATCGCAGACAGTCCTGCAGGTTCTGTAGCCGGTGCCACCACCAATGCGGGCCGTTTTGAGACCAACAGCGGTCTTCTGTACAACTGGCTGATTGATAATTACGGTACAAAGACCAACTGGGGACTGGAGTCCATTCAGGGCTCTTACACCGGAAGCACCACCAATCAAATGAAGAACTTTAACTTCTACGGTGCTGACGATCTGGGTATGGGTATGTACCTGACCACATCGGTAGGCTCCTGGGCGGCAATTCGTTTGAATGTGACGGTTACCGGCACTTATACCCTTCAGGTGACCGGCGGAAATACGGCCTATCCCCTGAAAAATATGGACCTGTATTTGTTCCCCGCAGAGGGCGCATTTACAAGCAGCAGCCTGCTGCAGGATCCCACTGCTTACCTGACAGAGGAAAATAAGGTAGGTACCATTGCGACCACTGCTGACAATATGAGCGATCTTGTGGGCAGCTATACCTTCACGACCGCCGGGGATTATATTGCGGTGTTCTATGTGGCGAGTCCCTTGGCGTACAAGCACGCGTATATCAGCGCCCTGGAGCTGATCGCGGGGGAACAGGGTGATGACACGCAAGACCCCACAGAGCCTTCGGCTCCCACATTGCCGGAGGGCCCCTATGAATTCAGCGGCACAGAATTTAACATTGCGCTGTACAACGACAGTACCTACGCCGCCCTGTTTACAAATCCCGAAACGGGACTGATCGAGAATAAGACATACACCAAGACCTGCAGTCACTGCGGCAGGAAGATGAACCAGTGTCTGGCGGAAATGTACCAAAACGGTCAGATCAACTGGGTCATAGAAGGCGCAAGCGAGGATGTGAACCTGGACCAGCTGACCTTCCGTCCTGCGGAGAACCACGGTATGCGTGCAAAGGAAGCCGCTGTCGGCGGCTGGATTGCATTCCGGCTGCAGGTGGGCGTTGCCGGCACCTATAATGTAAATATTGAAAGTCTTTACGGCTATGCTTACGCGGCAGATACCTATCTGTTCCCGGCAGAAGGCGCGTCTATGAACGCCGAACAAATTACTGCGGCAATGACAGAAAGCAACTACCTGGGTATCGGCAGAATTGCCGCGGATGTACTTTCCTGTGAGGTGGGCGCGTATACCTTCCCCACTGCCGGTGAGTATATTTTGGTAATGAAGCAGAAGGAAGCCACTCGGCTTTACTTAAGCAAGATCTCCCTGACAGAGCCGGAGGTGGCACAGCCCAAGCCTGTACAGGACGAAGTGATTTATGACTTTGACCTGGTGGCAAAGAACGAGATCGTTCAGGGCAAGTTCTTCACAGAGAATATCCACTATCCTGACGGCACCAAGGGTAAAGCCAGCGTGGTATTCAATCAGATGTATACTGACGGCATTATCAACTGGAAATACGAGGGTAAGAGCGACAATCTCCAGACCTCCGGCACAGACTTCCGTGCAAACTGCTTCCGGTTTAAGATGAAGCCGGATGTCCGCGAGGTGGCAGGGGGTCAGTGGCTTGCCTTCCGTCTGGATAACCCCGGCACTGCTACCTATGATATCCGCGCCATCACGAGCCAGGCAGGTAACCTGCTGGCAGATGTGTATATGCTTCCTGCAAAGGACGCCTTCGCCCTGTCTACGGAAGACTTGGAGGCGGCAATGACCGCGGAAAACCTTGTGCGTTCGGATTTCTACTTTAAGGAGCTGGGCGAAAACTACATTGGCGAGTATACATTCGGGAACGAAGATCAGTATATCATCATCTTCCACTTGAAGAAGGGTGCAAGAGGCTTCCTGTCTCAGCTGAAATTCACCGTTGACGGCAAGCTTTCCGATCCTCCCATCGAAACCAAAAAGACCTATAACGGCACAGTTTATGATCTGGATCTGGCTGACGAATTTGACGGCATTTACTACGAAGAGTCCAAGTACTTTATGCCCGATGTGATCGACGATATGAACGCCCGCTGGGCAAACGGCTCTATGAACTGGAAATTCCTGTTTGCCAGCGAGGGTCTGGCAAGCACCATTCCTGCCACCTACGGACGGCCGGAAACCACGATGCGGTTCTACCGGGTATCCGGTATGCGTGTGTACTCCAAGAAGAACAGCTGGGTCGCTCTGAAGATCAAGAGCCCCGGCAGCGGTGACTTTACCGTTTCCCTGAACCACGCAAAGGAAGTTAACAGCTGTGAGCTGGCAATGTATATCCTGCCTGCGGACACTGATCTGGACAAGCTTTGGCAGGCGACCGACCCGGAAAACCGGGTGGGCAGAGTGAAGCTCTTCCACGAGGATGGCAGTACAGAGCTTAAGGACGGATTTACTTCCTTTGTTGGCTACTGGAATTTTGAGGCAGGGAAGGAGTACATTATCGTACTGGAGGCTTACGAAAATTCCGATTACGCAGAAAACGGCTATATGAATCTGTCCCAGATCATTATGGAGCGGGGCATTATCGACTATGAAACCGCAGAGGAAGAAAAGAAGGTCGTACCTGTAACCGTTGCAGAAAATGTGCTTCCCGTCGCAGATGCGGGTATGTACGGCGCGGTGGCGGAGGTCTACGGACACGATTACTACTACCTGCCTCTGGAAGGCGGCGGTATGCTGGTGTACGATCTGGACACCGGTGAGCTGATCGACAAGGTAGCGATCAATTCTTCCAGGCCTTATTATGCCTGCGTTGATCCGGACGGACGGGTCTATGTGACCGGCAAGAGCAGATATCTCACCATTTACGATCCCTATACCCAGGAGGTGGAGCATTCTCCGAAAATTACGGATACCCCCGGCTTGGAGGGCATCCAGGATATTTTCAGTATGGCCATCGATGAAAACGGTACAGTCTGGTTAGGCGGCTTCTATGGTGCATATCTGGCTTCCTATGACCGGGAGACAAAGGCGTTTACCAGCTACGGTCAGCCCTTCGGCTATCAGAACCGTATTGCCGGTATGATCTGCCGGGACGGCTATTTGTACGGTACAGTCCATAATACCGATATGGCCGCGATCTTCAAAATGGAGATCGCTACCGGAACCATCGTTGCTCAGCAGGATATTTTCGATAAGATGGGAACTGCCACCTATGTTCACAGTCTGAACTTCCTGGGAGACGATTATCTGATCGCCGGCGGTAACCACCTGGGCGCGCCCATTGTTCTGGACCCTGAAACCTTTGAATTTGTGGACCTTGGTTTGTTTGGACCGCTCACCTACGATGTGACAGAAGAGATCGACGGCAAGCAGTATATGGTGCTGGAAGGCTATGGCTTGTATGAATACGACATTGCCACAAAGACTGTTTCCAAGGTGCCCGGCTTCGGCACATCCGGCATCGGCTTCCGTACCGCTTCCCAGAATTCCTTCGGTAAAGCATTTGTAACGCTGGACGGAGATGACTGCCTGATCACCTATTCAACCGGCGCAGGCGGCGCACCCAGACTGTTCAACCTGACCACCCAGGAATATGAATCCTGGGATACCCTGGTGGTCCACGGCACCGGCGGCGCGGAGATCCGCGGCTTTACCAACGGTCCGGAGGGCTCCAACCAGCTGTATATGGGCGGCTGGAACACCGATAACTGCGCGATCTATAATACAGAGCTTGGCAAGATCGAGCTGTACTATAAGACAGGCGGTCAGACCGATGTGCAGAGATGGTATGAGGGTAAGCTCTATGCAGGCAACTATTCTTCTACGACTCTCAATGAGATCGACCTGACAGAAGCAACCGACTCTCTGCCTGCCAGAAATGAATACATCCAGCGCTGGCAGCTCAACCACGAGGAGACCGGACAGAAGCGCATCCACGCAATGACCGGAGGTGACGGCTATGTCTTTGCCGGCACCACTCCCGACAGTGACCTGCTGGGCGGCTCTGTGGTGGTTTACGACACCCGTACCGGTCGCTGGAAGTACGAGCGCAATGTGATCTATAATCAGACCGTCAGCGGACTTGCTTACAGCGATCAGATCCTGTGCGGACTGACCTGTATCGCCGGTGGCTCCGGTGCAGTTCCTGATCCTACCGCTTCTTCTGTGCTCTTTGTTTACGATTATGAGAATATGAAGCTGGATGCAGTTCTTGATCCCAAGGATCACATCAGCGGACTTTCCGGAAACATTCCCTTTATTGCCAGTGTTGAGCCGGATCCTGTGGTGGAAGGCCGCTTCTGGGCGATCGTATCTGAGACCCTGTTCTGCTTTACTTACGACAAGGAAAGCAAGACCTTTGATGTTCGGGAAATTTTGTCCTTCTCCAAGACCTATTATGACACCTCCGGTGGCGGCGCAAGCGGCCACAGCTTCCCGATCTTGTTCGATACGGAAACAAACACCCTGTATGCGACCTTCGGTGCGAACGGCGGATTCCAGGGCATTACACTGGAAGATATGCGTGCACCGATGGATCAGCTGAAGGTGGTTAAGAACGAACGGCTGATGGACGAAAAGCCCTCCTATTATTTGTTGGGCGAGGATGGGAACATCTACTTCGGTTCTACGAAGAAGGACACAAATCTTGCAATGCTCCCCCTGAATGTGACTGACGAGGATTGGGCAATTGCCGGTGCAGTGGATCAGATGATCCTGGACATTGGCGAGGAGATCACGGTGGAAAGTGAGTCGGCTATCCGCAGTGCTCGTTCTGCTTTTGAAAATCTCAGTTGGCGCTATAAGGCACTGATCCAGAAGCTGGAAACCCTGCAGGAGGCAGAAAGCGACATTCTGGAACGGAAGATCGACACCTACGAAACGGTTGAGATGACTGCGGATCATTATCCCGAAATGCAGCTGCTGGTGGACGAATATAACGGACTGAACGAACGCCAGCAGCGGTATGTGAAGAACTATCCGCTCCTGAAGGAAAAGTACGATGCCGCATCTGACCTGAATGATCAGCGGATCGCCGCGGCGATGCAAAAGCGCATTGACGCACTGAAGGATAAGCTGCCTGTGACACTGGAGGATGAGCCGGAAGTGGTTGCCATCCGTGCGGATTACAAGAAGCTCACCGGTAAGCAGTCCTTGCTGGTAGATACTGCCGTTCTGGAAGAGGCAGAGGCTCAGATCAAGGTGCTGCGTGCGGAATTTGTGATCTATACCGAGTCGCTCATTCAGGCGATCCCGGAGGAAATCACCCTGGAGGCAGAGCCTGCCATTACGGCGGCCCGTGAGGCGGCGGATAAGCTTTATACCAATGAACGCAAGGAAGTTTCCTACAGTAAGCTGACTTCCGCGGAGGGCAAGCTCAGAACCCTCCAGAAGGCAAAGGCAGCGGCTGAAGAAGTGGATGCGCTGATCAGTGAGATCGGCATCGTCACATTGGGTGACAAGGAACGCATCGCCGAGGCAAGAGAAGCCTACGATGCCCTTAACGGCACAGCCCTGACCTTTGTGACTAAGGGCAGGAAGCTGGAAACTGCGGAAACGATCCTGAAGATCCTGCAGACCTGGGGCATCCCGGTTATTGCAGTGGTCGATTTGGCGGCCATTGCCCTGATCTTCCGTAAAAAGCTGTTCAAAAGCAAGAAAAAGGAAGAAATTAACGAATAAAATGTAGCGGGAGGCAATTAGCCTCCCGCTACAAAACCGTGTAGGGACGGGTTTCCCGTCCCGAACCAAAGTGCCTTAATTTGCTTGTTTTCCCCATCAGCTGCCCGCAGGCAATTTAGCTTGCAGAGCAAATTTAGCTGGCGTAAGCCAATTTAGCTCGCCGAAGGCGAATATAGCTGAGCCCCTTCCAGCGCACAAAAAAGAGGATGCCAAAAGACATCCTCTTTTTTGGTACGCTGGAAGGGACTCGAACCCCCGACCTACTGATTCGTAGTCAGTCACTCTATCCAACTGAGCTACCAGCGCATAGGCGCATTTCATAACGCGCCTAGATATAATAGCACAACAGAATCTAAAATGCAAGACTTTTTTTCAAAAAATAATAAAAAGTTATTTCATCTTTTTAAATGGCTGTTTTTGTGTTTCGTTTTCCGGCTGCCAGCTTTTGAATGCCCATACACAGCATCAGCACGATCCAGGCAGCAACGGTGAAGCCGACAATGTAAATAAGAAGGTTAACAGGGAAGGGCACTGCTTCGTGGATCAGACTGTACAGCGGCAATGTGCACTCCCAATAAGGACTGACGAAAAACATATTAAAGGTTTCTTCCAGCCCGGTTCGGTGAGCGAGCTCATTCATAACCACCGCCAGAAGGACGCACACTGCAAATACGGGTGCCGCTTTCAGCACAGTTTTATGCGCAAGCTTTACATAGCCGGTTGAAAACAGGTATACGCCCAGCATAATCATCGAACCGTGACAAACCATTGTTTGAATGTTGATGCCGATCGTGCCGATGAAAACATCCCCCGGATATATCATTACACAGATGCCGGCAAACAGGACAAATGTTGCAAGGTAAGCGCACAGGGAATCGTGAAGTTTTCCGCGGGTCAAAGCGGCCAGTAGCCCTATGTACATTGGGGTGGAACAGAACTGGAAGGGGAATGCATACCACTGATAGTCAAAGGTGATGCCCTGCTCGTAGGAAAAAGAATAATTGATCTGCTTATAGATTTCCAGGAATATCACTATAAGCGTGGTCCAGAGTATCACAGACCGTTCTTTCCCTTTGCACCGCCGGCACAGCACCGGGGTAATTACTGCAATTATTCCCAGCCAAAGCAAGTGGAACCATCCGAACAGATCGGGTGTTTCCATAGAAGCATCCATTAGACGAAGTAAATTTTGAAGAAATTTCATCAACAATGCCTTCTCTCTGTATTTTGTCACAAATTGCACATTATTCTACCACAGGAGAAGAAAATTGACAAGGTTTTTTTCTTGTAGTAAAATAAAAAGAAAAAGGGGTGACAAGCAGTGTCTTTTGAAATCTTAGGGAAGCTGCCGGCGGCACTGCTTGACTGGTACAAACAAAATAAACGCCCGTTGCCCTGGCGGGAAGACGGGGATCCCTATCATATCTGGCTGTCGGAGATTATGCTCCAGCAGACCAGGGTAGAAGCGGTAAAAGCCTATTATATCCGGTTTTTGAATGCACTGCCGTCTATACAGGCACTGGCACAGGCAGAGGACGGAACACTCCACAAGCTGTGGGAGGGCCTTGGATACTACAGCCGCGTGCGCAACCTGAAAAAAGCGGCGCAGATTATTGTGGATCGATACGGCGGTGTTTTTCCCAGTGACCACGGTCAGATATTGTCCCTTCCCGGTATCGGTCCTTATACTGCCGGAGCGATCTGCTCCATAGCCTTCGATCAGCCGGTGCCTGCGGTGGACGGAAATGTATTGCGCCTTGTCTCCCGTCTGACCAATGACCCCACACCCATCGATGAGCCGGCATATAAAAAGCGGGTGCAAACGGCACTGCAGGCAGTATACCCTGCACAGGCAGGAGAATTTACCCAGGCACTGATGGAATTGGGTGCGACCCTTTGCGGGCCCAACCGAAAACCGGATTGTAAGCAGTGCCCCTGTGGGGGCTTCTGTATGGCCCGTCACGCAGGCACGGCGGAACACCTGCCGGTGAAGCTGCCGAAAAAGCTTCGGAGGCAGGAGGATAAAACCGTGTTTATCTTTAGCTGCGGGGGAAAATATGCCGTCAGAAAGCGGGAAGAACAGGGCCTGCTTGCAGGACTTTGGGAGTTTCCCAATGTGTCCGGAAAGCTGGAAATTCAGGAAATTTTCGCAAAAATGGAGGAAATGGGGCTTAAAGCCCGCAATATATTGGCACAGGTGGAGAGAAAACACATATTTACCCATATACAGTGGAATATGAGTGGAGTGTATCTGGAGGCGTCAGAGACTTCCGGCCCCTTTACCTGGCTGTCGCTGGATGAGATCCGCGAACAGACCGCGCTGCCGACTGCGTTCCGCCAGTTTTTGCCAACGGATACGGAAAACGCATAATTACAAGAAATATAAAAAATAATGTTTGACAAATGCGGTAAATACCGCTATAATATTTTAGCACGACTGCGAGGAGGGGGATACTATGCAACTTGGACTGTCTAAGATTATCGACTGTCCCGGCGCGAGTATTGACTTTTCCACCAGTGTGGATCTGAGCGATCTTTTGTATGGAACAAGCTATCCGGTTTCTGAGCCGGTGCTTGCCAGCGGCACGGTGCGAAACACCGCCGGTGTGCTGGTAATGACAGGGGAGATCAACACCTGTCTGCACGGCGTTTGTGACCGATGCGCTTCTGACTTTTCCCGCAATGTGGCGTTTCCCATTGATGTTGTACTGGTAGAAGAGCTTTCCAACGAAGAAAACGAAGATGAATGGGTGTTTCCTCTGGAAGGTGAATGTGCGGATTTGGAAGACATCGTGCGAACGGTTTTCGTTTTGAATTTGGACTCCAAGCTGCTTTGCAAGCCTGATTGCAAAGGTATCTGCGGCGGTTGCGGCAGAAATCTGAATGATGAGCCTTGCATTTGCCAGAAAGAGATCGATCCCCGCTTTGCTGCTTTACGGCAGCTTCTCGATAAGTAAGTAATAGAAATGCTGTAAAAGCAGTTTGACCAAGGAGGTGTCATCCATGGCTGTACCTAAGTGTAAAGTGTCCAA
>JAZNDF010000105.1:0-7489 GCA_045587925.1 Faecousia sp.
TGCGATAATCTTCGAGAAGTGATTATAGGTAACGGATTAAAGGAAATTCCGACTAGAACATTCAGTAGCTGTCCTAAATTAGAAACTGTAATAATTGGCAGTTCAGTTGAAACGATTGGGTATGAAGCATTTAAAGGAAGCGCAATTAAAACTGCAGTTTTCCCGATTAATTTACATACGATCGATGCAAATGCTTTTTCTGAGTGCGAAGATTTAGTTGCGGTGTTTTACCGTGGAACAAAAAACATTGCCGATGAAATGACCATAGGAAAGAATAACGATGCGATCACCAATGCCAAGTGGCATTATGAAGTGACTGATCAGTATCTGGGAATGCAGCTTGCCCATCATTGCAAGGTGTGCGATTTGTATTACAAACCTGACGGTTCCGGTGCGAATTTTGCTGATGTGAGCACCTCAAGCTGGCAGATGCGTTTTGCAAACTATGCGTATGTACGGGGACTGGTAGCCGGTAAAGGCACAAACAGATATGGAATGATCTATTTCGACCCCAACAATTCTATTACCAGAGAAGAATTTGTGCAGATCCTTTACAATGCGGAAAATAAGCCATCTGTAACCATTGCCAACAGGTTCCCGGATGTGAAGGCGAACGGTTGGTATAGAAATGCTGTTCTGTGGGCAAATCAGAACAACATTGCAAGCGGTGGCGGTGACGGAAGATTTGGCGTTGGCAAGAATATCACCCGTCAGGATCTTGCTATGATGCTTTATAAGTATGCTATGATGAAGGGTGTTACAATTCTATCAACAGAAGGTATGATCAACCAATTTGCTGATGGCAACAAGGTTGCCGGATATGCAAGAGAAGCTATGAACTGGGCAGTTACAAACGGTATTCTCAGCGGCAAGGGAACAGCAGGCAAACCGATTTCTACCTTCCGTCTTGACCCGGCTGGCACAGCCACCCGTGCAGAATGTGCCGCAATGCTGAAAAACTTTATGGAAGCCTTTGGGCTGTAAATAACAAAGGGAGGTAGCTCGGTTTGAGCTACCTCCCAAAATCGTTTTCTTTTTACCTTGGTCATTATGCCTTTCCTGCCTTGTTTTTTAAAAAAGGTGGAAGAAGATTTTACACCGGATGGAGAGGACTGTTCGGTCGGTGAGTGGTCCTTGGGTATCCGGGTGGCGCAGAAGAAGCCGGGTGTTTTTGTGGCTTTTTTTGAAATCCCGCAAGAGTGTCAGGTCGTCCGCATATTCCGGCAAAATTTGGTCCTGTGCCACCTGCAAAAACTGCCGGGCCATACAGGAAAGGTCATAAGCTTCTTTCTGAAACAGCAGCTTAAGCTTTTCTGCGATCCACTTATGGGGCACGATTTTTTTATGCCCGTGACCCACCACATTACTACCGTGGATACGGTGGGTGATCCGGGGGACAGGGTCATAGATCACCTTGCCGCAGGCGGCAGCCAGGGAAAGGGTCATACTGTCGTGCATCATCACATTTTCCAGCTCCAGCTTCTGCAGAAGCGCCATCAGCGCCCAATTGAAGCCCATCACACAGCCGGGGATCTGATTATAGAAGATCACCTGCAGGGGGGTAAACACCGGCGAAGCCTGCAGAGCCGCTTCCTCGTAAACGGTCAGATCCGTATCCGAATGACGGAAGTTACTGCAAAAGCAAACAGGCTCCTTCCGGTTCTTCATAGCTTCCACGGCAACGGCGATTTTATCCGGATCCCACACATCATCCTGGTCCGCAAAGAAATAGTGATCCGCCTTCGGAGCAAGCCGGATCAGCTCCAGAAAGCTGCGCTGGGGTCCCACATTTGCTGCCTTCAGAAATTGAATATGGCGGTTATCCTTCCGGGGATATTCCGAGACCAGCGCCTCCGTATTGTCAGAAGAGCCGTCGTCCCGAATGAAAACGGTAATATTCCCATCGTAGGTTTGCCGGAAAATACTGTCAAGCTGCTGGGCTAAATACTGCTGACCGTTGTAGGTAGACATCAGTACAATTACATTTTGCTCCATATATCGCCCTCTTAGATATAATAGGCAAACAGCTTCAAAAACAGGATATCCGCAAACCGAAACAGCGCGCCGAAGGTGGGGCGGTTTCGGTAATTACAGGTCTTCAGGAAGGAGCACATCCGTTCCCGCTGGCGAATATTCCGTTTGGACATCAGACCCTTTTGCCGCATCAGCCGGCACATTTCCAGGTCGGATTTGCACATTTTTTTCAGAGAGTTGGACAGGTTGCTGCCCACCTGCTTATGGGTGTACAGCTTTTTCGGATTTTTCGCAAAGCGGGTGCCCTGATCCAGCATCAAAAGCCAGAGAAACAGATCGTCCGAGCCGTTAACAGACAGGGGATTTTCCAGCCACTTTTCAGGAACGGCGGACTTGCGCATTAAGCACTGGCCGGGGGAGACAATCTGGTTTGCGGCCTTCAGGTAGAAGTGCTTGCGGTTGATCAGACTCATTTTGATCCGGTCCCGGTAAATGGCCTTGTTGCCGGTGTCAAATTCCTTGATGCCGTTGCAGATGACTGCATCCCTGTCACCCAGTGCTTCGTACTGGGAAAGGAGAAAATCATCCGCAAGCTGATCGTCCTGGTCCAAAATGGTGATCAGGTCGCCCTTTGCCTCCCGGATGGCAATGGCACGGCTTTTGTGGATGCCGTAGTTTTCCGGATTGGTGATGGTACGCAGGCGGAAATGCAGACCCTCCGTCTCCGGCGAGGCCAAAGGCTCCCAGGGACTGTCATTCACCAGCAGATATTCCACCTGCAGCTCCGGGTATTTATTTTGTAAGGCCTGGGTATTGGCTTCGACCATTGCAAAAAGCTGGTGCAAATACCCGTTTCCGTTGTAGGTAGTCGTTATGACAGAAAACATAGCGATTCCTCATTTTTTCTTTTATTGTAATGCGCAGACTAAAACAGCTCGTTTATCAGCTCGCAGAAGCTGCGGTTGAAGGCTTCGTTGTTGCTGGCGTATCCGCCGGACAGCTGAGCAACTTTTTCCTCGTAATGTATGATCATATCCGCCAGCTGATCCATATCCTGTACTACAAGAATATTTTTCTGGCGTTCCTGAACTTCCAGCGCGAACATCAGCTGGTGGTCATTTATGTGCTCACCGTACTTTTCCTGACGGGGAACCACCACCGGGATCTTGCCGATCTGCAATGGCATAATAAAGCTGGACGGACCGCCGTGGGTAATGACGATCCTGGCATCTGCCACATTTTTGACCATATCGCTGTAAGGCAGGAGCTTGCTGAAGGTGCAATGCTTGGGCTCGTAGGTGCTGTAGCCGGTTTGGATGATCACATCCTCCCGGATAATGCCCTCGCCTTTGAGCGCGTCTATGGCGGAGATCAGCCGGTCAAAGGGCTGTTCGTGGGTGCCCACAGTCACAAAGATCATAGGCCGCCTCCTAGAAGATACTGCCAAGGTTGATCGCCTTGGGGTACACTTTTTTCATTTCCTCCCACTGGACGATAAACTTGTCCGTCACCGGGTAGACCAGCTTGCCGCTGAGAGTGGAGGCATCGATCCGGTCAAATACTTCGATGTAGACGGTTTTTGCCCGGAACAGCTTGCCCAGATAGAAGAAGGGAACTGCCACAGCCGCACCGGAGGAGATGATCAGGTCGGGCTTTTCCCGGCACAGGGTCCTGAAGGCAAGGAATGTATTGCGGATCAGATTTTTCAGGCTCCGGTTGGTAGGGAAGTAGCAGGGGATCATCCGTTCTCCCTCCAGAAGGCTTCGGGCATCCTCCTTGTCGAAGGTGACCCAGAACCGTTCCTGATCCTGCCAAAAGGGCTTTAGCATATACAAATGGGTCAGATGACCGCCGGAAGAACCGACTAAGCAAACTTTCATTTTTCTATTTCTCCAAGGGCGGGCCATTTCTGGTCCTTTTCCGAAAGATTCAGCGGCGTGCCGTCAGCAAGGGTGTAGCCCTCTGCACAGGCGGAGCCGGCATAGCTGCCGATGACCTCCGGCCAGGTGATGCCGATGGCAGGGTCGTTCCAGGCCAGGCCGCCTTCGTCGTTGGCGTGGTAAAAATCATCGCACTTATAGCAAAATTCTGCGGTGTCCGTCAGCACCAGAAAGCCGTGGGCAAAGCCCTTGGGAATCAGGAACTGCTTTTTGTTTTCCTCGGTCAGCAGTACGCCATACCATTTGCCATAGGTAGCAGAGCCGGGACGCAGATCCACAGCCACATCAAAAACACTGCCCCGGATCGCCCGCACCAGCTTGGTCTGGGGATACTGCTTCTGGAAGTGCAGACCTCTGAGCACACCCTTGGTGGACATAGACTGATTGTCCTGCACAAAGGGGATGTTCAGCCCGGCTTCTTCCATATCCCGCTGGGAATAGGTCTCCATAAAGTAGCCCCGGTTATCGCCGTGGACGGCAGGTGTGATCACACACAGTCCTGCAATTCCACCCACATTTTTTTCTACTGTGATCTGTCCCATATCTTATTCCTCGATTTCTTTCAGATAGCGGCTCAGGGCGTCCTTCCAGTCAGGAAGGGGCTGAAAACCGCATTGCACCAGCTTGGATCTTTCCAGGCGGCTGTTAAAGGGACGGGCAGCCTTGCTAAGCCCGTATTCTTCTGTGGTCACAGGGGTGACAGTCATATTTTTGCCTGCCTGGCGGAAGATCTCACAGGCAAAATCATACCAGGAAATGTAGCCGCCTTCGTTGGTGGCGTGGTAGCAGCCGTATTTTTCCGTTTCTGCCATATCCACCAGCAAACGGGACAGGTCCAGTGTGTAGGTGGGGGTGCCGATCTGGTCGTTTACCACCCGCAGGGCATCGTATTTTTCAGAAAGCTTCAGCATCGTTTTGATGAAGTTGTTTCCGTTTTTGCCAAAGACCCAGGCAATACGCACGATAAAGAATTTTTCCAGGGTGTTTACAACTGCCAATTCACCCTCCAGCTTGCTTTGTCCGTAGACATTTAAGGGGGCATAGTCCTTGCAGTCCGGCTCCCAGGGGGTATCACCCTGACCGTTAAACACATAGTCTGTGGAAATATACATCAGCTTACAGCCGGCGGCCTTGCAGGCATCTGCAATATTTTGGGTGCCGCCGCCGTTGATGGCGCGGACCTTGTCCTGCTTGTCTGCATCCTCTGCCAGATCCACAGCTGTCCAGGCGGCGCAGTGGATCACTGCATCCGGCTTGATTTGGGAGATCGTCTGCATAACGGATGCGGCATCGGTGATGTCCATAGAAACATAGGGCATTGTGCAAACATCGGAGCCGTCCTGCACACCGCTGTATTGGGGGGCAATATCACTGCCGATACCTTCGTAGCCGCGCTTTGCCAGCTCGTTCATTACATCGTGACCCAGCTGACCGCCTACACCGGTAACAAAAACCTTCATAAATCCTCCTGTTTAGAAAAGGGTATAATTACACTTATAAGATTATTTGCATTATAACCCATTTGGGCACTTATGTCAACTTAATGTGAAATAAGGCTTTACAAATGACAAAAAATGGTATATACTGAACTTTGGTGAAAAAATACAAAAAAGAAGCCAAAATACCGGATGCATTTGGCATTTTTAAGGACGAATGTCTTTCTTTGGCGTACTTTTTAATTAAAGGAGAGAATTCAATGAGAAGAGTAAAGCGCTTCCTGACAGCGGTCCTTGCATTTGTAATGGTGCTGTCTATGATCCCCCTGGTGTCAAATGAAGTGCAAGCTGTTTCGAATCCCTATCCCACCTGGCAGCAGATCGGTGGCGTGGGTACAGTGCCCTGTACCTATTATGCCTGGCAGCAGGCCTATGACCGGTTGGGCGTAGCCCTTCCCGGCTGGGGCAATGCCATTGACTGGTATGCGGCTGCCGAGAACTCTGGTTATACCGTAGGCACGGAAGCCTGCGTAGATGCCATTGCTGTCTGGTCCATCAGCGGCCACCAGTACGGACATGTAGCTTATGTTACCGGTATTTATCCCGGCGGCATTATGTGCGTCAACGAAGGCGGCAGATCGGACGCCCCTGAAACAGACGGCGTTGTGGAAGGCCAGCTGGTGCCCACCGCCGTGGGCGTAGATTGGTTCGGGCGCACCCTGATCGGATTTATCTATCTGGACAGCCGGGAGGAAGAGCATATTTCCTATGAACCCATACTTTCCGGTGAGTATTACCTGAAAAACAAGGTCACAGGAAAATTCCTGGCGCTGGATGCAGGCGAAGACTGCGACCATCAGAATATCTCTGTCACAGACTTTACCGGCGGACAGGAAATGGATTTCAAAATTCGTTATACTTCCCTGGGATGCACCCTGCAGCCCTGCTGTTCGGAAAATTTGGTAAATCCCCACGGAGATATCGTCTCCGGTGCCAATGTGGATGTTTTCCACCTTGCTTCCAAGCTGTCTCAGTATTGGGGCTTCGAAAAGGTGGACGATGGCTTTGTTATCCACAATATGCAAAATGAAGGCTGTGTGCTTTCGGTAAACGGAACGAATGTGGAGATCGCCGAGGAAACCGGCGCAGACGAGCAGATCTGGTCTCTGGAGCAAGTGAGCTATCAGGTGTCCTTCCACCCCAACGGCGGCACGAATGCTCCGGATGCGCAGGAAAGAGCCTGGAATGAAGAGATCCTTTTGACAAAGGATATTCCCAGCCGTGCAGGTCATACCTTCCTGGGCTGGTCCACTGACCCCTTCGCAACAGAAGCCACCTATCAGCCCGGTGACAGCTTTACAGAAGTGGCAAATACAGTTTTGTATGCAATCTGGAAGATCAATTTTGCAGATATCAGTCAATCCAGCTGGCAGATCGTTGCGGCTGTATATGCCTGCAACAAAGGCCTTATGTCCGGTAAAGGACTGGACGCCAACGGCAATGTGCGGTTTGACCCCGATAATTCCATTACCCGCGAGGAATTTGTTCAGGTGCTTTACAATGCAGAGGGTAAGCCTGCTGTGGACAGCAACAAGCAGTTCCCGGATGTAGCGGCTGACGGCTGGTACAAAAATGCAGTTTTGTGGGCAAATTCCCAGAATATTTCCAGCGGTATGGGCAACGGCAATTTTGGCGTTGGCGCAAATATCACCCGTCAGGATCTGGCGTTGATGCTGATGAAGTACGCGGCATTGAAGGGCTGCTCTTTGGAGGCAGAGGAAGGAAAGATCGATCAGTTTGCCGACGGCGATAAGGTTGCCGGTTATGCCAAGACCGCAATGGACTGGGCAGTGACCAACGGCATCCTCAGCGGCAAGGGAAATCCAGGTGCGGATATTTCCACCTTCAAGCTGGACCCCACCGGCACAGCCACCCGCGCCGAATGCGCCGCAATGCTTAAAAACTTTATGACAGCCTTTGACCTGTAAAAAAACAATAGAAGGGCGCGTTGCAAAATACTGCAATGCGCCCTAAAACTATGCAATTGTCTACATCCTGCGGATGTAGGGGCGGTCAATGACCGCCCGCGGGCGATTAATAATCGCCCCTACATATTCTACCGTAGATTTTGCGCATTTT
>JAZNDF010000106.1:0-2241 GCA_045587925.1 Faecousia sp.
CATTGATCGCCCGCGTGATTTTGCAAAGCAAAAACACATCGCCGCAGGCGGAAAAGGGCGCGTTGCAAAATACTGCAATGCTCCCTAAAACTATGCAATTGTCTACATCCTGCGGATGTAGGGGCGGTCATTGACCGCCCGCGGGCGATTAATAATCGCCCCTACATATTCTACCGTAGATTTTGCGCATTTTGCAACACGCCCCGGGCGGCTAATAGCCGCCCCTACATTGGGCTGTTCGGCAAATAAGGAGGTGCCGGAGCACCTCCTTATATTATTGGAACGCATAATGCATCCACAAAACGGTATAGCGATCTTTCAGATCCTTTGCGTAAAGCTTGGCGTTTTCGATTTTTTCCGGGCTGTAAAAGCTGTAGAACCGATCCATATCCAGTCCGCCCAGCCGGAGCATATCCTCAATTTCCCGCGCGGCGGGCATTTCGGAAAGAATTGTGCGGATCTGGGCTTCTTTTTCGCTGTAAGCAAAATCTCTTGTATAATAGCCTGTCTTCTCCTGCAGTGCCATACAGCCCGGAGCAACCGGTCCATAAATCTCGGTCATTTTCCCTTTATAGACCTCCGGATCGGGGCAATATTGGGTCTTGGGGAAGGGTTTTTCCAAAAGCTTCTCCCGCAGACCGGCTGTGACCACTGTGGAATATGCCACATCAATGCCGTGGGGAAAATATTCCGTTCCCTCCAGGATACCGGTGATCTCAAAGAAATGGGACAGGTGATGCTCACTGCCGGAGGCAGGTCGGGACGATCCGGCAAAGCTCATCATTATACCGATGATCACCAGTGTCTCCATCAGTGCCTGAACACTGTCAGCACTGCGCTTGAGGATACCCTCTGCCAGGTCCAGGGTCTTCTGAATTTGCCCATAGGTCACATCATAAATATAGGGGCAGAAATATTCTCCGGTCACTGCCTGACTGAGCTTCCAGTCATTGAGTGCGGAAAATTTTCCGATGATGTCCCCGTAGCCGGCCTGGAGCATTTCCATCGGCGCATCCTTCAGAATGTCCGTATCCGCCACCAGTGCTCTGGGCAGACCTGCATTGTAGGTGACCTTCATTCCCCCCATAATCATTGCCGCGCCGGTGGAGGCATAGCCATCCATCGAGGGGGCAGTGGCTACCACCATATAGGGCACCTTCTGCACGGAAGAAACATATTTACACAGATCCTGAATGACACCGGAGCCGATGCCGACGATCAGCTGACAATCCCCCAGCTTTTGTGTAACCTGCTCCACCGCCTGCTCATTGGGCACTAAGATCTCCTTGCCGAAGATCACCCGGCACAGCTGTTTATTTTCCAGCGCCGCCAGGGTCTTTGCGCCTGCGGCGGCAAAGGTGTTTTCATCTGCCACCAGCAAAATTTTCTCATAGCCCCGGCACAGGTCGGTCAGATGATGAATTGCATCCTTTTCAATGTACACCTGCTCAATATTGCAGATATGGTGCTTCCCGCAAGGGCAGTCCACGCCCTTGAGCAATTGGTTGATATCCATCCTGTCATCTCCTTTTCCCCTCATTATATTACAATTATCTGTAAAGTAAATAGAAAAAGCACCCAAAAATTATGTGTAAACGGTTTTTCCGGCGGCGCATATACTGGAAGGAAGAAAGGATGATACGATGCAAAATTACGATCCAAAAAAAGCCGCTGCCGTCTGGCAGCGGGTACAGGGTGCACAGGCGCAAGCCCCCGTGTTCCCTGAGGCTTCCACCCTTTTAAGCTGGATCTCCCAGGAGCAGGAGGATGCAGTCATCTATTTGTATCTTTCCCGGCATTTTCCCGGAAAAGAAGGTGCGGCACTGCGGCAAATGGCACAGCAGGAGCAGGCCCACGCCTCCTGCCTGCGGGGCATTTATGTCCTGCTGACGGGCAAAAAGCCCGCTCTCCCCACAGCGCCCGCGCCCAGAGAAAATCCGAAAGCCCTTCTGCGCCGCTGTTACGGCAGGGAAATGCAAAGCCTCGCTCAGTATCAGTCCCGGACAGAGGACCCCCAGTACGGGCATATTTTCGCCCATCTGGTCGCCCAGGAGCAGGCGCATTGCCATACCCTGCTCCGGCTGCTGGACCGATAATTGCCAAATTCCTGTTTATCGAACAGTTGCAAACATTGCACTGCCTAATCGCTTCCCCCGGGGGGAAGCTGTCAGCGAAGCTGACTGATGAGGAACGGCGTGCAGTGAGACACGGAAAAAGTCTGCAACTATGCAGTAAATGTGA
>JAZNDF010000107.1:0-1653 GCA_045587925.1 Faecousia sp.
AAGATCATCGTAAGGATACCGAGTATGTAACAAACCGCTGTCAGCGTAGTGCCGTAATCGATGTTAATGTCGATGGGGATCTTTCCGTCGAGAGCCGAGGACGGCTCGAGGAAATAATAGATAAATCCCATCTGCCAAAAGCTGAACATAGAGAAACAGACCAGCATCCATAGCGGAATATCTCTCCTCTTTTTTTGGTTTTCTATGAGAATCGGGTGATTCATAAATCGCACCTTCCTTACCTGCGAAAATCATCGCAAAAACGTAAAAATCTTTAAAATCTTTCAAAAAACCACCCAAAAAGGCGGGTTTCCCCTAAAATCCCCCCAAACGGGGGGTACACAAGCCGTAGGATGAGATACTATACTGAAATTGAAGATCGGATACTGGTTGGCTTTTTTAATTACAGTATAAACCGTTTTCAAAAAAATTTCAATATTTTGTGAGGTTTACTACCCATATGGGTAGTAAACGCGCTGAATAACACCCGCTCGGGCAGGTTACAATTTTAACTTGATAAAGTATAATATTTCCAAGGGGAGGTAGCGTATGGGTACATTGAATTATTTTGATTATTTGGCTCTGGCGGAAAGTGAATACAAACGCTTGCTGGAAGCATATCCGGAGTTGAAAACCTTGTCAAAGCGTGAACTTGAGGTGTTTGCTCAGCTTCTTACGGATAAAACGCAGGCGCAAATTGCACAGACATTGTATATTACGCATTCTTCCGTTCACTTTCATTGTAAAAACATTTACAAGAAATTGGAGATCAACAGCAGACGACAATTACTGATCAAATACAAAGGGATATAAAGGAGGATACTTTATGGGCTTTTTAGAAAGAGCGATCAGACGCGGTGTCAGCGACGCCGT
This sequence comes from Faecousia sp., assembly GCA_045587925.1. Taxonomy (GTDB): domain Bacteria; phylum Bacillota; class Clostridia; order Oscillospirales; family Oscillospiraceae; genus Faecousia. Next base: position 874 of record JAZNDF010000107.1, read on the forward strand.
GGGCAAGGCCATCGGAAAAGCCATTGAGCCGACCGTGACCGATCTGACCAACAAGGCGGCAAACGCCATCGATCAGTCGGTACAGAATACTGAGCAGCAGGCCCGCCGCTCGCCCGGTCTGGAGGGCGCAATGGCAAATCTGGAGCGCTCGGTGCAGGGCTATGCTACCGAGGCGGCCAAGAACATGAAGGTCTGCCCGAACTGTAACAAGCCGACTACGGCAGATAAGAAATTCTGCCCCGAATGCGGCACACAGCTCCCCGAACAGACGCTAGCACAGGGTGCGGTCTGTCCGAACTGCGGCAAGCAGAACGCCATCGGCACCAAGTTCTGTCAGGACTGCGGCACCAAGCTCCCCGCCGCTATCGCCGAGGAACAGGCGCAGGCCGACCGCAACGCCGCTGTGATGGCAGAATGGGATGCAAAACTCCCGCAATATCCCAAATGGACTTGCGGAGGCACAAAGATGTACATTGACGATTACGGTACGCATTATATCTTCGGTGCCGAGTTCAACGGAAATGCAACCGCCGCACAACGTGCTGTCTCCGAGTACCGTCAGGTGCTTCTCCAAAACGGCTTCCGTCAGGCGGGAGAATATCCGTGCATGGAACATCTGTACAAGCGTGTTGACGGTGTCGTTTACCATGTGGATACCGAACACTGCTTTGAAGGTGATCCCGATTGTCCGTCCATCGGATTTGACAAGTCGGAACCCCGTGGCGGCTTTGATTACGTAAAACCCGCACCCAAGAAGAAAACAAGCTTTTTAGATTTATT
>JAZNDF010000108.1:0-8141 GCA_045587925.1 Faecousia sp.
TTTGAAGGCACCGGTGTTACGACCCATAGCGCTTATATGGCGGCTGAAGCAGACACACAGGTTACGATCGAAGCCTATGTTCAGGGCAATCAGGAATGGTGGAACGATACGATCATCCTTTATGCACAGGATACAGATGGCGGTTACTACATCTATAACGCCGCTTGCTCTGAGGAAATGGCTGCAAGCCTGGTTCCCGGTACGAAAATTCGCGTGACAGGCTACAAGTCTATCTGGTTGGGTCAGCACGAAATTTTGGACGGTCAGATCGAGATTATGGAGGATGGCGATACTTACATTGCTCAGCCGGTGGATCTTACCGGTTACTTAGGCAACGACCAGATATATAATTACCAGGGTATGCTGGCTTCCTTCAAGGGCTTGACTATTGAAGCGATCGAGTATAAGAACGGTGGGCCGGGGAATGATATTTATATCACCGCATCCTTAAACGGCAATTCCTATATATTCTGTGTAGAAGTATATTTGACCGGAACAGATACCGATGTTTACCAGACCGTAGGTACACTTCAGGTTGGCGATAAGGTGGATATGGAAGGCTTTATGTACTGGTACGAGGACAGTATTTTCCCCCATATTACATCCATTGTGAAAAAGTAATATATGAAAAATGAGCGTGCCGCGGCACGCTCATTTTTAATTCTGTGTGGGTTCGATGTGCCAGATTTCTTCGGCGTACTGGCGGATGGTCCGGTCGGAGGAGAACTTGCCGCCGTTTGCCACATTGATCAGGCACTTGCGGCCGAAGTTCATCCGGTCTGCATAGTCCCGGTTTGCCCGGAGCTTTGCATCCATATAGGACTCGTAATCCATCAGCAGGAAATAATGGTCGGCTCTGTGCCAGGAGGTGCCGTCCAGCAGTGCGTGGTACAGATCCCGCAGGTCGTTGTCTGTGGGAACGGTGCCGTCCACCAGAGTATCGATGGCCCGGTGCAGGCGGGGGTTGTGATCGTAGATCCAGCGGGGGTTATAGGAGTCCCGGCTGGCATTTATCTGATCTACCGTTGCACCGAAGATATAGTTGTTTTCCATACCTGCTTCCTTGACGATCTCCACATTGGCACCGTCCAGTGTGCCCAGGGTCACGGCACCGTTGAGCATCAGCTTCATATTGCCGGTGCCGGAGGCCTCTGTGCCGGCAGGAGAGATCTGCTCGGAAATATCTGCGGCGGGAATGATATGCTCGGCGTAGGAGCAGTTGTAGTTCTGAACAAATACCACCTTCAGCTTATCCTGCATATCCGGATCATTGTTAATGAGCGTTGCGATGCGGTTGATATAGCGGATAATTGCCTTTGCGCGGGCATAGCCGGGGGCGGATTTTGCGCCGAACAGGTAAACCGTGGGCTGGAAGTCCGGCAGGGCGCCTTCCTTCAGGCGGAAGTAGATGTCCACAATACTCAGCGCATTGAGCAGCTGCCGCTTATACTCGTGCAGACGCTTGACCTGCACATCGAACAGGAAGTCGGGATTGAGCTTGACGCCTTCCTTCTCGGCAATGACCTTGCAAAGCTGCTCCTTTTTCTGGCGCTTGATGGCGGCGAACTGACGGATCATATCCTCGTCGATCATCGGAGCCAGCTTTTGCAGCTTGTTCAGGTCCTTCAGGAAGTCTCCGCCGACCCGGTACTTGATCATTTGTGTCAGCTCCGGATTGCACAGACCCATCCAGCGGCGGGGTGTGACACCGTTGGTCTTGTTCTGGAAGCGGTCCGGGAATGCCTGATACCAATCCTTGAAGCAGTCATCCTTGAGGATCTGGGAGTGGATCTCTGCAACGCCGTTTACATAACTTCCTACATATACACTCAGATTTGCCATATGGGCGGTATTGTCCCGAATGACAAACAGACCGGGATGCTCGTTTTTCAGCTTTTCGTCGATCCTCCAGATGATATCCACGATCTCCGGCACCACACTGCTCAGCAGGTCCAGTGGCCACTTCTCCAGTGCCTCGCCCATAACGGTGTGGTTGGTGTAGGAGAAGGTCTTGCGGGCGATTTCAAAGCTCTGACCGAAGTCCATACCCTCTGCCATCAGAAGACGGATCAGCTCCGGAATGGACATAGCCGGGTGGGTATCGTTGAGCTGGATGGCGTAGTAGTCAGCAAAGTGACTCAGGTCGTTGCCGTGGACGGATTTGTAGACCCGCAGCATATCCTGCAGGGAAGCGGAGGACAGCACATACTGCTGCTTGATGCGCAGACGCTTGCCTTCCCAGGTGGAGTCGTTGGGGTAGAGCACACGGGTGATGTCCTCTGCTTTGTTTTTCTGGGTTAGGGCCCGCAGATAATCCTGGTCATTAAAGGCGCTGAAGTCCAGTTCTTCTTCTGCCTCGCACTGCCACAGGCGCAGGGTGTTGATATTGTTGGTGCCGTAGCCGATCACCGGAACATCGTAGGGCACAGCCAGAACGGTGTGGTCCGGGAATTTGACCTTTACGGTGTGATTGTAGCGGCGGAAGGACCAGGGGTCGCCGTATTTGGACCAGTCATCTGCCATTTCCCGCTGACTGCCGTGCTCGTCAAAGCTCTGCTTGAACAGACCGAACTTGTACCGCAGACCGTAGCCGGACAGGGGAATGTTGCAGCTGGCGGCAGAGTCCAGGAAGCAGGCGGCAAGTCTGCCCAGACCGCCGTTGCCCAGAGCCGCGTCCTCAATATCCTCCAGCACAGCAAGGTCTACGCCGCGCTCGGAAAACAGCTGCTTCATTTCGTCCAGAATGCCCAGGTTGTAAAGGTTGGAATACACCAGCCGTCCAATGAGATATTCTGCGGAAATGTAGTATGCCTTCCGCTTGTGCAGACGGGAATTTTTGGACAGGCTCCAATTGTCTGCAATGGCTGTCATCACAGCCTGACCCAGTGCTTCGTGAAGCTGCTGGGGGGTAGCCTCCTGCAGGGATACGTCGTAAGTGTACTTCAGCTGTGCCTCGGTCCACTTGAGGATGTTTACGCAATTATATTCCATATTTAATTCTCCATTCTCAGGATTAAATTCTAAAATAAAGGGCTGTCAGCTTTTTGAGCTTGCCCGCAAGGGCGTCGGATGCAAAGCCTTCCGTTGCCCGCCAGGTCCAGTTGCGGTCCGTTTGGGTGCCGGGGAAGTTCATTCTGGCATCGCTTCCCAATTCCAGGGGGTCCTGCATTTGCAAAATGCAAAGCTTGGAGGGGGTGGACATAGCTGTGCGGATCACGCCCCATACAAAGCCCTCTTCCTCTGTAAGGCGCATATAATCGGCGGTAAACTGCCGCGTTCTTTCCGGCAGGGAGTCCAGCCACTGGGAAAGGGTCATATTGTCGTGGGTCCCGGTGTAGCAAACCGAATTTGCGGTGCAGTTGTGGGGCAGGTAATCAGAGGGGTGATCGGGATCGAAGGCGAATTGCAAAACCTTCATACCGGGAAAACCGGAGTCGTCCCGCAGCTTTTTCACAGGGGGTGTGATCACGCCCAGGTCCTCTGCCACCATAGGCACATTCGGCAGTGCTTTAATAAAATCCAGCCCCGGACCTTTTATCCACTGACCGTTTCGGGCAGTCGTGTCACCGTAGGGGACAGACCAGTAGCTTTCAAAGCCCCGGAAATGATCGATGCGGATCAGATCATACCGCCGGGCGGCGGATTGAATACGCCCGATCCACCAGCTATAGCCTTCTTTTTTATGGACATCCCAACGGTACAGGGGGTTGCCCCAAAGCTGACCGTCCTCGGAAAAAGCATCGGGGGGACAACCGGCCACTGCCACAGGGTCCAGGTTTTCATCCAGCTGATACAATTCCGGTGCGCTCCACACATCCGCCGAGTCCAGCGGCACATAAATGGGCACATCGCCCAGAATGCGGATGCCGTTTTCCTTTGCGTAGCTGTGCAGGGCGTGCCATTGCCTGTCGAAAAGAAACTGAACGAAGCAGTAAAAACGAATGGCGTCCTTAAGCCGCTGCCGGGCATTCCAGAGGGCGTCCGGGTCCCGGTGCTTCAGGCCCTTTTCCCACAAGTACCAGGGCGCGCCCCGGTTTTCATCCTTCAGTGCCTGAAACAGGGAGAAGTCCGAAAGCCAGCTGCTGTTGGCGCGGCAGAACCGGTCAAAATCCTCGCCGCCTGTAAACCGGCTGTATGCCAGCTTCAGCATTTTTTGGCGGTTTTCGTATTGCAGACCGAAATCCACACGGTCTTCGGTGCGGCTCCATTGGAGGGCATCCGGCTCTGACTGCTGCAAAAGACCCTCCTGCATAAGCAGTGTCAGGTCGATCAGGTAGGGGTTTCCCGCAAAAGCGGAGCAGGACTGATAGGGAGAGTCTCCAAAGCCGGTGGGCGTCAGGGGCAGGATCTGCCATACACTTTGACCGGCTTTTTTCAGGAAGTCCACAAAGGCGTATGCCGATTTTCCCAGTGTACCGATCCCGTATGGGCCGGGCAAACTGGTAATATGCATCAATATACCGCTTTCCCGCATATCCGTCATACCTCCGCAGAAATATTTTCCCCACTATATAATACTGAGATTAATACTTTTTTGCCTCTTTGTCAAGGAAAAATCGACCCGTGGAAAAAGTTTCCACAAAAGTGCCAATCTGCAGGAAACAACCTCTTGAAAAGCAGTGCAAAACCACATATAATAAGAATAATAATCCAAAAAAGAAAAGGGAATAAGCTATGAAAGTGACACTGCAAAATCTAACGAAGGTTTTTCCGTCCAGAGATAAGAAAAACGGCAGGGAAGTGGTGGCGGTCAATAATTTCTCCTTTGAGATCCCTGACGGCAAGCTCATCGGTCTGCTGGGGCCCTCCGGCTGTGGAAAAAGCACCACCTTGAATTTGCTTTCCGGTCTGCAGAAGCCTACAGGCGGACGGATCTTCTTTGGGGAGGACGATGTGACAGACCTGCCTCCGGAAAACCGGGGCGTGGGACTGGTGTTCCAGAATTATGCCCTGTATCCCCACCTGACAGTCCTGCAGAATATTTTGTTCCCTCTGCAAAATCTCAGGGGAAAGCAAAAGCTGTCCAAGGCACAAATGCTTCAAAAGGCCCAGGAAGCGGCAAAGCTGGTGCAGATCGATGCCCTTATGGACCGCAAGCCCAACGAGCTTTCCGGCGGTCAGCAGCAACGGGTGGCGATCGCCCGTGCGCTGGTGAAGATGCCCCGTATCCTTCTGCTGGATGAGCCCCTTTCCAACCTGGATGCCCGCTTGCGCCTGCAGACACGGGAGGAATTAAAGCGCATCCAGACGGAGACCGGCATCACCACAGTTTTTGTTACCCACGACCAGGAGGAGGCTATGAGCATCTCCGATCTGATCGTGGTAATGAAGGACGGCGTGGTGCAGCAGATCGACAAGCCCCAGAAAATCTATGACGATCCTGCCAATTTGTTTGTAGCAAAGTTTTTGGGCACACCGCCCATCAATGTGTTTTCCGGAAGGGTAAAGGACGGAAAGCTCTATATTGCAGATACCGCGGTTTTGGAGGTCGACGGCGTTTCGGACCGGGATGTATATGTGGGCATTCGTCCGGAGGGCTTTGTGCCGGATCCCCAGGGGGCGCTGTGCTGTGACCTGAAGAATGTAGAAATTATGGGTCGGGATATTACGGTGGTCTGCACCCATTCTCACTGTGAAAATTCCGCCGTCCGCGCCATTATCAGTGCGGAAAGTAAGATCGATGTAACCGATCCCCAGGTGCGCTTCGGCTTGAAGAAAAACAAGGTGTTCCTGTTTGGGAAGGATGACCAGTTGCGAATTGAGGTCTGAGTAATATGAAAAAGCAAAACCTGAAGGGCTGGCTTTATTTACTGCCTGCCATCTTGTTTTTGGGTGTGTTTTTGGTATATCCCCTGGTGGATGTGCTGGTCTACTCCCTGGAGGAGGGCTATAATTCCGCATCCCAAAGCTACTTCGGCACAGGTACTTATAATTATGAGTATGTCCTGCACGATCCCTATTTTTTACAGGCACTGAAAAACACACTGATTTTGGTGGTGGTGACAGTGCCGGTGTCCACCGGCCTGGCGCTTCTGATCTCTATGGGACTGCGCTCCATCCGCCGGGTGCGGAATTTATATCAGACCGTTTATTTCCTGCCCTATGTGACCAATACACTGGCAGTTGGTCTGGTGTTTATGATCCTGTTCAAAAAGACGGCTTACTCAGACGGTCTTGTAAATGTGCTGATCGGCTGGTTCGGCGGGCAGTCGGTGGACTTTATTGAGGGCCCGTACTGGGCGAAAATGCTGGTGCTGTGCGTGTATACCGTATGGGTGGTCCTGCCCTTTAAGATCTTAATTCTCACCGGTGCACTGGCATCGGTTAATCAGGATTATTACAATGCGGCGCGGGTGGACGGCACTTCCCGTTTCCGGATGTTCCGAAGGATCACCCTGCCTATGATCTCTCCGTCGCTGTTTTATCTGATCATCACCGGCTTTATCGGTGCATTCAAGGCCTATTCCGATGCGGTGGCACTGTTTGGCACAAATCTCAATGCCGCGGGAATGAATACCATCGTGGGCTATGTATACGATATGCTCTACGGAAACAGCGGCGGCTACCCCTCCTATGCATCTGCGGCGGCGATGATACTGTTTGCTATCGTGCTGACGATCACCTGTATCAATCTTCTGGTCAGCCGGAAATATGTCCACTATCATTGAGGTATGTACTATGGAAAAATATGAAAACCTGGAGCGCGCTGCCAAGCATAAGCGCATCGTCCGGAATTTGATCGTATATACCTTTCTGACCCTTTGGGCGTTGGTGGTGCTTTTCCCCTTTTACTGGATGATCCTCAGCTCCGTAAAAAGCTACGGCGCCTATAACGGCGAATTTGTCCCCAAGCTGTACACCTCGTCGCCCACCCTGGATAATTATAAAGAAGTATTCACAGCAGTGCCCCTGGCAGAGTATTTGCGCAACACGCTGATCTTCACCCTGGCCACCACTGCCATTATGCTGGTGGTGACGGTGCTGGCGGCATTTGCCTTCGCCCGGCTGGATTTCAAGGGAAAAAATCTGGCATTTACCCTGTTCCTGGCGCTGATGATGATCCCCAGCGAGCTGGTCGTGATCACCAATTTTGTGACGGTGACGGAGCTTGACCTGCGCAATACCTTTATGGGTCTGATCCTGCCCTCGGTGGCGTCGGTATTTTATATATACCTGCTCAGGGAAAACTTCGCCCAGATACCCGATGAACTGTATTATGCCGCCAAGGTGGACGGCACATCGGATCTGAAATACCTGTGGAAGGTTATGATCCCTATGTGCAAGCCCACTTTGATCACCGTTACCATCTTGAAGGTGATCGAGTGCTGGAACAGCTTTGTGTGGCCCCGGCTGATCACCGACGATCAGGCCTATTTTCTGGTATCCAACGGCATTCAGGAAATTCGGGAAAACGGCCTGGGCCGTGAAAATATCCCGGCAATGATGGCGGCAGTGGTGGTCATCTCCGTGCCCCTGATCGTGCTGTTTTTGATCTTCCGCAAGAAGATTATGGCAGGTGTGTCCAGAGGAGGTATGAAGGGATGAAAAAACGGCTGCTTGCCGGGGTGCTGGCGCTGGCACTTTTGTGCGGCTTGACCGGTTGCCACGGCTCTAAAAAGACAGAGGCATTTTCTGTGCCGGAAAGCTTCGATACCTCCCGGCAGTATGAGATCACCTTCTGGGCAAAGAACGATACCAATATTACACAGGTCAATATTTACAAGCAGGCGATCGCTGATTTCCAGACCCTGTATCCCAATATTACAGTGAATTTGCGCCTGTATACAGATTATGGCAGAATTTACAATGATGTGATCACCAATATTGCCACCGATACCACCCCCAATGTGTGCATCACCTATCCCGACCATATTGCCACCTACCTCACCGGCGGCACAAACACAGTGGTGCCCCTTGGCAGCCTGCTTTCTGACGAACGCTATGGCCTTGGGGGCAGCGAGGTGGCCTTTGACGGGCCGGGTATGGACGAGATTGTGCCCAAGTTCCTGGCAGAGTGCGCCATTGGTGAAGAGATTTACGCCCTGCCTTTCATGCGTTCCACAGAAGCCATGTATGTGAACAAAACCTATGTGGAAAAACTGGGCTTCACCCTGCCAGAAGCCCTCACCTGGGATTTTGTC